>DFFV01000016.1:9011-38734 GCA_002371625.1 Ruminococcus sp. UBA3767
CATCGGGGTTAAAAAATAGTTATGGACAAGAAATGCGGTTAGGAAACAGTCCTTCGCAATAAAAGATGTTCCTCAAATCATTTTATAAAACTTCTATATAGGTGCTACCCTTAACGTTCTGCTTTTTTGCATTTTATATAAAAAATCGTGCTCGATGCTATTGAAATTTAGTCGTAATTGTGGTATACTTGATAAGTAAGTGCGAAGCGGAGGTGACAAAGTGAACAGTGAGCTTGATAAGCCCATAACCTACCTTAAAGGCGTGGGTCCCAAACGTGCCGAGCTTTATGCAAAAATGGGCGTGTTTACGGTCTATGACCTGCTTTGTCACTATCCAAGGAGCTATATCGACCTTAATACCGTTACGCCGCTTTCTGACAGCGTAACGGGCGAGCAAACGGTAGTTAAGGTGACTGTCGTTAAAAAACTGCCCGAAGCACGCATAAGAAAAGGGCTGAGCGTGTTCAAAGCAGTGGTTACCGACGGGACGGCAGACCTCACCGTTGTGATATATAACAGCTCGTTCCTGTTTGCCCAGCTCGAGCTCGATAAAGAATATTATCTCATAGGCAGGATAACAGGTACGCTGATTCGGCGGGAAATGAATTCTCCGCTTGTTTTCAAAGCCGATACCGACTGCAAGGTGCAGCCCGTTTACAGACTTACCGAGGGCATATCGCAGAACGTGCTGAGAGGAAATATGAAAAATGCCCTCGCAGCGTGCGGCAAATATATCTACGAGCCTCTTCCGCAGTGGGTGAAAACGCAGTATCAGCTCTGCGCCGAGGAGTACGCAATGAACAATATCCACTTCCCGAAGGACACTATCGGCTACGAAACTGCAAAAAAACGCCTCGTGTTCGATGAATTGCTCGTGCTCCAGCTCGGAATGTCGCTGATAAGGACAAAAAGCAGGCAGTACGCCTCTTTCAGCCTGAAAAATATCCCCATGCAGACTTTTTTTGAAAGCCTGCCGTTTGAGCTTACAGCCTGCCAGAAAAAAGCAGCGCTCGACTGTGCCGAGGATATGCAAAAGCAGTTCCCGATGAACAGGCTCGTTCAGGGCGATGTCGGCTCGGGCAAAACTGCCGTTGCAGCCGCCGCAGCGTACTTTGCCTGCAAAAACGGCTGCCAGACAGCGCTTATGGCACCTACCGAGGTGCTTGCCGCTCAGCATTACGATACTTTGAAAGGGTTCCTTGAACCGCTGGGAATAAAGGTCGCACTGCTCACGGGCGCACTCACGCAAAAGCAGAAAAATGCCGTGAGAGAGGGTGCGCAAAACGGCGATTTTGATGTCGTTGTGGGAACACATACCCTCTTTCAGAATTCCACGGGCTTTAAAAAGCTCGCCCTTGTCATCACGGATGAACAGCACAGATTCGGCGTCCGCCAAAGGGCAACGCTTGCGCAAAAGGGCGGAGCACCGCATAAACTCGTAATGAGCGCAACTCCGATACCAAGAACGCTTGCGATGATGATCTACGGCGATCTTGATATCTCCGTGCTCGATGAGCTGCCAAAGGGCAGGCAGCCTGTCAAGACCTACGCAGTAACGGGAAAACTGCGTGAAAGGGCATTTGCTTATGTGAAAAAGCATCTTGAGCAGGGAAGACAGGGCTATGTCGTCTGCCCGATGATAGATGAGAGCGATATGGAGCTTGCCGATGTTAAAAGCTATGCCAAAAAGCTCAAAGAGGGTGCTTTGAAGGACTACCGAATAGGGCTTTTGCACGGAAAGCTGGCAAGCGAAAAAAAAGAAAAGATAATGGCGGATTTCAAAGCGCATAAGCTCGACCTGCTCGTTTCAACAACTGTTATCGAGGTCGGCGTGGATGTGCCCAATGCTACGATAATGGTGATAGAAAATGCCGATAGGTTCGGTCTTTCGCAGCTGCATCAGCTGCGTGGACGAGTCGGCAGGGGCAGCTTTGAGTCGGATTGTGTGCTCATCACCGATAACGTCAGCGAAACAACGGTAAAGCGCCTGAAGATACTTTCTTCAACTACCGATGGTTTTAAGATTTCCGAGGAGGATCTTAAACTGCGAGGCCCCGGCGACTTTTTCGGAGACCGCCAGCACGGCCTGCCTAAGCTCAGGATAGCTGATATGTCGCAGGATATGGACGTGCTGAAAAAAGCAAGGCACGCCGCAGAAATGATAACTCAGCAGGATCCTTTGCTGGAGAATGCCGAAAATAAAGGCCTTAAAGAGCTCGTAGATAAGCTGTTTGAGGAAGGATTGACAGATAACTGATTCTTGGGAGGGATCAATTTGAATAAACAGAAAACCATGACTATCGAAGAAAAACTCGAAACCACCGCAAAGGCACTGAGGAGCAACAATATGCAGGCTTTTGTCGTGCAGGACTGCGAGCAGGCAGTGCAAAAGGTCAGCGAACTGCTCAAGGAGGGCGAAACTATCTCCTGCGGCGGCTCGGTCAGCCTTGCCGAAAGCGGAGTGCTCGACCTGATGAAAAGCGGAAAGTATAACTTCCTTGACAGGACAAAGTGCGCAAACAGGGAGGAGGTCGAGGAAATATACCGCAAGACCTTCTGCGCCGATACTTTCCTCACTTCCGCAAATGCTGTGACGCTTTCGGGCGATATCTATAATGTGGACGGAAATTCAAACAGAGTTGCAGCTATCGCCTACGGTCCAAAATCAGTTATCTTCATCGTCGGCTGCAATAAGATAGTTGCCGACCTTCAGGAAGCGCAGCAGCGTGTAAAAAAGGTCGCTGCCCCTGCAAACGGCACAAGACTTGAGCTTACAACACCCTGCTCCAAAACGGGCGAGTGCATAAGCTGCAAAACAGGCGGCGGTATGACCGCAGGCTGCAAGAATCAGGGAAGAATGTGCTGCAGCTACCTCGTTTCAAGCTATCAGCGCCATAAGGACAGGTATAAGGTCATCCTTGTCGCACAGCCGCTCGGATACTGATGAAGTTTGTCAATTGTGTAAATTGTACATATTTTATGCAATGAAAAGCAACAACTCTTGCATATTTTCGTAAATTAGTTAATTCAGCAACCTTATTTGTGTAAAATGAATAAAAAACGGATAGTTATTTTGGCGAAATACTTAACTTAAAATATAGTTTAAGCACTTGATTAAAAAAGAAAAAAGTGATATAATGTATAAAATGCATAATGTGTGTATTGTGCAATAATGCAGATAAATACAAGTTGCATTAATGGTGGAGGTGTATCTTAGAAAATGAAAACTTATACCTATGTCGCCAAGGATACTTCGGGTAAGACCATAAAAGGCTCCTTTGAGGCTGAAAGTCCGCAGGAGGTCATGGATAAGATCTATGAACAAGGTCTTTACCTCGTAAGCTATTCCGAGGCACTTGGTTCAGGAAGGAAGTCAGTTTACAAGTTCAAAACCAAGGAACTTGCGTTTGCCTGCAGACAGCTCGCTGCTATGATGACTTCGGGACTGACTATCGTTAAGGCTCTCAACATCCTTTATAAAGAGGAAGAGAAGCCAAGACCGAAGGCTGTATGGCAGGATGTTTATGATGAGGTGCAAAAGGGTGCCAGCTTCACATCGGCTCTTGAAGAGAAAAAGGGATCTTTCCCTGACTTCATGATCTCGATGATCGACGCGGGTGAGACCGCAGGTAACCTTGATATCACCATGCAGCGTCTGAGCGATTACTACGCTAACTCAAACAAACTGAACAACAAGGTCAAGAGTGCTATGACATACCCTATAATCCTGGGTGTTCTGTGTCTTGCAATGGTAGTCGGAATGTTTACATTCATCATGCCTATATTTGCAGGACTGATGGAAGAAGAAAAAATGCCGGCACTTTCAAAAGCACTGTTTGCTATAAGTGACTTTGTTAAGGCAAGATGGTACGTTGTGCTGATAGCGATATTCGTTATCATCTTCGGTTGGATCTACGCTCTGAAGGTCGAGTCTGTAAGACTTAAATTCGACTACTTCAAGATCAAGATGCCGGCAGCAGGAAAGCTGATAGTTAAGATCTATGAAGGAAGATTCGCAAGAACTCTTTCGTCACTTTACTCCAGCGGTATCCCAATGATCGACTGTCTCGAGAGATCTTCGAGGATCCTTAACAACTCTTATGTTGATAAGATGTTCATTCAGGTCGTTGACGAAGTTAAGCAGGGTTCTCCTATGTCACAGGCTCTTGCTAAGACAGAGATATTCGAGGGTATGTTCACCTCGATCATCTACGTCGGTGAAGAGTCGGGTGCGCTGGACGAGATCCTTGAGAAAACTGCGGACTACTACGAGGAAGAAGCAGACGCAGCCGTAACAAGACTTGTAGGACTTATGGAGCCTTTGCTCATCGTATTCATGGGACTTTGTATAGGTCTTTGCCTTGCAGGTGTGTTCCCATTGCTCTACGGCAGCTTGGAAGGACTCGAGAATTCGTAAAGAAAAAACAGTGGGAGAACACTGAATAATAATAAGAGGTGAAAGAATAAATGCTGTCTTTTGATATTTCAGATAGACAAATCAATGTAGTTAAAGGCGAAAATGCAGCCAATAAGATCAAGATCGATAAGTCGCTCACTATCGATATCCCCGAGGATATGATCCTCAACGGAGAAGTTATCAACCTCTCCGGACTCAATGAGATAATCTCATCAAATCTTAAATCACAGATGATGACTGATAAGGAAGCAGTTGTTACTTTCTCATCCAGCAACATCGTATTCAAGGAGCTTATCGTTCCAAAGGGAAAAGGCTCTGAGTTCCTGACAATGGTTCAGAACCAGATGTCACAGGAAATGGGACTTTCCGATGACTACTCGATCTCCTATTCGGTAGTCGGTGAAGCAGGTGCAGATAACCCGGGCGCAGTTAAGGTGCTCGCTACTGCCTGCCCAAGTACGATAGTTGACAGCTTCAGAAAGCTGTTCAGCGTTCTGGGCATCAGCCTTAAGTCCGTTAACATCGGATGTAACTCGATCTCAAGAATCGTGCTCGCAGATAAGGCTAATCTTGACAGAATGCCTCTGCTCGTTTGCCAGATCGATGACAACTTCCTCGGACTGACACTGTTCGAGAATGGTCAGATGGCTTTCGCAAGATACGTTCCTATCTCACCTGATGATTATGAGAGCGAAGATTACATAATGGAAGCTCTTAATGAGAACATCTTCAGAATGGAGCAGTTCAATAAGGCAAGAGGCGGTACGGGTCTGAGCAACGTTATCCTCTATGGTAGGATCGAGGACTATATCAAGATAGTTGACGCTCTCGACGGACTCGAGATCAAGGCTTCTGTCCTCTCGGTACCGACTCAGATCACAGGTTATGAGAACTTTGAGTTCACTGTATTTGCAAATGCTATCGGTGCTCTTTATAAGAGAGATAAGCAGACTGAAAGGATCAACCTCCTCGAAGTTGACGAAATGCAGGGCAAGGGCGGCGGAGCTATTCCGCAGACCTTCATCACAGCACTTATCATCGCAGCAGCTTCCGTTGTTCTTATCATTGCGATAACTATATTTATCAATATCAGCATCGGTTCTGTTGAGAAGGATATCGACGATACCAACGATAAGATCGTTGAGGCTGATAAGAAGATCGCTGAAAACCAGGTTCTCCACAATAAGCTCAACTATATCGAGCAGTGGAACCTCTATGCAAGCGCTGCAAAGAAGAACATCGAAACAACACCTTTCCTTAACCAGGAAAGATTCGATGAGGTAAAGAAGATACTCAAGGAGCAGAATGCAACTTACACAGGTATCACATATAATGAGGAAGACGGAACTATCGCATTCACAGAAGTGCTTGTTGATTCTCAGAAGCAGGTAAAGGTCCTTTGTGATGCGTTCAGGGATTCCAAGTATGTCGCTTATGTTCTCTATTCAGGATATGAAGGTATTGGCGCAGAGCTTGATTCCTCCGGAAATCCGATCAAGTCCAGCTCGTCTGTAACTGATAGCTCAAATGCTGCGGATCCAAAGGCTGGCAAGGTCGTTATAAGCGGTCTTACATTGTATTTGAAGGGAACAGGTGAGTTGTAATGAAATTAAATCATAGAGATAGAGTATTATTATCGGTCGTAATAGTTGTACTGGTCTGGGTAGTTGGTATCTGGTTCTTCATCGTTCCTGCATTCGAGGAACTCGGTGAGAAGAGAGATGAACTCAACGACAGACAGGTAGTTCTTTCACAGAGGAATGATAAGATCGAAGAGGATAAGGATCTTCCTCAGAGAATTGAAGCAGCATGGAAGAAGTCCGATGAACTCGGAGCAAACTTCTATGAGTATCAGTCAACACAGAACGCTACTGATACAGTTGATAAGCTCCTTGATGACGCTAAGGTTCAGAACTCCACAATGGTCATCTCTGAGTACAGCGTAAAGAAGCTCAAGCCTTTCTACTATGTATCAAAGATCGCTACAACAGACTTTGATAACAAGGTTGACCAGTACGATAATGTTGGAAACAGCAGCTCAAATACTGATACAAGCAGCCAGGCTCAGACAATGCAGAAGCAGAACAAGGACGATGGAAGCGTTCTTGTTATCAATCCTAACGACGGCGTAGACGTTCTTTCTTACGAGATCGAGCTTAACTTCATCGGTAAGTACAGCGACGTTCAGAAGTTCTGCGAGAACCTTTCTAAGAACGTTCCGGGAAGTATGATCCTCTCAGGCCTCAGCATTTCTGATATCAGCGGTAAGGATCTTCAGCAGGAAAGAACAACAAACTCGGGAAGCTCTTCCGAGAAGCCTGCTGAGTCCAAGTCTGACAAGCAGGGCGTTGAAGCATTCGACGATAACGAGATCAAGGGAACGATCAATATCAACCTTATCACCGTTAAGAAGCTCTCGAAGCCAACAGAGTAAAATAGGTTCGAATTGGTAGGCTGAGCGTTAAAACTCGGTCTGCCAAATCGTGCTATATAATGGTAAAAGTTTTAATGATTATGAAAGGGTGGTAAAGATGAAACCGAACTCAAAAAAGAGAAGCGCAAATAAGTCCGGTGCAGTACTTGTTACGGCAGTCTGCGTCCTGCTTATCATGTCGATCCTCATGAGTGCAACGATCGGTTATGTCGCTGTAAACAGGAAAAAGACCAATTCCAATTACAGCAGAAAACAGGCTTATCTTACTGCATCGACCACGTTAAAGGGATTCGTGGAAAAGATAAGAGTCATGACCGGATCACCGCAAGCTGACGGCTCAGGCCCGGAAGGTACCGCTAAAAATGTAGCGGAACAGCTCGCAAATATCAAAGCTATCCAGGCATTAGCAGCAGAAGACGACGGAAAGGGAACCGAAGTAGATGTAACCTATAACGGCAGTGCGGATCAGCCGGAATATAAGATCGGTACTACCAAGCTGAGAATTTCTCAGGATAACGGCAGTGCTGACAATCTGGTTCTCACATGCACAACAACTTATGGTGATGAGACCGAAAAGGTCGCTGCTCACATCTCAACTGCAACTAAGAAGAAACCTGCAAGATTTACCAACACTGTCGAGTGGATGGGTAAGAGCGGACTTGACATCAACAACCTCAACGTTGTCGGTGACACCGCAGTTCTTGACCAGGGTGACCTTAAAAAAGTTTATCACATGACAAACGATGTTAAGCTCCAGGGCTCACTGTACATCTGGGGATCAATGACAACTGCCGGAACAGGCGGAAACGGTCTTGATCTTTATTCCAATATCCATGATAATACAAGAGGATCTTTTGTACAGGTTTCCGGCAACTGGGGCGGAGATATCAAGGCAAAATCCTATAAAAAGGGTAATGATGGATACAACTATATTTACATTGGCGGAACTGCTGATGTAAGCA
This sequence comes from Ruminococcus sp. UBA3767, assembly GCA_002371625.1. Lineage (GTDB taxonomy): Bacteria > Bacillota > Clostridia > Oscillospirales > Ruminococcaceae > Hominimerdicola. The sequence goes on from DFFV01000016.1 coordinate 16,825, forward strand.
CAAGCTACGGCGGAGGCGGAAAGGTCGAAGTCGGTTCTGATGGTTATGATGTCGACATCATTACTCATTGCGTGAAAATGTCCGGCAATGAGTGGACACAGACAGGTAATGTTTACGTTTATAAGAACGACGCTCCTGATGCTGAGATCATCAACGACGGCAGCTTCGTTCTCAACAACGGTCATGTAAATATCAACGGTGATGTATTTATCGAGGGAGACCTCATCATCAACGGCGGTTCATTCAAGTGTAATAATCTTAATGTTGCTGGTGCTATCGTAGGAAATGAGCCTACCGTAAGCGGCACTAAGAACGTAGGCGCAAGCGCTAAGATCGAAAAGTCGGGCAGAGGCGCTAAGCCTACAATGGAGATCAACTCCACGACATATAAGTATATGCCTGAGGACTTCTTCATGAATAATGATAATGTTTCAAGTGCAGACTTTGCCGAAAAGTATGCAAACTTCTATAACGGCAAAAATACTTATGACCTGCTCAATGATTCACCGAGCTATACCGATCCTGATTCAGGCGCTAAGTTCAATTATCATGTAGAGCAGAGCTGTACATTCTCACAGGATTTCGATCCCGGAAAGAACGGCGCTTATAAGAATAATAAGGGCGTTTCCTGGGACAATGATTATCTCATTCTCATTGATGTGAATGATTCAACAGGTGACGTACTTATCAGATTGAGAGATGAAGTTCTTGTCGGTAAATACGGTAAGAACTGCGAGATCGTTGTAAGAAACAGATCTACCAAGAAGCCTGCAACTCTTGGTGACGGCATAGAGGTTATGGAGCATCAGTATAACTGCTACTTCGTATCCGATTCAGGCAACAAGATCGCATTCACAGGTAAGGATAAGGCAGGTGTATCGCAGCATACAGGTTCAAATCCGGGAGCATTTGAGTTCCACTTTATGAACCTCTTTGATTATGATACCTATGTGAATATGCTCAAGCCTGAGTATTATCAGAATGCAAAAAGAAGCCCACAGAATGCTAACAACTATGTAAGAAGCGACTTCTATTTCAATCCTACTCGTGATGAGACCCTTAAGTATAAGGATGCAACAGGTAATCTTCATAGTACATTCTGCCCGGGTTCATCAAGCATAATCTTCCTTATTGGTGAAAACTTCAGCCTTGGTTGTGAGTATGATGTTGAAAAGGGTAAAACAAATGCGCAGGCCGGATTTATCGGACAAGGACAGGCAAATGCTCCGTTCATTCAGGCAACAGTTTATGCACCTCAGGGCGCTTATGCACCTAAAACTCAGAACCTTACATTCAATGTAGTTAGATCAGACGGCGGTCTTTATAACCCCGGCAAGCCTATCCAGGGCGTAGGTGTGTTCATCGCAAGTGCGTTTAACAACAAGGAAACAAGTACCTACGTTTATACCGAGCCTTCCGGTTCTTCAGTTCTTGCAAATGCAAAGGGCGATAAGGAAGGAAACATCACAGGATTTGAGCTTGACAGGTACGATCATTACTAAGACAGGAGGAGTGGTACTATGAAAAAGTTCAATAAAAAAGGTATGACTCTGACTGAGGTTATCATTGCAATGTGCATACTCGGCGTTATCGCAAGTATGTTTGTAACGATAGCAGTTGCTGCAAAGAAAAAGAATGCTGATACAGCTGTTAGAAGCAGAGAAATGTACGAGCAGGCTAACGCAGCAGAGACATTCAACACAAGTGTATCTTATGATACAGGTACGATCAAAGTCGGCAAAATGCTTACAGGTTCAAATAATGAAGTAAAGATCTCAGCCGATTTTAAAACTATCAAGTTCGATACAAACGCTTATGCGTATAAGGTAACAAGAAGAGAAAAGGATTCATCAGACAAGAACTATAACCTCAGATTCTTCAGATGTGATAATGTAAATATCGCAACTCCGAATCCTGCTGAGGGTAAGTATTGGTTAAAGGTGTTCAACCATACAGGTATGAAGCTCAATATAACTTTCTTGGCATTTGACGGCGGATTTTTCGGTGCTGATGAAAACCCTATCCCTGATCCCACCAGCGTTGTAATTACAAATGAGAACTTTGCTCAGATGGGTTATAAGGTAGGCGAGGCTCCCGATCTTTTCAGACTTGTTGATTACGATGACAACAGCGTTGTATTTGGAACCTTCTCAGAGGATAACATCGAAAAGTATATGGAAGTTGTTGACGGTAAGAGAACAGGATTCATCAGTATCCATATCTGCGATGGCCTTGAGCTCAAGAGCCAGTCTGAATTTGCGGGTTCTTAAAGGAGGGGTGAACTGATGAATAATTCTAAAAAGAAAAATCTTAACGGTTTCACCCTCGTTGAGCTTATCGTTGTGGTTTGTATCTTTGGCATGATAATGGTTGCGATACTCAACTTTATCAAACCTGCTAACGATATACACAACGATACTCAGGCAACTATGGATGCAAACCTTATCAGCTCAGGTCTTATCGAATATGTCGATGACGAGCTGAGATATGCTACAAATGTACTCATTCTTGAAGGCTACAGAGGAGTTCCTGTGGTTACCGATAAAGGAATTGTTAAGAGCAGCAAGCTTCCTGCGACAGCTTATACAAACTGCCTTGTTATCGATAACGTTAACCTCAGAGGTTATGGCCTGAGTGATTATTCAGGTGATGACACTGACAGAGTAGATAAGAGAATGGGCGCAACAGGCTGTATCTATAAGATCACCAAGCTTGATGAAGAGGGACTCAACTTTAACAACGCTATCGTTGCTAAGGGTGTGGATTTCTACGATAAGTTCAAGTTTGATATGTCAGCATCTTCAAATCTTACTAATGTTGGCGAAATGGGTGCTAAGAGTAAGCGTAACACTATGTTCTTTGATGTAGTTACTTATTCGGCTGTCTATAATAACGGCACTTATGAGTTTACAAAGAAAAGATTTGAGAGAGATACTGTTAATAACGCCGATGCAACTATCCGTAAGGAATCAGGCGCTGCTATCAGCTTTACTAACATGATTGATGCCGGCAGAGCAGATTGGAAACTTCTGGACCTCAAATTCTCTACTGAGATGGACGAGAATATCTTTGATGACTATGTTGAGCGTGCAACTGCACCTATCGGCTGCACACCTCAGCAGGCTAGGTACTATGAGGACGGCGAGGAAAACAGATACACTTACATCTTCTATCAGAAGAAAAAGAGCGCTAACAAGTGCACACTCAAGTTTATCTATTCCGATTCATCACCTATCTCACCGGGAGCAGATGTAGCTGAACCGGTTGAGATCGTTAAGGGCTCAAAGTTCAAGCTCTTCCCGTCAACACCATCAGCTCCGGCAGGATATAACGCTCCTTATTGGGTAGGTCCTGACGGAAATAAGGTAGATACATCAGCAGGTGTTGAAATCAACGATGATATGACCTTCGTGCTTGTGTTTACCGAAAAGACGCCTGACGCTAACCAGGTACAGATAACATGGCTCGATGAGTCGGGCAGCGTTTATCGTAAAACTAACGAGAGCAAATCCGCTCCCGGATCATTCCATGCAGCTATCGAACCCGGTAATCCTTATGACGGCGCAATGTATGACTGCGAGTGGCAGGAGCAGGGCACAGGTGCTAAATGCTCAACTGTCAACATCGACGGACCTAAGACATTTATTGCCGTTAAGATCCCTAAGATCAAGGTAACTTTCTCTACTAACGGAACAGATGTTGATTCTGAAATGTATGTAAGCAAGGGCACAAAGCTCACCGAAGATAGCCTTCCTGCTGCAATGCCTGAAAAGATACCTGCAGGCAAAATGTTCGTTAAGTGGGTCATCGACGGTAAGGAGTCGCAGAAGATCGGGGATTATGCGATCACTGCAGCTACAAAATTCAAGTGCGAGTTCAAGGATAAACCGCCTATCCCGGCAGGTTCATCTGTTGTAAAGATCCATGTTAAGACGATCCTTAGCTGGAATAACAATGCTACTGTAACTTGCTCTAATCAGGCAGCTGACTTCTCCGTTTCAGGTGACGCAACAGTTGCAAGACACAAGGAAAACCACTATGGTAACCTTCTTGTAAATCAGCTTGGCATTAACAAGAATTTCGAGTTTACATTCTATACTCCTGACGTTACTATCCAGCTTCAGTGGGCCGGCTCAAGAAAGTTTGAAAACAACGGTTCTGTATATGAGGTTTGGTATAAGGATGGAGCATTCTATGATACCGATCCCGGCTAAGCTAATTACTTAAAAATTTCTCAGGGCTGAAGTCTTTCAGCCCTGCTGAAAAGATCCCCTTAGCAAGCAATTGCTAAGAGGACCTTTTGAGCAAAGAGAATATAAAAAATAACGACCGCCCGTTCAGGAGCGGCCGCTGAATATTTTGTTTGCTTTGTTTATGCGAGCATTTCGTTCAATCCCGTGAATTCCATGTACCAGTCACCGATCGATGCGCCCCAGAATACTGCGACGAGAATACCGAGTGAAAGATATGGACCAAATGCGAATTTCGAGTTTCCGCTGAAATGCTTGATCGCAAGTCCGCATATCGAACCGCTTATCAGTGCAACACCAAGTGCAACGAGGATTCCCTGAGTTCCAAGGTACAATCCGCCCGCTGCCATCAGGTAAACATCACCCCAGCCCATTGCTTTTTCTTTGGAAATAAGGGTGACTATCATCAGCGGAACGCTTACCGCAAATGCACCGATGATGTGTGAGCTGATCTCAAGACCTGTATTATTTCGGCAAAGGATAATTTCTAAAACTGCAAGCACACCAATGAAAACAACTACCCATGTGTTGATAAGCTGTGTGTCCCAGTCCATAAAGAATACTACTACAAGTGCCGAGATCATCAGGCAGGTAAGTATAATGTACATCGGTCTTGCTACAATGTCGAACCACAGCGCTGTGAAAAGCCATAAAACTCCGTTGAGAGCTTCAACGACAGTGTAGCGTGGAGAGATCTTTGCTCCGCAGTTACGGCATTTTCCTCTGAGTATACACCAGCTTATTATCGGGATAAGATCCCTGCGCTTGATCTCTTCACCGCAGGTCATGCAGTGCGAGTTGCGCTTGATAAGCCCCTCGTTTTTCGGAAGTCTGTAAATGCAGACGTTAAGAAAACTGCCGACACAAACGCCGAATAGAAAAATAAAAAAATAGATCACCGTATAATAGATATTTAAACGATCCAATTTGTGATCCTCCTTTCAGGATACTAAATCTATTCTAACACATAAATTAGCAAATTACAATAGTTAATATAAATAAATTACCCGCTTTAGCGAGGAGATAGGAGAAAAAGTATGAGAAACGGACCAGTTGGACAGTACCTTGTGGAAAAAAAGCTCATCACTGAGGCTCAGCTTCAGGAGGTACTTGCCAAGCAGAAAGAAACTAAAGGAAAAATGTTCGGTGACGTTATCGTCGAAATGGGATTTATCACCGATGCGCAGTTTGCAGAAGTGCTCGCTGAGCGACTCAGTATCCCTTACATCGACCTTGATAATACCGAGCTGATACCTGATGTCGTTAAGAAGATCCCTGAGGCATCAGCAAGAAAGTATAACGTTATTGCGATCGAAAAAATGGGCAAGCGCCTTACTGTCGCAACTAATGATCCAAGTAACTTCTACGTTTTTGAAGACCTCAGAGTTATAACCGGCTGTAACGTAAGACCTGTAATGGCTACCAAGGCTGCACTTAACAGGGCAATCGGCAGAGTTTATTCGCAGGGACAGGTTGACAGCGTGGTCGATGAGGCTACTAAGGAGAAGGAAGAAGAGCTCAACCTCGACGAGATCGATCTCTCTTCGGACAGAGTCGAGAATGCGCCTATCGTTAAGCTGGCAACAGCTATCGTTGAAAACTCCTTCCGTCAGGACGCAACGGATATTCATATCGAGCCGTTCAAGGATATCACCAGAATAAGAATAAGAGTCAACGGTGACCTTATCGAGCTTATGACTCTTTCACCGGCGCTCCATGTTTCGCTTGTAACAAGATTTAAGATCCTTTCAGGAATGAATATCGCTGAAAAGCGTGTACCGCAGGACGGACGTATGTCACAGGTCGTAGACGGAACAACTATCGACCTTCGTGTATCTAATCTTCCAATGGTTTATGGCGAAAAGGTCGTTATCCGTATCCTCGCAGGTGATAACACGGTAAGAAGGATCCAGGATCTCGGTATGACCGACTATAACTATGAAAGATTCGTATCCTGCCTTAAAGTGCCGCAGGGCGTGGTGCTCGTAACAGGACCTACCGGTTCCGGTAAATCTACAACTCTTTATGCGGCGCTCGGTGAGATCGCTAAGCCAAACCTTAACGTTATCACGGTCGAAGACCCTGTCGAGAAGAAGATCGCTAATATCAACCAGTGTCAGATAAACGAAAAAGCAGGTATGACCTTCGGTGCAGCGCTTCGTTCTATCCTCCGTCAGGACCCTGACATCATAATGGTCGGAGAAATGCGTGATACCGAAACAGCTGAGATCGCTATCAGAGCCGCTATCACAGGTCACCTTGTGCTTTCAACACTTCATACAAACGATGCTGCTTCTACAGTAACAAGACTTGTGGATATGGGCGTTGAGGCGTACATGGTTGCGACATCACTTATCGGTATCGTTGCACAGCGTCTTACCAAAACACTTTGCCCTGAATGTAAAAAGCCGAGAATGTCAACTCCTGAAGAGGAAAAGCTGATGGAGATAGATCATTCTATAATGGTATACGATGCAGTTGGCTGTCCTAAGTGTAAGAACACAGGATATAACGGAAGAACTGCTATCCATGAGATCCTTCTCGCTACACCGAGAATGCAGATACTCATCACAGGCGGAGCAAAAGCCGATGAGATCGCAGAACTGGCTAAGGAAGAGGGAACGCTGCTGCTTAGAGATAACATTTCTAAGCTCGTTCAGCAAGGTGTTACAACGATAGATGAGCTTGTTCGTGTAACTTATGCAGTCTGATATTTAAAATTTAAATATATAAAATTGGAGGTAAAACACTATGGCAGTGGACATTAACAAAATTCTTGATGAAGCCAGAGCACTGGGCTGCTCGGACCTTCATTTCACGGTAGGTATCCCACCTATCGTAAGACAGGGCGGTAACCTCAGAAAGCTCTCGTCATATCCTGATATGACCGAGATCGAAATTCAGAACATCACCAAGGATATGTGTAATGATAAGCAGAGACAGCAGATCAAGGACCATATCGATACCGACTTTACATACGTTTCAACAAGAGGTTTCCGTCACCGTGTAAACGTATATCGTCAGAGAGGATCAACGGCTATCGCTATCCGTCTTCTGAGAAATGATATTCCTACACTTACAGATCTTAACCTGCCTCCTGTACTTGCAGAGTTCGTTATGAGACCAAGAGGACTCGTGCTCGTAACAGGACCTACCGGTTCAGGTAAATCTACAACACTGGCAGCTATGATCGACTATGTTAATATCCACAAGTCAGCACATATCATCACAGTCGAGGATCCTATCGAGTATATGCACGCTCATAAGAGATGTATGGTTAACCAGAGAGAGGTCGGACCTGACGTACCGAGCTTCTCACTGTCACTTCGTGCAGCACTCCGTGAGGACCCGGATATCATCCTCGTAGGAGAAATGAGAGACTTTGAAACTATCGAAGCCGCTGTAACCGCAGCCGAAACAGGACACCTTGTAATGAGTACCCTGCATACAACTGACGCAGCATCGACTATCGACCGTATCATCGACGTTTTCCCTGCACACCAGCAGCACCAGATCAGAACACAGCTCGCATCTGTACTCGTAGGTATCTGTACTCAGACACTTTGCCGTACATTTGACGGTACAAGCCGTGTGGCTTGCTGTGAGATCCTTAACGCTACCGACTCTATCAAGGCTATGATCCGTGATGACAAGGTACACCTTATCGGTTCTGCAATGCAGACAGGTAAAGCACAGGGAATGCAGACTATGGACCAGGAGCTTGCTAAGCTCGTTAAGTCCAGGACCATTTCTATGGACGTTGCACTTGAAAAGTGCGCAAATGCACAGGATCTTAAGAGATTCATCGCAGACTCAAGATAAAAAATCAAGCCCCGATAATTCGGGGCTTTTTTGTGCCTGTTAAGTAATGGGGGAGTCGCTTGGCTGCGGCTCCTTTTTGTTGTTGTGGATAAAAACTATCAGCGCCATCGAAACGATGATGATGTATCCCACAAAGCTCCAAATATCCGGGATATCCGAGAAAATGAAAAATCCCATTGAAGCTGTGAAAATGATCTGCGTGTAATCAAAAACCGAGATCTCCTTGGCAGGTGCGTTGCTGTAAGCCGCAGTTATCGTGAACTGTCCGCCTGCTGCGGCAAAACCTGCACCGATAAGCATCAGCACCTGGTATAAGCTCATGTGGCGGCAGTCAAATATCAGGAACGGCAATGATAATATGCACGAGAATGCCGAGAAAAACGCCACTATCACAGGGCCTTTCTCACCGTGCTGTCCAAGGTATCTTACGCAGGTGTAAGCAAGTCCTGCGCCCATTCCGCCAAGAAATCCTGCGACCGAAGCGAGCAGATCGGCGTTGTTGAATGTCGGCTTGATAACGAACAACGCCCCCGTGAATGCACCCAGTATCGTCAGCAGATTGAACATCGTCAGCTTTTCACGCAGCAAAAGATAAGAAAACAGCACGCAGAAAAACGGCGACATCTTGTTCAGTATCGAAGCATCCGGAAGAACCAGCTTGTCTATCGCATAAAAGTTGCCCACCATTCCAAGCGAGCCTGCTAACGCCCTTACAGTCAGTACGCCGAGGTTTTTCTTGCTCTGCGTTTTAAATGGTATCTTGTTTTTTATAAGAACTCCGGCCGCAAAAAACAGCGCAACAAAGTTCCTGAAAAATACTTTCTGCATCGTCGGCAGGTCGCCCGAAAGCCTTACGCACGCCGACATCACCGCAAAACAGAATGCCGAGAGAATTATAAGCAGTACCGCTTTTTTACGCTTGTTCACCCTGCCTGCCCCCGTTCATGTATCTGTGCTCCTGCTCAAGCTCCTCGCAAAGTGCCTTCAGCGTCCAGCTCTGGTTGTGCGCAGTGCAAACAGCCTTCAGCGGTATTTTTATGCCCCTTTCACGCATAGCCGCAAGTATTTCGTTAAGCTCTTTCCCGTCCACTCCCGAGAAAACTGCCGCACGCTGCGTTACCTCTGCTTTTTCACCGCTTGCCTCAAAACCGTTGAAGCCAAGCAGATAGCCCAATTTTTCACCGCCCTGGTCGCTCAGCACTTCCTTGACTTCGCCCGAGTGAGCCGCCATTATCTCGCTGAGTGCCTCTTTTTCGGCGCTTTCAATGTTAATTATTAGTAACATCTTTTTGGATTTTAATCTGATTATTGATTTCATTTTTGTTAATTCTCCTTGAAAGACTTGCTCGAAGTGCATAAAATAAGGCTTTTGCGGACTTTTAAAAAAGCCGCTCTCACCGAATGATTATACCACACCAACACGTTCCTGTCAATGAATAATACTTGAAATCAAAGCAATGCTGTGATATAATGAAAAAAACGTGTTGAGGGGATTTTGACTATGGCTAATAAAAAGTCTGTCAAGCTTGAGATTACATTCTCAGTCATAGGCTGTATAATATATGCGCTTATGCAAGTCTGCATAATCATGTTCACCGCCCGTGAAGAGCCTGTTTTAATTGGTTCATTTGTGATACCTTCACAGAGCTTCTGCGGTGTATTTTCCATGTTACAGATGAGTACGAGCATAATCCTTGTTGTACTTGCAGGAAAGCCGGGTATCCGTGCCACAACGCTCCTGCTCAGTATCAATATGATATGGATGACGCTCGTTGTATTTATAAAAAGACAAGGCTCGGCGCTCCCGTCACTCCCGATACTTCTGGCTAATATCGGCATAGTTATCATACTCATCTACGGCCTTAAAAGAATAAGGCGCAACGAGATGGCGCTTGATAAAATGGCTCATGCCGATTCGCTCACATCGCTCCCCAACCGCCGTGCTTTCAACCAGGCGATAAGTGACTATATCAGCACAGCAGAGCCTTTTGCGGTAGCATTTATTGATATCGACAACTTCAAGAATATCAACGATACAATGGGACACGATTACGGCAACCAGGTGCTTATCGAAATTTCTAAGCGCTGGAACAATATCCTTGGTGAAAAGCATTTTCTTGCCCGTCTTGGCGGCGACGAGTTCGCACTTATCGTCAGCGGCTATAAGGACGACAGTGAGGTAAAGGCACTTGTTGAAAGGTACCAGTATTGCCTGAAAGATAAGTTTCTGATAAACGGCAAGGATTTTTACATCACAGCAAGTATCGGCGTTTCATTCTTCCCGACCAATGCAGAGGATTCATCAATGCTGCTCAGGTATGCAGATACCGCAATGTACAGAGCAAAAAGCGAGGGTAAGCATCAGATATGCCTGTTCACACAGGCTCAGATGGATATGATGAATGCCGATGTTGAGGGCGAGAATTTTGTAAAGAACGCAGTCAATTCTCAGCGCTTCCAGATGGTATACCAGCCGCTGTTCGATACACGCTCGGGCGTGCTTACGGGTTATGAGTCGCTTATTCGTTTCAAAGGCGAAAACGATGAACTGATACAGCCCTATGAGTACATCAGGATAGCCGAAAAGCTCAACTATATCAGCTATATTGATAAGTGGGTAATGGAACGCACCATGAGGAAAATGAAGCCTGCGGTCGAAAAAAACGGCAAGCTGCTCATTTCGGTCAATGTTTCCGTAGCATTCCTGCTCAGCAGTGATTTTATTTCTACTGTTGAAAATGCACTGAGCAATACCGAGTTTCCTGCGCACAACCTCGTGATAGAGGTGACCGAGAACCTGTTCATATCATCACTTACGGTTGCGACCGAGGTGCTGCATAAGCTCAAAAAAATGGGCATAAAAATTGCTCTTGATGATTTCGGAACGGGATTTGCTTCGCTGAGTTATCTGCACTCGCTTCCGATAGATATCCTCAAAATAGATAAGTCGTTTATAGATTCGATAAATGAGGGAGATAATTCCGAGTTTGTAAGGGCGATAATCTCAATGGGGCATCTCCTCAATTGCAGGATAGTTGCCGAGGGCGTTGAAAAGCAGGAGCAGTACGATAAGCTCAAGGAGTATGATTGCGATGTTATCCAGGGATTCCTGCTGGGTAAGCCGATGAGCTTTGAAGATGCTATGGCACTCTCCAAATAGTGACAATAACAAAAGGCTGTTGCCAAGCGCAGCAGCTTTTTTGCAATTTTGGGGGCTTTCCGGTCGCCCCCAAACCCCTTCGGACAATAGATCATTTATATTTTGCATTTGTAAGATAAAAAGCTGTTGCATTTTGCAGCAGCCTTTTTTGCACCCGCTTGTATTACAAATCTGCATAACGAGCTATTTGATATAGGTATTTGTAATTGAAACAAAGGCGTGATATAATTTAGTTGGGGGAGGATGACTTTTGTTCACCCATCACGCTGAAAACTGCCGAACCGATAATAAGCACAGCGCCGATAAACGCAAACAGCGTCATCTCCTCGTGGAGTAAGAATACCGATAAAAACAGCGAGGTCACAGGATCGGCATAGCTGAAAACAGCTACTGTCTGGGCTTTCAGTTTGCTCATTGAAGCAAAGTAAAGCGTATAGGCAAGCCCCGTGTGAACTATTCCAAGCAGCACAGTCAGTATGACCGAGAGTGCATCTGTCGGCAGGGAAGTTATGTCCTCAGCAAATAGAACGTACGGAAGCACCGTGACCGATGCACTTGTCATCTGAATGAACGTACTGCACAGCGGTTCGTTTTGAGGAATGAACCTGTTTATCATCACGATCGCAGCATAAAACGAGGCTGCGCCAAGCCCGAAAAGGATCCCCTTTATATCGCCGTTCCCCGAAAGTTCCGATCGGAGTATTCCTGAAACAAGCACCATTCCGATAAGCGAAAGTGCAGTGCATACGCCTTTTTTCAAGGTCATACGTTCTCTAAGGATAAACGGTGAAGCTATCATAACTATCGTCGGCGCAAGGTAATAGCAAAGCGTAGCCGTTGCGACAGTTGTGTAACGGTAGCTCTCAAAAAGCAGTATCCAGTTGAAGCCTATCAGCGCACCCGAAACTATCAGCAGTATCAGCGCTTTTTTACCGCCCTTGGGCTTTATGCTTTTTTTGCGGAAGATCAGCACTGCCAGCAGGAACAGCGCACCCAGCGTTCCCCTGAAAAATGCAAGTGTACCGGAGGATACAGGTATGTATCTTCTGAAGACACCGATAGTTCCGAATATTATCATCGAGCTTAAAAACACCGCAAGTGCGCCGTGATCCTTTATCCCCTTATTCATCTCAGTTATCACCGCCGTAAAAATGAGCCCTCCGCCTTTGCGAAGAGCTCCTTATAACTAAACTATAACACGTTCCGGATCATTCAATGCTCAGGAATTCCTTAGGAACATATTTATTCAGTACGCTTTCAACATAAGCCCTGTTAAATCCGTCGTTTCTGACGTAGTTCTTTGCAAACAGCTCGTCGGTGTACTTAGCATACGGGTAAATAGAACAGTTGGTCCAGTCACCGTCATAAGAAGTAGCCTCAAAATGCGAGATAACAGGTATACATTTAACATTCTCAAATGAGATCTTTCCGCTTTCCTTGTCCTTAACAACGTTCAGCTTGCCCATAAGACCTATCAGCGAGTTCTTGTCGTACATCGTGTTAAGGAAGTTGCCAAGTCCGTAGAATACAAATGCCTTAGTGCCATCGGGCTTGTTGATGTATGAGCTTGTGCTGAGCGCATGAGCCTGAGTACCGATTATAAGGTCAGCGCCCCATTCTACCAGCTTAGGTGTAAGTGTCTTCTGCTGATCGTTCAGCTCGTTGGAGATCTCCGTACCGTAGTGGCAGGAAACGATAACAACGTCAGCTATCTTGTCAGCCTTTTGAATCTGAGCCTTTACCTTTTCTTCTTCGCTCAGCTTGATGAAAGTGCTCTTTGAGCCGGCCGGGAGGGAAAGACCGTTTGTGTGCTCCATATATCCTACAAAAGCGAACTTGATACCGTTTATCTCCTTGGTCTTTATCTCATCGCAGTCAGCCTGGTCGAGATAAGAACCGTACTGCACCAGTCCCAGCTGTCTCCAGTATTTTATCGAATCCTGAAGTGCAGCATCACCCTGGTCAAGAATGTGGTTGTTGCACATTGAAACAGCGTTGAAACCGAGGCTCTTTATCTTATCAGCGTTAGCCTTAGGTGTTGCAAAAGTAGGGAAAGTCCTTGGCTCAACAAGACTTGTCACCACAGTTTCCTGGTTGATTATCGCAAGGTCATTGCCCTTGATGTAATCCTCGATAGGCTTGTAAGCGTGGTCGAAGTTGTATTCGCCCTTCTTACCGCTCATCTTTTCAGCCTCTTTGTAAATGTTATCGTGAATGAGGTTGTCGCCTACGCAAAGCAGCGATACCTTGTATGAAGGTTCAGCTTTGTTTTCTTCAGTGCCCGAGCTTTCCTCGGGTGCCTGTGAGCTTTCAGCAGGCTTTTCCTCAGGTTTGCTGCTGTCAGGTGCCTTGCTTTCATCCTGCGCCTGTGAGCTTGCAGTGCTCGTGTCATTCTTTTTAAGTGAGCCTGATATCTCACTTCCGCAGCCTGTTGTGGCAATAGCCATAACAGCCGCACATATTACAGCTGCCAGCTTGTGTTTAAGTGTGATAGATACTGTCATCTTGTTCAATGTTCTCCTTTCTGATCCTGCATCTAACATTTCAAATACCAAATAATTATACCATACAAGCCTTTAAAATGCAATGTTTGCACCTGATTTTTAACATTTACGCCATATTCGCAGCGTTTTGTTGACATACTTTATACGAAATGTTATAATTGATTTACCATCAATAATGGGATAAATGGCATTTTTACAGACAAAAATTGTGTGATATAAAATATTTAGCGAATGTGGTGTCAATAATGAGTAATATAAGAAATAAAGACGGCAGGCTGCGCTGCAGCGTGTTCAAGCGGTGCGGCGGCTGTCAGCTGGATATGCCCTATACCGAGCAGCTTGAATGGAAGCAGAAAAAAGCAGACAGGATGCTTTCAAGATTCTGCAGGGTAGAGCCTATAATACCGATGAAGCAGCCATACCATTACCGCAATAAAGTGCAGACGGTATACCGTGTCGCATCGGGGAGAGTGCTTTCGGGCGTGTTCAGTTCATCAACAAGGACAATGACCGCCGCAGATGAGTGCCTGCTTGAAGACAAAAGAGCAGCAAATGTCATAAAAGAGCTTAAAAAGCTGCTGCTGTCCTTTAAGATATTCCCTTATGATGAACGCACAGGCAGGGGGATACTCAGGCACACGCTCATAAGAACATCTCATTCTACAGGTGAGGTAATGCTCGTGCTCGTCACCAAGGGTGCGATACTTCCCTCAAAGAACAACTTTGCAAGGGTGCTCAAAGAAAAGTGCCCTGAGGTAACAACGCTTATCCACAATATAAACCCCGATAAAATGCCGCTCACGCTCGGTGAGCGCAGCATAACGCTGTTTGGAAAGGGGAGCATAACCGATAATATCTGCTCCTGCGATTTTATAATATCGCCGCAGTCGTTTTATCAGGTCAATCCCGTCCAGACGGAAAAGCTGTATCGGACAGCGGTATCATTCGCAGAGATTTCTCAGGGTTCCCGGGTCATAGATGCCTATTGCGGAGTGGGAACTATCGGGATCGTGTGCGCTAAAAACGGCGCTGATGTAACGGGGATCGAAAAGAATCCTTCAGCCGTGAAGGACGCAGTGAAAAATGCTGAACTCAACGGACTTGACAACATTTCATTTATGTGCGCCGATGCAACGCAGGCGCTGTGTGAAATGGCATATAAAAACGTCAGGTGCGATGTAGTTATAATGGATCCGCCCAGAGCAGGGTCAACGCAGGAATTTATCAGCGCAGTCAGTGCAATATCGCCTGAGCGTGTGGTCTATGTTTCCTGCGGTATCGAAACTCTTGAAAGGGATATCCGTATATTTGGGAAAACAGGGTACAAAGCAGTAAAAATACAGCCCGTTGATATGTTTGCGCATACAACAGGCATTGAAACTGTGGTGCTTTTAAAAAAGTGTAAAGGAGAAATATAATGGACGAAAGAATTGCTAAGCTGATAGGGAATATCGAAAAGGTCATAGTCGGAAAGACGGAAGCTATAACCAAAATAATCACGGCTATGCTGTGCGAGGGCCACGTTCTTATCGAGGACGTTCCCGGTGTAGGTAAAACTCAGCTCGTTTCTGCGCTGGCAAAAAGCGTTGATGGAAGATTCAACCGTATCCAGCTCACTCCCGATGTTATGCCTTCGGATATAGTAGGCTTTTCAATGGTAAACCAGGTCACAAGAGAGCTTGAGTATAAAGAGGGCGCAGCAATGTGCAACTTTCTGCTTGCCGATGAAATAAACAGAGCCTCGCCTAAGTCACAGTCGAGCCTGCTTGAAGTCATGGAGGAGCATCAGATCTCTATTGACGGCAACACGCATATCCTGCCACGTCCATTCATGACTCTTGCTACACAGAACCCTGTCGAGACCTACGGCACATATCATCTTCCCGAGGCGCAGATGGACAGATTTATTATGAAAATATCAATGGGCTATCCTGCCTTTGAGGACGAGCTTCAGATAATGGAAAACGGCGAGCACAGCTCAAACAGAGCCAAAGCTATCGAGCCTGTTATGACTACCGGGGATATAGCTGCACTTATCGAAGAGGTGAAAAAGGTCACCGTTCAGCCAAGCGTGAGAAAGTATATCCTTGAAATAGTCACAGCCACCAGAACGAGCCAGTATGTAAAGCTCGGCGTTTCCCCGAGAGGAAGTATCGCCCTGCTGAGAACGGCAAAAGCCTATGCCTATATCAACGGCAGAAACTATGTAGTTCCCGATGATGTCAAAGCCGTAATGACCGAAACACTTGCCCACAGAATGATACTTTCACCAAAGGGCAAGAGCGTATTCGAGTCAAACGAGCAGGCACTCGAGGGTATTTCCGTAACAGTTGTAAGTCCCGTGGAGGCGCAGTAAAACGTGTATAGAAATCTTATAAACTTTGTCCTTTGCATAGCTCTTGCAGTGCTTTTGTGCATCTATGTCAGCGGACTTGGCGGATTGTTCATAATAACGCTGCTCGTGCTTGCATTTTGCTTGTCGCTGGTAATGCTTGCGGTCTCACGCAAAACTGTCAGCGCATCGGTAGCTCTCTCAACAGCCGTTGCAGGCAAGGAAGAGGATATTGAGCTTGAGATAACAGTATCAAAATCCACCGTTCTGCCTACCTGCTTTGTTGAGCTTACCCTTGCCATGACACCCAATATCTCTACCGAGCATATCAAAACGTTCAAGCTCATCTCCGCAAGGCGTAACGGTGATGTTATAACTATCCCGCTAAAAACAGAGCTTTGCGGCTGTGCAGTCGTGGGATTGACCGATATAAGACTTACCGACTATTTCGGGATAGTCAGCGTGGGGCTTAAAAGCATAAACGCCGATGATATCTCGGCACAGGTAAGCATAATGCCAAGGATAAGAGATGCAGGCGTGCAGATGGAGGTGCTCAGGGCAACATCTGAAAATGCCGCAGCCAATGAAGATGAGGACGAGGAATCCGACGAGGCTGCAATAGGGCTGACAGGTGTAGCAGGCTATGAGCACAGAAAATATGAGATAGGCGATCCGCTTAAACGTGTAAACTGGAAGCTCTCGTCTAAAAAGGACGAGCTTATGGTTCGCCTTG
The DNA here is from genome assembly GCA_002371625.1 of Ruminococcus sp. UBA3767. GTDB lineage: Bacteria > Bacillota > Clostridia > Oscillospirales > Ruminococcaceae > Hominimerdicola. The sequence goes on from DFFV01000016.1 coordinate 33,626, forward strand.
ACGATAAGGTGCTCACCGCAACTCAGGATTTTATCCTTGATTATCCGGCAAATGCAAGCGCCGACAGGACATATTACGAAAACGCCGATCTTATGATCGAAGCAAGCCTTTCAATGATGTCAATGCTGCTAAGGCAGGGCTATGAAAGCAGCTATACCTATTATCTCGACGGCTGGCAGACGGTAGAGGTAGGCGATGAAAAAAGCCTGCTGTTCTTACAGGAGCAGCTCGCATCTGTAAAGCCTATGCCTGCTGCAAGCAGATATGAGAAAATAGATGTTGCCGACAGTACGGTAATATGCTTTACCACCTGCATGAACAATATGCATCCCGAGCTTTCCGTTTTCCGCAGTACAGGCGGCTGTTCGCTCGTAGTATCCGAAAAAAGCGGAGTAGGAAAGATATGCACAAATATGTGGAAGGTCAATAACGATTTTGAATTTATTTCTCTTTGATAACGGAGGAAACAATGCGATTTATCAATAAACATAAAGCATCACTGCAAAAAATATGCACCACATATCTTCTTCCGATGCTGCTGTGCTTTTCGGTCATGAGAATAATCATCTCGACTTATTTTTCCGATTATGTAGCAACCTTTTCAGCATTGTCGGTCGTGTTCATGGGTGCGCTCATATATGTCTATGAGCTTATCAAACCCAAAAAGATAATCAGGGGCATCATATTCCTGCTGATAGGCGCAGTAGTGCTTGTCGTGTGCCGTTTCCTGCTGTCATCGGGCTTTGACCATTCGGGAGTCTGGTTCATGAACTGGTTCTACGTTTCCAATCAGGAAGCAGGCATAGTAAATGAGTATTCCGCAGTAGTATTCATCTTTTTCAGCTTTTTCCTTGCCTCGATAGTGTACTACTTCTCGGTCATTCGTTTCCGTGCATCAGGGCTTATGCTTGCAGTGCTGCTGCCGTTCATAATCTACGGCAAACGTGCAATGGCAATCAATGATTTTGATATGGTGTTCATGGTAACGGTTTACCTCGGACTTGTGCTGCACGGTAAGCTCTCATCGGATGATGTCAAAAAGGATACTATCTTCAACTATTCCTACGTTATAGCAGGCATCGTTTTTGTCACCTTTGTGGGAATGGTCACCATGTTTATCCCCAAGCCTGATGTCAGGTCTTATCTTGAAAACAACAGGAACTTCTTTGACCTTCGTGTCAACAGCGACCTCAATGCATTTTCAACGCTCAACAGCGAGTCTTCGGCAAGGTTCGGGCAGGGCGCAACGGGTGAGCTTCTTTTCCGAATGAGGACAAATGCCCCCGATGATGTTATTTATCTCAGAAGACAGACCTTTGATAAATTCGTGAATGAACGCTGGGTGACCGATGCTGATATCTCCCGTGAGCTTGAGAGCTTCGGTATGGCGACTATGAATCCAATAGGTTCCAATAAGAATTACAGTCGCCTTATGCAGACTATCGCCTCAATGACCGATTTCAAGGATACTAAATCGGTTCAGACATTTGAGTATTTCAAAACAGCAAATGATTTTTCTGACAGCGCACTGAGATATATTCGCCTTGATTATGAGGAATCCTTCCGTCCCGGCTATATCGCCGCAGAACTGAACATTGATCCTTCAAGCAGACAAAACAGCATCACTATCTATAAAACTACACATTCCGAAGCCTATCAGACAGCGAGCGGAACCTACAACAGCATAACCTATCAGTACCACCGCCAGTCTGATGACCTTGTAAAATATGCAAGAGGGCAGTCAATAACCACAGCTGAGTTCGTTAAAATGCTCGATGAAGCAAAGGCTCAGAATACTATCTCTGCGCAGGATCATTCAGCTATAACCGAAACGATAGAAATGTATACCTCGCCTGATTATTACGTTATCTCCGATAGGCTCGCACAGCTTGCAAAGGATATTACAGCAGGGCAGTCAAGTGACTACGCCAAAGCCGAAGCTATCGTGAATTATTTCGCAACGGGCGGATTTACCTACGATATGGATTATATGCCCGAGGACGAGTCTATCGACTACTTTATGTTCAACAGCAAAACAGGCTCCTGCACAAGCTACGCTACCGCTATGACACTTATGGCAAGAAGCGTGGGTATCCCCGCAAGATATGTTGAGGGCTTTGCCGCTTACGAAAAGGACGATGACGGCGAGTTCACCGTAAAGGATACCAATGCGCACGCCTTTGTTGAGTGCTTTATACCCGGCGCAGGCTGGATGACCTTTGATCCGACAGTCCCCGAGTACAGAAACGTGCGAAGCAGCGGAAATGCTTCAGGCATAATCGGTTCTATCGCAACTTATCTTGGCAGAGCAGCCCTGTTCCTCGCAGTAGGATTTGTACTGATATTCATCGTGTTCCTTGATAGGATCGACGAGCGCCTGTTCAGGATAAGACTTCACTTTAAACCGCTGGAAAGAAAACCGCTTATGCTTTATCAGCGTGTGCTCAAGCTGCTTGACAGGAGCATGAGGGTGAAGAACCTTGACGGATATACACCGCAAATGCTCACCGGGCTTGTGATGAAAGAGCTTCAGGTCGATATCTCACCGGTTGCAGAAATGTTTGAAAAAACCTGCTTTGGCGGTATAGTTCCGACCGAGCAGGAGTATGCACAGACACTTGAAAAGTATAAGCAGGTGTGGAAAATTCTCGCTAAGGGCAGGAAAAAAGAACAGCAAAATGCTCAAAAAGTGCCCAAAACAGCGTGAAAAATGACGAACTTTGTAAATAATTTATAAAAACTCTTGACAAATAGTGATAATTATAGTAAACTGTATATACTTATCACCCTTTTGGAAGGAGGAACACACCATGGGACTCGGAGAGCTTGTATCTTCGCTGTTTGCGCTCAATCCTCAAAGTGAATCACCTCGCAGTTCAAAACGCATCTCTTTTTTGAGAAATTCACGCAGAGCAGATGACAGCAGCGTTATAAGCCAGACAACGACCGTAAGTGAACCGCTTGACAGGAAACCGACTGTTTTTATCGATACACGTATGCATTTTGCGATGAATACAGCCCGTGAGATCGAAAGATGTGTGTTCAAGCTGCTCAATGAAAGCGGCAGCTTTGAGCCTTCTACTGAGTATTATAAGGCAAGGGACAGATATTACAGCGATGCTGAGATACAGGAGATCGCTCAGAGCAAGGATCACCGTGATATAGTCAGGTATATCGTTGACCGTGCCTGTGGTGAGGCGTATGTTTTTGTTGAAAAGAACAATGCCGGCAGACTCAGAGTCTATGCGCAGTTCCGCAGGAATGAGGATGAAGCGGTAGGGCAGTTCTCATCGGATATGCCTAACTTCACTGATATTGCAAATTGCTATAAAGCAGGCGATGTCACATTCGGAAGAATAAAACGAGACAGATAATTTCAAAGCTCTCTGCTCAGGCAGGGAGCTTTTTATGCACAAAAAAAGATCCGCAGGTTTTCTGCGGATCAAGCTGTTTATTATCTGCGCTTTTTATTGCTGCGCTTTCTGTTGTTATTTACAGGAGGCTTGGGAGATGATGCCTTTGCAGTTTCAAAAGCAGCGTCTTCAACTGCTTCTTCTCCCTTAACGCCGCCTTCAAGTGCTGCATGAGTAATAACAGCGAGCAGTGCGCCCATGAACGGACCAACAAAGAATATCCAAACGTTCTTGAGTGCATCGGTGCTGCCTGTGATAGCATTAACGATAGCAGGGCCAAGGCTTCTTGCAGGGTTTACAGATGTTCCTGTAAGACCGATGCCGAAGATGTGTACAAATGTAAGAGTAAGACCGATAACAAGACCTGCAAATGAACCGTGCTTGAACTTCTTTGATGTAACACCCAGAATAGTAGTGATGAAAACAAATGTAAGCAGACACTCAACGATAAGTCCTGCAAAAACGCTGTCATGAACACCTGCAAGACCGTTTGTGCCGTAACCGCCTGTTCTGTCAACTACATTTCCGAACTCGAAGATACCGCACAGAAGACCTGCGCCTGCAAATGCACCGAGGCACTGTGAAACGCAGTAGCCGAAGAATTCCTTAACGGTCAGTTCGCCTTTGCAAAGGAAAGCCAGTGAAACTGCGGGGTTGATGTGACAGCCCGAAATGTTTCCGATACTGTAAGCCATAGCAACGATAGACAGACCAAAAGCAAGAGCCGTAAGAATGTAGCCGCCGCCGTTGTCTGAATTGCAGCCCACGAGCATTGCCGTACCGCAGCCAAGAGTTGTTAAAACGAATGTGCCGATAAACTCAGCGATGTACTTTCTCATAACTATTCTTCTTTCTGCATTAGCATTTTTTAGGCTATTAAACCTTAAAAACAGTATATCACGCTAAAAATGAATTGTCAACAAATAATTAAAAATAATTCGATACTGTGAATTTTTTGGTACAATTGTATAAAAACCGAGCCGTTTTTTTTAACTAACACAAATAAAGAAACCCACGCATAAGACAGATACTCATATAGAAGTTTTGCCCCTGAGTGTCACAAAGCACTCAGGGGCATTGTGCATATTTATGTTGCTAAGCTAAATCAGAATTTATTATATGATTTGCTTTGATAAAAAATATTTGCATAATTTATGATTTTTATCTTCTCGAATGAATTCAACGACATACCCAAGTTTCTTATAGAATTCAGGTGCTTGAAAGCCAAAAGTCGTAAGTGTGATTTTATCATATCCTGCATTTTGAAATGCTTCCTCAACTGCTGAAACAAGTTTGCTTCCTAATCCGCATTTTCTATGAGCTTTATGAATAATCAAATCTCCTATATGCACCTCATTATAATATGCACGACCTGTAATAACACCTAAAATCTCACCGTCATCACTTTCTGCAATAAAACAGAAATCATCATAATTCAAATCAACATTGTTTTGTTCAGCATAAGATAAGAATTCTTCATTGATAAAGCTTCCTATTCTGCTATCTTCTTCATTTATACGCTTAATATTCATTTTCAGTCACCTCATAATTAGTTACCTAAATTCCGATTTTTGTCAGTAACAATTATAGCACATCATCTCTGTACTGTCAATAGAAACGCCAAAACGCCATAGTATTTCTGACTTTACATCAGAAATACTATGGCGTAAAACTTCTTGATACGTACCGTTCTGAA
>DFFV01000073.1 GCA_002371625.1 Ruminococcus sp. UBA3767
AAAGTTTGTAATAAACTAAATTCTGGTTTATGCTTCGTATTTACGCACTCTTAGTTCGATACCTACGCTGTCAGCGATAGCCTGCGACTTAGCGATCTCCTCCTCACCGATAACGTCAACGACCGTCAGCATTGCCTTTGGAACGTACTTATCGGCATCTTTTGCAAACGAGAGCATTTCCTCAAAGCAGTTCACTCCCTTGAAAGACGGGCGTGTAACAGCGTCATAAGCCTGCGCATCGGAGGCGTTCAGGCTGACCGACACGGTATCTATCAGCCCCTCTAGCTCGGGAGCGATATCACGCTTGTTTATAAGCCTGCCAAGCCCGTTTGTGTTAAGGCGCAGCGGCGTTTTTGAAACGCTTTTGATGTACATTGCAGTTTCTTTGAGGATCTCAAACTCGTTTGTCGGCTCGCCGTAGCCGCAGAAAATTATCTCCTCATAGCTGTCAAGGTCACGCTTTTTCAAATCGGCAATGACCTCCTCTGCGCTTGGCTGGTGCTCCAGCCACAATGGATCCGAGCCGTAAGCCCCGTCACCGTTGTTGCGTATGCAGAATGTGCAGTTGCACGGGCATTTGTTGGTTATGTTGAGATACAGCTTATTTCCTATCTCATAAGAAATATTCATTGCTTTTTGCATTTCTATCGTCCCTTTCGACAGTGTAATTGAGTGTTGTAAAGCTTGAAAGAGCAAACATCCCACGTTCAGCTATTATTATATCACCTTGCTTTTGCCCTGTCAAATCACCCTGCGAACTTTATTCCCTGATAAGAATTGCGCCTGCCGAGCTCCTTGTCTATCTCGTTCATCACGCAGAACTTTTTTAAGCTCCACAGCGGTGCAACAAGCTCGTCCTTTGCGCCGTCACCCGTCACACGCTGTATTATCAGCTCCTTGGGCAAAAGCTCTATCTGGTCGCAGACCGTTTCCACATATTCCTCCAGCCCCATGACCTCAAACTCACCACGCTCATACATCTGCGCAAGCTCTGTGTCTTTAAGAACGTGCAGCAGGTGTATTTTTATGCTATGCAGCTCCAGCCGTGAAAGCTGCCTTGCCGTTTCAAGCATCATCTCATGCGTTTCCCCGGGAAGCCCGTTTATTATGTGAACACACACATTTACGCCGTTTTTGCGCAGCAGCCCGTACCCCGAAAGAAAATCCGCAAACGTGTGGCAGCGGTTCATCGCCAGCGCTGTTTCATCGTGCACCGTCTGCAATCCAAGCTCCACCGTAAGATATGTCCGCTTTGCTATTTCCCCGAGAAGCTCCGCCTTTTGCTCGTCAATGCAGTCCGCCCTCGTCGCTATGCTCAGCCCTGCGCAGTTCTCAACGCTCAGCGCAGTTTCATACATCTCACGCAGCCTTTCAACAGGCGCATAGGTGTTTGAGCCTGCCTGAAAATACGGGATATAAAGCCCCTGCGACCACTTTTGCGCCATTTTTTCTCTGACCTTTGCAAACTGGGTAAGTATATCGTCCTGCGGATCTCCCGCAAATTCACCGCTTTTTTGCGCCGAGCAGAATTTGCAGCCGCCGCACCCCTTTGTCCCGTCACGGTTGGGGCAGCCAAGGTCAACGTTCAAAGGTATCTTCATCACCTTTTTGCCAAAACGCTTTTTCAGATAGTAGCTGTATGTCTGGTAGCGCTTGTTGTCGCTTGAGTATTCAAATGGATTATCAGCTATCGTGTTCATAAAATACCGCCCTTATTATCACAAAAAGTTTACATTTTTCGCTGCGTTTTTACCTTGCGAGTTTAATAGTTTGTAAATTCAGAGTTAAGTATATATTACGCATTTAGCAGCGAAAACGTTTACCTAAGCACTTTTTTTAACTATGTCATCAAGCCCGTTAATCAATTTTAACATAATTCACAAAACAGTGCAAGCTAATTTATTTACAAATCCTAAATTTTTGTAAACGGCGCAAAAAGACTTTGCAAAATTGCAGAAATGTGGTATAATGATATAGGAAATATGTACAATAAGAAAGGAGTGAGGGGAATGTCATCTATTCTCGTAACCGGAGCAAGCGGTATGATAGGAACCTATCTCGTATCAAACCTGCTATCAAAAAAACATAAAGTATTCGGTGTAGACAGCAAAACTAACGAACTTGTAGGCAGCGACGATAATTACAGCTTTATCCAGTCGGATGTTACAAATAAGGACACGATCTCCCGTATACTTGCAAATGAGCACATTGATGTGCTTGTTCACCTTGCAAATTCAGTCGATAATGATATCGACTCCTACATCACTGATGCAGAGATGAAAAGGAGCAAGATGTGCGATAAGTTCATTTATGACCTTGCAGTAAAGGCAGGCTGCACAAGCATAATCCTGCTGAGCACAACACAGGTCTACGGTATCCAGAAGGGACGTGAGCCTATAAGGGAAACTTTCCCCGAAAAGGGCAACACCAACTACTGTGACCTCAAGCTCGCAAGTGAAAAGGCACTGCTCAAAGCGACCAAGAAGTCTGAGACTATCCCGGTCATCGCAAGAGTTGCCCCGATATATGACGCTGAGTATACACAGAACCTGCACGACAGAGTTTTTGACCCCAAGGAAGGCGTAGCATATATCTATAAAGAGGGTGAATACGGCTTTTCATTCTGCTGCATATTCAATCTTATCGACTTTATCAACGGTATCATAAACGTTCCTACGGGAAGATACGAGGGTATCTATAACGTAGCTGACACAAGAATGATAACCGCAGCCGAGATAATCGATTATGAGAAGAAAAAGTATCGTATCGGAGCAGTTATCCAGAAAAACCCGAGCATAAATCTCACAGTCAACAAGGGCAAGATGAAAACGGATTACAGATATTTTGATCCGTCGGCATCGTTCAGCAACTGGAATATCGACAACACCAAAGCAAGAAGAATCTCGACATTCCGCTGGAATCTGACCAACACCAAGTAAAACAAGCAGCACAAAGCCTCGTGAAAACGGGGCTTTTTCTTTTTGAGATAAGCGGTTTTGCCTTGTATGCTCCTGAAAAACCCAGTGCAGAGCGCAGCATAGCTGCGCCTTTGATTCACAATGTACCATAAAACAAGTGCTTTCGACCATACAGAAAGCCCGACTTATTTCAGTCGGGCTTTCTGCTTGCGTTTAACTATTTATTCATTGAGGAGTTTCTCTGCACTTGCGAGCTTTACCGCAGTAGTGAAAAGCTCTGCCGCCAGCTTGAGTTCTTCAACAGGCGGATAAGACGGCGCTATCCTTATATTTCTGTCCCTCGGGTCCTTCTTGTATGGGAAAGTTGCTCCCGCACCCGTAAGAACTACACCTGCCTCCTTGCAAAGCTCAACAATGCGCTTTGCACAGCCGTCAAGTGAATCAAAGCTGATGAAATAACCGCCGTTAGGCTTTGTCCAGCTTCCTATGCCAAGCGGTGCTATCTGAGTTTCAAGAGCGTTCAGCACAGTCTCAAAGCGTGGCGCAAGCAGCGCCTGATGCTTTTTCATGTGCTCCTTTATGCCCTCAAAGCTGCCAAAGAACTTAACATGGCGAAGCTGATTTATCTTGTCGGGTCCTATCGTCTGAACAGTCAGCAACGAGCGGATATAATCAGCGTTTGCCTTGCTCGAAGCCATCATCGCAACACCTGCACCTGCATAGGTTATCTTTGAGGTCGATGCAAACTCAACCACTCTGTCAGGGTTGCCTGCCTTTTCACATTCTGCAATTATATCAAGCAGCTCGTCGTGCTCGTCGTTCAAATGGTGCACACAGTATGCGTTGTCCCAGAAAATGCGGAAATCCGAAGCCTTTGTTTTCATCTTGGCAAAACGCTCAACTACCTCGTCCGAGAAGGTTATTCCCGTCGGGTTGCCGTACATAGGCACGCACCATACACCCTTGATGCTCTCGTCCTCACCGGCGAGCTTTTCTATCATGTCCATATCCGGACCGTCAGCGTTCATCGGTATGTTTATCATCTCAAAGCCGAGCTTTTCCGTAACAAGAAAATGCCTGTCGTATCCCGGGCACGGGCAGAGCCACTTCAGCTTGCCCTGATCCTTCCACGGCTTTTGCTTTCCGTCAACTCCGAAAAGCATATATTTAACGAGAGTGTCATACATCATGTTCAGGCTCGAAGCTCCGCCGATTATAAGCTGCTCGGCATCAACACCCAGCATAGGAGCAAACAGCGCCTTTGTTTCGGGAAGTCCGTCAACAACACCGTAGTTCCTGCAATCCGTGCCGTCAGCAGCAATGCAGTCCTGCGAGGTAACGACCGTCGTCAGCAATCCCTGCGTCAGATCAAGCTGCTGCGCAGACGGTTTTCCTCTTGCCATGTTCAGCGACAGCCCTCTTGCCTTGAACTCGTCATACTTTGCCTGAGCCTCGTTTTTGAACGCCTCAAGCTCCGCCTTTGACATCTCTGATAACTTCATCTCAATACAGCCTCCAATAATATTATCTTCCGATAATACATTGTACTCCAATTCGCTCGTTTTTGCAAGTCAAAAATGCAGTTCCTGCAAAAATTCCGCATTTTACACGAAGCTGTGGGCTTTATATCCTCAATTATGGGCAATTTTAATAACGTCAATGCAAAAGCCTGTCCGCACAGCCGAAAAAAGCGCAGGGGTTACCTGCGCTTGTGATCATTCCTGCTTCATTTCGGAGATAATGCTGTTTGCCTTTGCATATATCGTCTGCACCTGCTCGCCGACAAAGAACTCGCCCTCCTCATAGAGCACCCTGCCTGCGCACATCGTAAGGCGCACATTTGTCTTGTCGCCGCTGTAAACGATGTTCTTCACAAGGTTGTTCTGCGGCTGCATATTCGGTCTTTGCAGGTCGATAACCACAAGGTCTGCCTGCTTGCCCACGGCGATAACATCGCAGTCCTTTAAAAACATCGCCTGCGCTCCGCCAACAGTTGCCGCACGCAGCACGCTCTGCGCATCACAAGCCGAGGCGTCCTCGTTTTTCACCTTTTGCAGCGTCGTCATCAGGTACATCTCCCTGAACATATCAAGTGCATTGTTGCTCGCAGGTCCGTCCGTTCCCAGCGCAACATTTATCCCCGCCTGCTGCATTTTCACTATATCCGCAATACCGCTTGCCAGCTTCAGATTAGACGCAGGGCAATGCACAGCGCTGACGTTCCGCTTTTTAAGTATCTGCCTGTCCTCATCGGTCAGGTGAACGCAGTGGAAAGCCGCACCGCCGAAATCGTATATCCCCAGGCTGTCGAAAAGCTGCGTCGGAGTCATCTTGTAGCGCCCGATGCACTCATCGACCTCATGCTTTGTTTCGGAGCTGTGCATTGCAGCAGGCGCTTGGTATTTTTTCGCAAGCTCGCCTATTGCTGCCATAAGCTCCTTTGAGCAGGTGTATTCTGCGTGGAAGCCGAGAATATAGCTGATAAGCGGATTTTTCCCGTTGTACTTTTTGAAGTTGTCCTCCGCCTCGCTTGCCCGCTCCGGTCCGCCCGAGACCGAGCCGCAAAGCACGCTCCTGAACCCCGAGCCGACACACGCATCAACATAGGCATCCAAATTGAAATACATATCAAATGCCGCCGTGCAGCCGCTTGTAAGGTATTCAAGTATCGCCAGCCTCGTCAGCCAGTAGACACGCTCATCGTTGAGCTTGGCTTCCATTGGGAAGACCTGCTTGAAAAGCCAGTCCTGCAAAGGCATATCGTCCGCATAGGAACGCAGAAAGGTCATTGCCGAGTGGGTGTGTGCGTTTTTGAAGCTCGGCATCAGAAGGTCGCCTTTGAGGTCTATCTGCCGCTCAAAAACCGTTTCCTCCAGCTGCTTTTGGGAAGGAACGCCCACAAAGGCTATCCTGTCGCCGTCCGTCCAAACCTCGCAGCTGCGCACCCCGTCGTTTTCAATCATCGTCAGGACAGAACCGTTATAAAACCTTATCATCTATAATTCCCCTCTCTCAGACAAAATCATACGGCGGATAGTTTATGCCTTCCTCGGTGATTATCGCCGTTATCAGCCTTGCATCCGTCACATCAGCCGCAGGGTTGTAGCATTTCACCGCCTCGGGCGCAACGGGTGATTTGAAAAACTCCGTCTTTATCTCATCGGGATCTCTGCGGTCTATCTCTATTTTTGAGCCGTTATCGCAGCTGACATCTATCGAAGATGTCGGGCAGAACACATAAAACGGCACCTTGTAGAACCTTGCAAGTATCGCCAGCGCAGATGTGCCTATCTCGTTTACCGTATCACCGTTTTTTGCAACACGGTCACAGCCAACAAAGCACGCCTTCACCTTCTTTTCCTTCATAACAACGCTTGCCATGCTGTCGCATATCAGCGTGGTGTCTATCCCTGCGTTGATAAGCTCGTAGGCAGTCAGCCTTGCTCCCTGGAGCCTTGGGCGTGTTTCGCAGACGAAAGCCTTCAGGTCCATTCCCTTTTCCGCACCGAGCAGCAGCGGCCCGAGTGCCGTTCCGTAGCGTGATGTCGCAAGAGCTCCTGCATTGCACAGCGTAAGTATCCCCTCGCCCTCATTCACCAGCGAAAGCCCGTAATTTGCGATAGCAAAGCAGGTGCGAATGTTCCCCTCGTGAATGTCCTCGGCTTCCTTGCGCATAGCCTCAACTATCGTATCAAAGCTGCGGCGCATATTGTTTGCCGCCGCACGTTCCATTCTTTTGAGCGCCCAGGTCAGATCAACTGCCGTCGGGCGTGCGGTCGAAAGCACCTTTGCAAAGGTGTGCAGCTGCTGGTAAAAATTCTCCTTGTCGCTGCACGACTGCGCAAAGACCTTTGCCTGCAAAAACATCGCATAAGCCGCAAAAATACCAATGCACGGCGCACCTCTCACCTGCATATTTCTTATCGCATTGTACATCTGCCTTTGTGTTTCTATCCTTATGTATGCCGCATGGTTGGGCAGCAGCGTCTGGTCTATCGCAAGAATAGCCCTGCCGTCATCGGTCAGTCTTACGGGATCGTTGATCTCATATTTCATAAGCAAAAACTTCTCCTTTCGGAACTACTAAAAACGCTGGTCAGCGCCTGTCACGCACCACTCTTTCGGGGTCAAGCAGCGAGATGCGCTTTTTGCTCTCGCTGATAAAGAATTTCACCGTTGCGCCCTCCACAGGCGAACGTGCTATCATATCGGGAAGTATATCCTCAACATCGGATACCCTGTCAACTATCACGCCTGCCTGCTGCGAATTTATCTCCACAACTATCACGCAGCTCCTGTCGTCATAGACAGTTTCGGGCAGCGCCATTCTCTTTCTGAAATCCACAACAGGTATCGCCTTTCCTCTGTGGTTCATCATGCCCTTTATGTAATCGGGCAGCCCGGGGATGAACGTTATCTCAGGTATCTCGATAATGTCCGTCACATCCGTTATCATAAAAGCGTAAAACTTGTTATCGGCAAAAAACGATAGTATCTTTCCTCCCGTTTCTTCAAACTGCATATCCTGTTCGGTAAAAGCCATCTTCTGTGCGCTCCTTTCCGGTTGTTATGCGTCAGCCTTCTTAACATAAGGCGCAAGTATCTCCTTAACGTCAAGCCCTATGGTGATAGTTCCGTCACCCAGTATCGAGCAGCCGCTCATTCCTGCTTCTTTCAGCGGAAAATCCGAAAGCAGCGGCGAAAACGGCTTAACAACTATCTGCTGGTCGGCAATTATGCTGTCGGCAAACAGCACCGCACTTGCATCACCCTCGCTGCAATAGAGCATTATACCGCTCTCAATATCCTCAACTGCATCTGCAATGTTAAAATGCCTGTTCAGCCTTATCAGCGGAAGGCACATCTCACGCAGCATTATAAACTCGTTGCCGTCGGGGTCCTTGATGTAGTTTTCCTGCTTGCAGGAGAAAGCCTCGTGTATCGCCGTTATCGGCACGGAAAGGCTGTTTTTTCCCACCTGTACGCTAAGTACATCTATTATCGAAAGCGAAAGCGGTATCCTTATCGTGAATACCGAGCCGACTCCGAACTGCGAATCTACCAGCAGCTTTCCGCCGACCTTTTCAATGTTCTTCTTAACAACGTCCATTCCAACGCCACGCCCCGAGTATTCCGTTATCGTTTCGTTGGTGGAAAAGCCTGCTGCGATCGTAAAGGCATAGACCTCCTTGTCGGTGTATTCGCTCTCGGGCTTGGTCAGCAAGCCGTTTTTCTTCGCCTTGGCAAGTATCTTTGCCCTGTCCATACCCGCTCCGTTGTCACGGCAGGAGATGACCACCTCTCCCGAATCGTACCCTGCCGAAAGCGTTACCGTAGGCGGCTCGGTCTTTCCTGCCGCAGCTCGCTCCTCGGGCGTTTCAATGCCGTGGTCAACAGCGTTTCTTGTAATATGCATCAAAGGATCGTTGAGTATATCAACTATGCTCTTGTCCACCTCGGTCTCCTCGCCCACAAATTCAAGCGTAACGCCTTTTTTGAGCTTCTGGTTCATATCCCTTATAACCCGGTTCATCTTCTGGAACGCTGTCGAAACAGGCACCATTCTTATGCTCATTACCGAGTCCTGCAATTCGTCCGTCAGCTTTTTCAGCTCTCTTGCCGATTTGTTGAATCTGTCAAGATTGGCGCTTATCCCTTTAAGATCGGGGCTTGAGGTAACGCTGCCCTGTGTTATAACGATTTCCGCCACCAGATCAAGCAGCTGATCCAGCTTTTCAAGATTGACAGTGATAAGGCTCTGCTCATGCTTTGGCGCAGCCTTTTTGGGTGCCTGCTTTGCCGCAGGAGCAGCCTCGGCCTTTGCCTGTTCAACAGCCTTTTCCGCCTGCTCGGGTGTCGGGGCAGCTGCCGCAGGAGCCTGTGCAGCCGCTGTCTTTTCGGGCTTGTGGAGCTGCTCGGCTTTTTCAACGTTTATCCCGTCCTCAAGAAACTCCAGTACCTTCTTCGCATCGTCCGTTATCAGCTTTATAATAAGCCCGTGAGCCTTTATCTCATCGTCCGCCTCGTCGGCATCAAGATCCTCCGGCAAAGTCGATGTCACCTCTGCTATCTGTCCAAGTCCCCTCAGCAGAACAAAGCCTCTTGCCGAGGGCATCGCACAGTTCTCCTGATATGTCACCTTGTAGGTCAAAATGCTCTCGTCCTCGTCATCGGGGAAAAGGTGCGAAATATCCTCCGCCTGCGCCTGTGCGCCCTGTGCCTGCGCAGGAGCGCTCTCTCCCTTCATCTGCGCCGCAAAAGCGTGTATCCTGCCCTCCAGCTCGGAAAAGTCCGTCAGCGGTATATCATCATCGTTAATGTTGTCCAGCTCACCCTTCAGGCTGTCGGAGCTTGCGAATAAGAGTTCATAAAGCCCCGGCTTATCGTATTTCACCTCGGGATCGTCACGAATGATATAAAACAGGTCCTCCACAGCGTGCGCCAGCGTGGACATATTCTGCAAGCCCATCATTGCCGCCGAACCCTTTATCGTGTGCATCGTTCTGAATATCTCGTTTATATCCTCCGTACCGATAGTGTCCTCCTGCTCGGTGCGCATAAGGATATCGTCCAGCTTTTCAAGCAGATCGCCCGTTTCAAAAACGAACATATCCAGCATACTTTCCATTCCTGCTTCAAATTTGGGCATTTTATCTTTCACTCCTTTTCAAAGGGCTGTTTATGCTTTGTTAAGGTCACCCGTCACATCAAAACCGTTGTTTTTCAGTATCTCCAGCGTGCGCTTGTATTTTACTCCCGCAACCTTGTGGCATCGGGATCTTTCTCCCGTGGTGTAGAAAAGCACCGTGCAGTTGCCCGATATCCGTGAAAACGGGTCCTGCCTTACCTTGACCTTGGTTATCCTCTCTTTTTTGAGCGCAATCTTGTGAAAGGTATACCAGCGGCAATAGCACAGCGTTACATTATCGCCCTTGAATCCCAGCGAGGTAAAAAACGCCGCCGAGAATTTTACCACTGCCATCCACAAAAGCGGCAGCGCCAGCATCACTGCGATAAAAACTATCTGCTCTCGCTTGTGCGGAAAAAAGCGTATCATCACCGCACCTGCCGCCGACGGCATCACAGCCGCTATCAGCGGTATTATCACATATCCCACTATATTTGCCTTGCCCGTTTTCACCTGCGCCTTGCAAAGACTGTATTCCGGCGCAAGCATTTTAGCCGAGGCAACGGCATCCTTGAGCGTTGTTATCGGTATCAGCGCCGATATTTCCTTTCTGCGCTTGCCGTAACCCGTACACCCGACCTCTACCGAGCATATCCTGAATATCCTCATCAGGAACGACTGCGTAAAATCGAGGTAGTTTATATATCTCCTGCACAAAAGGTGGTGCCTGCGTGAGCCTTTTCCGCTCCTTATGCGCAAATGCTCATCGCCCGGCTTGCAGGTGAACGCCCAGTGCCTGAGCAGGTTCGATACGAACGACATCAGCCACACAAGCCCTATCAGCGAGCCTGCCGCCAGAAAGTATATCCATATCCCCGAGCTTTCTATTATCTTTATCTGCGAGTTTACCTCGTCTATCAGCCTTCTGCTCATCTCATCATCGGTTATCCTGTAAGCCTGGTAAAGTATCGTCAGCAGCACCACCGCACCCGATACCGCCGATGTGAACAGCAGTGAAAATATAAACATCTGTCTTTTTCTCGCCTTGAAGACGAACCCCGGCTGAGTCCTTACGTTGTTTGAGATAAGGTGGTATATCTCCATAGCTCTTGATTTGGTCAGGTCTATGCGTATATCCGAGGACTGAAAGCACTTTGCATCGGTGTCTATATATACCTCGCAGGAGTGTACCAGATACGAGAACGGTCCCTGGCACAGCGAAAGCGAGGCTATGTGCTCAAAGAATACCACCGTTCTTGTCATTCCAAGAAAGCCCGTGTGTGCGATTATCCTGTCATTTCCCAGCTCAAAATATATCGTAGCCCAGCGCACGAATGCAAATGCGAATATCGCAATGATTATCACCAGGTCAAACCAGTTTGTATCCAGCCATGCCGCAATATCAAAGCTCGAAGCGATAAGGTATTTTGCCAGCGATAAAAGCAGCAGCCACAGGTATCTTGTGGTGTATTTTATTATCTTTATCGGGTGCTGCCTGAAAGAAAGGAACTCCTTTGCCTTGCTTTTCAGCTCCCTTGCCGATTCAGCCGCCCTCATTGAGCGTCCTCCCCGGTCATCTGCCGCTGTATCGCATCTTCTATCATTTTCGATACCTCTTTGGCCTGCCTTGTCGTAACAAACGGCATAATGCTCTTTGACCCGGGCGAGTTGAGCACCACAAAATTGAATCCCGTCAGCACGCTCAGCGGAGTCGTCACCGTTGTAACGCTCATCACCGAGCTGAGCGGCACCAGCTGATGTGAAAAAAGAATAAATCCCTTTCTCAGCCGCACGTTATCCTGCGTTACCTCGTATTTTGCCACCAGCACATATATCGGGAACACCGTGACCGCAACGATTATCAGTGAAGCCCAGGTCATATCTATTATTATCAGCACGTTCTGCGGAACAAATCCGCTTATCGCTTTAAGTCCGCTTTTAAAAGCCGTGTGCAGCGCAAATGCAAACACAAAGAACCACAGCACTGTTCTTTTGCAAGCCTTATAGGTTTTTGCCTGTGCCATAGCAAGCTCTCCTCCGACCTGAATTTTTATCGCTCCCGCATCATAGAATTTCTACTAACCAAGCGAAAGGAGCATTCATTTGAAAACTGCCTTCAACAATAGTATTATTACCACTTTTTCCTCGCTATCCTCACTCAGCGGGTTTATCTGGGGGTTCCCCGTGCTTATGCTTATCCTTGTCACCTCGCTGGTGCTATCGGTAAAGCTGCGTTTTGCACAGCTCCGCCTGCTGCGTCTTGCCGCAGATATCCGCCGCTGGTGTAAACGTGCAGGTCCCGGCGGCACAAGCGCATTTTCCACCGCACTTGGCGCAACAGTCGGCACAGGCTCTGTAACAGGCGTAGCCGTAGCCCTTTATACAGGCGGTGCAGGCTGCATATTCTGGATGTGGGTATCTGCCCTGCTGGGAATGTGTCTGTCCTATTGTGAAAACTATCTCGCAGCAGTTTTCTCTGCCGATAAACAGCTTTCACAAAAGGGCAGCGGTGCATTGTGCTATCTTTATCATCTCGCAGCTCCGCTTGCCGTGAGCTATTCTCTGTTCTGCGTGCTTTCCTCTCTTGGCATGGGCAACATGGCTCAGGTCTCCTGCGCAGTCACCGCCGCCTCTGAGGGCTTTGGCATTGACCGTGACCTGTGCTCCTTTGCAGTTGTAGTTTTTTGCGCCTTTGCCGCCGCAGATAAAAAGCGCTGCGCAAAAATATGCGGCTTTCTCGTGCCAATAGCCTCGGTTATTTTCATCGGTGCAAGCCTGCTCGTTATCCTCTCTCACCCTTTAAAAACAGCCTCTGCGATCGGTGAGATATTCAAATGTGCGTTCAGCTTTCGCTCCTGGGCAGGCGGTTCGTTCAGCGCATTTTTCATGTCCGTGTGCATCGGCGGTCTGCGCCACGGCGCATTTTCGCACGAAGCAGGTCTTGGCACTACCTGCGCCGTCCACTGCGGCTGCGGCATAAAAGATGCTCAGCAGCAGGGCAAGCTCGCCATGGCTGAGGTTTTCATCGACACAATGGTAATCTGTACCCTTACGGCGCTTGTTATCCTCACCTCAGGCACCGACTATTCCTCCTCGCCCGACGGCACTGTGACCGTAGCCAACGCATTTTCGTCCTTTTTTGGCAACAAGGCTGCGGGCAGGTCATTCACCTGCCTGTGCCTCGTTCTGTTTTCGCTTTGCACCCTTTCGGGCTGGTTCTTCATCGGCGAAAGCGCCTTTTGCTCGCTTTTTCGCAAAGGCTCCACGCCCTACGCCGTCATCTACGTTCTCTCCGCCTTTGTGGGAACACGCTTCACCCTGCGCACCGTCTGGGATCTGAGCGATATTTTCAACGCCCTTATGGCTATCCCTAATCTCACGGGTGTGCTTGTCCTTTCAAAGCATATCCTTCCGCCTAAATTTCGCCGCTTGCGTGGCGTGTAACATGGCAGCCCACGTTGACCGCCACAGGCAGCCCTGCAATATGCGTCGGTGCCTGTTCAATGTTCACCGCAAGGCAGGTCTGTGTTCCGCCAAAGCCCTGCGGACCGATACCGAGCCTGTTTATCCTATCAAGCATCTTTTGCTCGAGCCCTGCGTAAAGCTCCTTTGGATTTCTCACGCTTACATCTCTGCAAAGCGCTTTTTTTGCAAGCAGCGCACAGCTTTCAAAATCTCCGCCTATGCCCACTCCGATAACTATCGGCGGGCAGGGGTTTGAGCCTGCCTGAGCACACACCTGCGTCACCCAGTCGATGATCTCCTCCTGCGTAACGCTTGGCGTCATCATTTTCAGCTGCGACATATTCTCGCTGCCAAAGCCCTTTGGTGCAACGGTTATCTTCACCTTATCGCCCTTTGCAAAGGTTATGTGCACCACAGGCGGCGTGTTGTCGCCCGTGTTCACTCTTTCCAGCGGATCGGAAACTATCGAGCATCTCAGCCTGCCGTCGATATATCCCTGCGAAACGCCCTTGCACAGCGCCTCGTTTATATCTCCGCCGACAAAGCAGACCTCCTGTCCGACCTCCATGAAAATGACTGCCATTCCCGTATCCTGACAAATAGGTATGGTCTGCTCCTCAGCGACCTTGATATTCTCGATTATATCGCCAAAAACGTTCTTTCCCACAGGGGACTTTTCCTTCTGCGCATTTGCGCAGATACACTCCTGCATACTTTTGGGAAGATACAGATTAGCCTTTATGCAAAGCTCCTTTACCAGCTCCTGCACTTTTTCAACATTGACCTCACGCATATAACTATTACTCCCGTCTTACTTTATCTGTGCACAAAAACTTTTTATAAGGTCAGCCATTCTCTGCGCCGAGAGCTTTGAAGCTTTCTGAACGTCCTCGTGTGAAAGCTCCGCTTCACCAAGACCTGCCGCAGGATTAGAAACGAACGAAAGTCCGCACACCTTCATACCTGCGTGTCTTGCGGCGATAGCCTCGCACGCTGTTGACATTCCCACAACATCAGCACCCAGCATTCCTGCCATTCTCACCTCGGCAGGCGTTTCAAAGGATGGACCTGTGAACTGTAAATAAACGCCTTCTTTAAGCGTGATGTTTTCCTTTTGTGCGACATTTTTCATTATCTCTCTCATTTTGCCGTCATAGACCTCGGTCATATCGGGAAATCTTACGCCCAGCTCGTCAACATTCGGGTTTATCAGCGGATTAGGCACAAACGTTGCAATGTGGTCTGTCAGCAGAACTATATCACCTGTTTTGAAGTCCTTGTTCACACCGCCTGCGGCATTTGTCAGAATAACACTTTCAACGCCCAGCATCGCCATAAATCTTATCGGCAGAACTACTTCCTCCATGCTGTAGCCCTCGTAATAGTGTATCCTGCCCTGCATACACATAACAGGAACGTCGCTTATGTAGCCGAAAATAAACTGTCCTGCGTGTCCTTCGACTGTTGACATCGGGAAGCCGCTTATATCCGTAAACGAACAGCTGTAAACGCTCTGCATCCTATCAGCCATATCGCCCAGTCCCGAGCCGAGAACGATACCGACCTTAGGAGCAAATCCTATTTTTGAGCTTATTTTTTCCGCATAGCTGCGAAGCCTTTCGTAATCATACATACTTTTTTCCTGCCTTTCTTTTTGGTTTTTGGTTTAGTTAACACAGTTGATAGGTCTGTTTTTGTGCAAATCGTACAACTCAGACCTGTTAAGGGCATAAATTGCTACTGTATATTTTACAATAAAATTGTTAATATGTCAACACCGCCGCCGTAGCGACGGTTCGCAATTTCCTCGCCCTGAGTTTTGCGCATAATTCTCGTTTTGCTTGGCTCGGGGCAATGCTTCCCGTGATAAACCTGCATTTAAACTCACTTCACAAAAATCTTCGCACTGCTCCGGATTTTTCAGGAATATGTAAGGCATCTGCTGTCCCTATTCGCAAAACTACTTATTTCAGGTCGCTTTGCAAAAATGTTGATTTTCTTTCCGGTCGAGCGGCAGGAAAAAAGGTATCTCTTGGCGTAGCAGCGAGCTTGTCGAGCAGCGTCTTGCACTCTCACTCCTTGCGCACTACATATTGAGTTGGGGGCGGCAAAAGATAGGTGAGGGGAAAGAGGATCCCAAGCGCAGCATAGCTGCGCCCTTGATTTACAATGAGACATTAAATGCGTAGTTTTGCAACAAAAAAAGCGCAGCTGAATGCTGCGCTTTTTGTTGTTATCTGAATTGTCGGTGCTCTCAGAACTCAATCTTTGAATAAAGTCCTGCTCCCTGCATCGAATCCTCCGGCTTTGGCTTTTTATAATCCTTCTCAAAGCTCGTGGTAATGTCAAATCCGCTTGAGCGTGGACGGCTTCTTCTGTCGTTTCTTCTTCCTCTGCCGCCCTTTCTGTATCCGCCTCTGTCATCAAACTTTCTCGGATTTGTCGAGGATATTATTACCTTTCTGTAAGGCTCTTCACCCTTTGACTGGCTCGTTACGCCCTCTATCTCGGAAACAGCTGCGTGAACGATGCGTCTTTCATAAGGGTTCATCGGCTCAAGTGCCGAGCTTCTGCCGTTCTTTTTAACGTTGTTAGCTATCTTTCTTGCAAGCTCCTCAAGCTGAGTTTTTCTTCTCTCCCTGAAGCCGTTGCAGTCAGTAGAGATCCTGAAATAATCCCTGTCTATCCTGTTGCACGCAAGTGAAGCCAGATACTGCAGCGAATCGAGCAGCTCGCCCTTTTTGCCGAGCATCTCCTCAAATCCGTCCGCATTGACCTCGATCACAGCGCCGTCCTCTTTCTCCTGAGCCTCAACGCTCACATTTTCCAGCTCCATAGCCTTGAGCACATCAACGATGTACTTCACTGCGATGTCAGTCTTTGTCTCGGTGTATTCCGCCTCGACCTTTGCCTCGCTCTTGATCTTACCGAAAAGGCTCTTTTTCGGCTCTTCCAGTACGCTGAAGCTGATCTTCTCCTCGCTTACGCCAAATTCCTTGACAGCCAGTTCCTTAGCTTCTTCTACCGAAGCTGCGGTAAAGATCTGTTTCATTTTACCTCTCTCCTCTCGAAATGATTATTTCACAATATATCACGGGACCTGTGGGCATTCTGCAGGGCATTTTCACCCTCAGACTTTATAGATGTGTGGCGGTCCCGATGCTGTGCATATCAGTTTTCCTCGCTGCCGTCTTCCTCATCAGGCTCAATAACGACTGCTTCATCGGGCAGCTCCTCAGTCTCATCATTGTTTGCAGAGTTGTTTTTGCTGCTGTTATTATTGTTATTGCTGTTATTCTTGTTCTTATTCTTTTTCTTCTTACTCTGATTCTGCGGCTTTGGCTTATCCTCCTGCTCCTCTTCGTCAAGGAACTCCTCATACTCATCGCCGTATTTCTCAGCCATTCTGCGCCTTGCCTCAGCGATCTTGCGCCTGTTCTCAGCCTGTATCTCAGCCTTGGACATTTTCTTTTCAGGCTCATCGTCATCATCGTCAGCAAGCTGCTTTCTTATCTCGGCAGGGCTTTTTCCGTCCTTTTCGAGCTGAGCCTCAGCCATTCTTTCTATCATTGTCTTTTTGCCGTTAGACTTATTCTTAGCTCTTTCAGCCTCGACCATAACAGCCACTTTTGCAGGGCTGTAAACTATGTTGAGTATAACTGTCTGGATAAGACCGAAAAGTGAAGAATAGCACCAGTAAAGACCGAGTCCCGCAGGATAGCTGAAACCGATCCACAGTGAGAATACAGGCAGGATGATAAATGTTATCTTCATACCCATACCCATAGCCTTGGCAGCCTCGGGGTTGTTCTTTTTCTGGAATATCTGCGATATGATAGTAACTGCTACCTGGAGAACGAACGAGATAACAGGGATTATCCATGTCATATCCTTGAATGAAGGGATAACGCCCATATCAAGTCCGAAGCTCTTATAGTCTATATCCTCGGCAGCCTTTCTTACGCTGTCGGGGAGAATATCGGCATATTTGCCACCCTCGTTGTTCACAAACGAGAATGTCATCAGCTCGGGACGTGAAGTTGCAAGGTTCTTTGAGATATTCTTTTCATCGAGCATAAATCTGTCGATATCCGGGTGAGCCTTTACAGCCTCCAATATCCTCTTGACCTGCTTATCCTCATCTTTGAGGTTTTTAGCAGCGTTCTTGCAGTTGTCGCTGTCAAGGAAATATTCAGAGAAAGCCTCGTATACCTCAGCATCCTTTTTGCCGTCCTTTTCAAACTTGAAAATGAACTTCTCAAAAACGGTCTTGTCCTTTAACTCTTCCTTTTCGCTGTCCGAAAGTGACAGCTTGTCCAGCTCTTCCTCGATATACTTTGTGTTGTCATCGCTGTGCATATCGCTTGAAACTACATAAAGCCCTGCAATAAGGTTATTTGAGTTGTTCAGCTCGTCCTTATCTGCATTTGATATATAAGTAAGCGGTCCGTAGATGATAGGGATAAGCGCAAACAGTATCACCATAGTGATTATCATCGGCAGACAGCTTGCCATCGGGTTTACGCCTGCTTTGGCATAAAGTGCCATCTGCTCCTCCTGGAGCTTCTGCTGGTTCTTGCCGTATTTCTTTTTGAGCTTTTCAAGCTCCGGTGCGAGCATTCCCATCTTTGCAGAGCTTTTCTGCTGCTTTACAGCCATAGGGAACACTATCAGTCTTGTTACGAACGTAAACAGCAAAAGTGCTATACCATAGTTCTTTACAACATAGTACAGCCCTTTCATTATCCATCCCAAAGGAGTTGCTATTATACCCATTCTTATCCTCCGTTTTCCGTCTTTAATTCATTTTATACATCTTTTTCTCTTACTATTATATTCTTTTTTCTTTTCGGTCTGAAATATGACAGCCTCAGCTTGTCCGGAACATAGTCCACTCCGCCAAGGCTCCACGGATTGCACCTGAGCAATCTCCATACCGTCAGCAAAAGTCCCTTGAAAAAACCATGCTTTGCAAATGCCTGCGCCGAGTATGCCGAACAGCTCGGGTAGTATTTGCACCTTGCAGGAAACAGCGGGCTTATAAACCTCTGATACAGCCTGACAAAAAAAATACCTATATATTTCATTATCGTCAATAATTATTTTTCCGTCTTATTGCGAGCTGTCTGCTGAGCACCGTCTGCTGCCACAGCCCTGTTCATTTCTTTTATCACTCTTGTGTTTATGAACTGTTCAATATCAGTGCTGCTTTTTTCGGCTATACCCTCTCTGCCGACAAATACAATGTCATAGCCTATCGGAAATACCTTTTCCGTATTTCTGTAAGCCGCCCTGATTATTCTTTTCACCCTGTTTCTCGTCACCGCATTGCCCAGCTTTTTCCCTGCGGTGATGCCAAGTCTGTTATAAGGCGACCTGTTCGGAAAGAAATGTACACACACCTCTTTGCAGCCCACACGTCTGCCCTTTCTGTAACAGCGCAAAAATCCGCCGTTATCTTTCAGGATAGTTGTAAAAAGCATCTCTTATTCTCTTATTTTCCACTTTAGTTTCTTACTTTTCCATATAACTAAAAACGACCTTACCCTTCAATTATTGAATGGTAAAGGTCGGTCAGAACGGGGTGTCGTTAAAAAATACCGATTATTTACCCCTTATGCCCATGAAAATCAAAGGCATTTGCTGTCCTCCGCCCGTTCAGGCGGAAAACAGTAATCTCACAGATCAACAGTCAGCGATCAGTAGCTCAGTCTTGCTCTGCCCTTTGCTCTTCTTCTTGCAAGCACCTTTCTGCCGTTAGCAGTTGCCATTCTCTTTCTGAAACCGTGAACCTTCTGTCTGTGAAGCTTCTTAGGCTGATAAGTTCTCAACATAATAGTCCATCCTCCTTTCAGTGTCTGTCGGGTAATATTTACACAAATATCACGCCGTCAGCTTCAATTTTACAAAGCTGACAAGTGATAACTCTTGACATAGCCCTTGTAAGTTTACATTATATCTTATTTTATACTCATTTGTCAAGCCCTTTTTGCAAAGTTTTTTTCCCTCTCATACAGTCATTTTGCCGTTTTTTAAAGCGCCTTTATTTAATTTTTTGTGTATTTATAATTATGAAATTGTTATAACTACAATATATTGTATCTGCTCGCCCTAATAATCACATATTTTGGGACTTTCCCTACCTGTCATTTTGCTCTCAAAAAAATACTATTATTTATATATATATGCTTGAAATTTTTCTGCGGTTGTGATATAATTATTTAGAATTGAGCATTGTGCCCTTTTGTTGATTTTCAGCATATTTTCAGGCGCATATACGACAAAAATTAAACGACAAAAATAAACGACTTCTATTGCGGAGGATCATATATGGATTCATTCAACGACGTATTTCTTGAAGTGCTCAGCTACTGCCACGACCACAAGACCGTGAGCGAGCCGGGCTATAATAAGTGGATAAAGATCCTTGAACCTTATAAATTTGAAAATAACACCGCTTATCTTCTTACGGATTCGGAGTTTACAAAGAACACTACCGAAACGAATTACGGCAGTATCATCAAGGAAGCCTTTGAAAATGTAATGGGCTTTGAGGTAGATGTAAAGATACTTGTAAAATCAAAAGAAGAAGAGCCGGAGCCTGAAAATGTGAGCGTTACTCCCGCAAAGTATTCCGAGAACCTCACTAACCTGCTCACCTTTGATAACTTTGTTCAGGGTGAATCCAACAAGCTCGCCTTTGCATTTGCAAAGACAGTTGCCAACAGGTATAACAATAACGATGATCTTTCAGATGTTAATACCATGCTTTTCAATCCGCTTATAATCTACGGCGATTCGGGGCTTGGCAAAACGCACCTGATGAAAGCTATCGAGTATGATGTTAAAAAGAACAATCCCGAGCTGAAGATAGTTTATACAACGGGCGAGAGCTTTATAAACGAGCTTGTAAAGGCACTTGAAACCAAAAATACCGTCAGCTTCCACGATAAGTACAGAAATGCAGATTATCTGCTGGTAGACGATATACAGACCATTGCAGGAAAGGAAAGGATGCAGGAGGAGTTTTTCCATACCTTCAACGACCTTTACAATGCAGGCAAGCAGATCGTTCTCACCTGCGATATACAGCCTTCAAAAATATCCAAGCTGCATGACAGGATACAGTCAAGACTTATCGACGGTATGCAGGTGGATATCACACCGCCTGATCTTGAAACAAGAATGGCTATCATCAAAAGCAAGGCTGAAAGACTTGATCTTCATCTTTCCGAAAGCGTTACAAGAGTTATCGCCGAAAAGATAAAGAGCAATGTGCGTCAGATAGAGGGAACTATCAAAAAGATCAAAGCCCTCACCATATATACCAATGAACAGCCTACCATCTCAATGGCGCAGAGAGTCATCAAAGAGATAATGATAGAGGATCATCCTGCGGAAATAACCGTTGAAAGAATAATCAGCGATGTTGCCGAAGCCTTTGACGTGACACCGGAGGATATCCTTTCCAAGAGCAGACAAGCTAAGGTATCGCTTGCAAGAAAGGTCGCTATATACATTATGAAAAATGTAAAAGGCATGACTTTTACCCAGATAGGCGATGCGCTCAATAAGAATCATTCCACTATGACTATCCACTTCAACGAAACTGAAAAGCTGCTCAACACAAACAAACCTCTCAAGGATAATGTTGATGATATAATCAAAAATCTCAGGGATAACTGAGATAAAATATGGACTTTTAAACTTTTTCAACACACTTTTCAACATTTATCCCTTACCGCAAAGCCTTTTGTGTAAGCAGGGTGAAAGATGAGCAAACATTTTTAACATCCGCTCACCTCTGATAAAAGTTTAAAAGCAGACAGAAACTTACATTTTCCGTCACGATTTTTAACAACGTTTTTAAAACTCAACACACCCTTTTTCAACATTTCCAACACCGTTTTACACTTTCGGTTTTTCCAACTTTTTTTCAACATTTTACGCCCGCATTTCCCACATCTCCCAAATCCCTTTACAAAATGCTTTCACCTATCTTCCAACACTTTCAACGCCTCTAATACTAATACTGAATAAATAAAAGATATTTATTTATATAAACCACACACAATTACCTCGTGAAAATAAGCACGAGTTGAAAAGGAGCATAAGATAATGAAATTTACCTGCGAGAAAAAAACTCTTATTGATGCTGTCAATAATGTTTCCAAAGCTATAACCGAGCGAGCACCCTTTCCTGCACTTGCGGGAATGAGACTTTCTCTGAACAAAACCGAGCTTGAGCTTACAGGATATAATATGGAGATAGGCATAAGAACAGTTATCAGCGTTGAAAGCTCGGATTACGGCCAGTGTATTATAGATGCAGGACTGTTTTCAAATATGCTCAGAAAAATGCCCGAGGATATCGTTATGATAGAGGTCTCGGGAAGCTATCAGGTAACTCTTTCAAGCGGCGTGACCACATTTAACCTTATCGCTGCCAATGCCGATGAATACCCCGAGCTTCCGCTGATAAATTCCGATGAAAGTATAAAAATACCTCAGAGCGTGCTCAAAAATATGATAGAGCAGTCCGTTTTTGCTGTTGCAACTACGGATATGAAGCCTATACTCAAAGGCGAGCTTTTTGAGATAGAGGACAATAAGCTGGTGCTTGCAGCTATCGACGGTTACAGACTTGCGGTAAGAAGCGAACCTATCAAATATGACGGCGTTAAAAAATTCGTCGTTCCTGCTTCTACCCTTTCTAAAATAACCGAGCTTCTCGGGGACGATCCCGATGAAACAGCAGAGCTTTGCCCTACACTTAAACATATAATTTTCAACATAAGCGGCTATATGGTGTATTCAAGGCTGCTTGAAGGTGAGTTCCACCCGTATAAGTCGGCTATCCCGACAGAAAGCAAGACCGAAGTGATCGTGGACAGAAAACAGCTCATAGCTACGCTTGAAAGAACTATGCTCATCATCAATGACAGAGCACCTTCACCTGTTAAATGCTACTTTGAGAACAATAACCTCAAAATCAACTGCAAGACCTCAATAGGAAAAATTTCCGATGAGATCTCCGCTTCAATGACAGGTCCCGTTATCGAGATAGGCTTTAAGTGCAAGTATCTCCTTGATCCGCTCAAGGTCATCGACGATGACAGAGTAAAGCTGCAGATGAACGGAAGTCTGCTGCCGATGAAAATAGTTTCCTGCGAGGATAAGGATAATTATACCTACCTTGTTCTCCCCGTAAGACTGCCTAAGGACTAATAATTATGAAAACTGCCGAAATAAAAATAAAGACCGAGTTCATCAAGCTCGACCAGCTGCTGAAATTTGCAGGAATGACCGATACGGGCGGTATCGCTAAGGAGATAATCGCCGAGGGAAGAATAAAGGTCGGCGGAGAGGTCTGCACGATGAGGGGCAAAAAAATAAGGCCCGGCGATAAGGTGCAGATAGATGAGCTTGATACAGAGATAGTCGTTGTGAAATAAAATTATGTATATAACCCGAATATATGCCGACGGCTTCAAAAATCTGAAAAGCGTCGATATAATACCGCATGAAAAACTCAATATCTTCTGCGGAAGGAACGCTCAGGGCAAAACAAATCTCATCGAAGCCCTGTGGCTGTGTACAGGCGTGCGCTCTTTCAGGAACAGCAAGGATAAAAGCATGATAGCTATCGGCAGGGATATAATGGATATCCGTGTTGAATTTGAGGATAAGTTCAGAAAACAGACCGTGAGATATGCAATGGAGAGAAATAATCTCCGTGATAAAGGCTTGTATCTCAACGGCGTTAAGGTGAGAACTCCCTCAAAGCTGTTCGGACAGCTCGATTGTGTCATCTTCACGCCCGAGGACCTTGAAATATCAAAAGGCTCTCCCGATAACAGAAGACAGTTTCTCGACCTGTGCGTCAGCCAGATAAAGAACAATTACGCAAATGTCTGCGCCAAGTATGACAGGATAATCGAGCACAGAAATGCACTGCTCAAAAATATCTCACTTGGCAAAAGCTCAAAAGAGGAGCTTGAAAGCTGGGATATCCAGCTGGCACAGCTTGGCTCGTATATATCGCTTTTAAGATATAACTACACAAGAAAGCTCGATGCTTTCACAGCAAAGCTGTATAATGAGATCTCTCAGGGAAAGGAAAGATCATCGGTCGAGTATTATTCCACCGTCTTTTCAAGCCTTGAGGGAAGAAAGGATTATGCAGGCGATCTTGCACAGGAGTATATGAGCGTGCTAAAAGCAAATACCGATGAGGATATCCGTTCGGGCTTTACCATGAAGGGTGTCCACAGAGATGATATAATCACACGCATCAACGGGCTTATGTGCAGAGATTACGCTTCGCAGGGACAGCACAGAAGTATGTGCCTTGTCCTTAAACTTGCCCAGGCTTATATCCTTGCGCAGGAAAGCGGAGATCCGCCGTGTATCCTGCTTGATGACGTTCTGAGCGAGCTTGATGAGAACAGGCAGAAGTTCGTGCTTTCAAAAATAGACGGTATGCAGGTATTTATCACCTGCTGCGACAGCAATATCCCGTTTGGCAGGGATCAGCACGGAAAAATGTTCATCATCGAGGGCGGAAAAATAAAGAAGCAGAAACGAAGGGAAAGGTAAGCGATGTATCTTCATCTCGGAAACGACTATGTGGTAAACGATAAGGATATTATCGGCATATTTGATATAGAAAGAACGTCGGTCTCGCAGATAACAAAGCAGTTCCTTGCAGGCGCTTCAAAAAATGCAAGGGTAGTCACCTGCTCTTATGAAATGCCAAAGAGCTTTGTTGTGTGCCTTGATAAAGACCTGACTGAAACAGTCTATATCTCACAGCTTGCCTGCTCCACCCTGCTGAAAAGACACAGGAAGTATTCTCAATAAACTGTTGGGAAGACCCCTTTTGAAAAAGGGTTACTTCCCAAACCCATCTCCTAAAACTTTTAATTATTTTCGATACTTGGGCATATAAGCCCAAGCACCGAAAATGACTGAGAGTTTAGAAAAGAGTTGAAAAATAATTCTTTTCAGAAGGATCTCTCAATAGCTTATAGACAATAATTTCTTTGCCTGCCAAAAGGCATAGTAAAAAGCAGATATGATTTGTAAAAAATAAATGACTTGATATATAAACCGAAACGGAGGATAAAAAATTGGATAACAATCTGGAAAACATCTCACAGGTGGATAAGACCAATAATTACGACGAAAACCAGATACAAGTGCTCGAAGGACTTGAAGCCGTAAGAAAAAGACCGGGTATGTATATCGGTTCAACAGGCGCAAGGGGACTTCATCATCTTGTGTATGAGATAGTCGATAACGCTATCGACGAGGCTCTTGCAGGCTATTGTACACAGATAGATGTCGAGATACTTGAGGGAGATGTTATCAGGGTGACCGATAACGGCAGAGGTATCCCGACAGGAATACATCCCAAGGAGGGCATCTCTGCGGCAACGGTAGTTTATACTATCCTGCACGCAGGCGGAAAGTTCGGCGGCGGCGGATATAAAGTCGCAGGCGGACTCCACGGCGTTGGTGCATCTGTCGTGAATGCACTTTCCGAATATCTTGAGCTTACCGTTTATGACGGAACCAATGTGCATTTCCAGCGCTTTGACAGGGGCAATTACAGCGAACCTCTCAAGGTGATAGGACAGACTGATAAAACAGGAACTATGGTCACCTTCAAAGCCGACCCCGAGATATTCCAGGAGACCACGCATTATGATTACGAGGTGCTTGAAAAAAGACTTCGTGAGCAGGCGTTCCTCAATGCAGGCATAAAGATAGTCTTTTCCGATAAGCGTGAACCCGATAATGAAAAAAGCGAAACTCTGCATTATGAGGGCGGTATAAGACAGTTTGTCGAGCATATCCACAAAACAAGAGGAGTCGAGGCACTTTCCGAGGAGGTCATCTATGTCAGCGGAAATCAGGACGATATGTTCGCTGAGGTAGCTTTGCAGTACAACGATACCTACAACGACCTTATCCTCTCGTTTGCAAACAATATCCACACGCCCGACGGCGGTTCGCATGAAACAGGCTTCCGTGTGGCACTTACAAGAGTCATAAACGAGTACGGCAAAAAGTTCGGCTATTTAAAGGACGGCGACAAGCTGCTTGCCGAGGACGTTCGTGAGGGACTTACCGCAATAGTTTCGGTCAAGCTCACAAACTGCGAGTTTGAGGGACAGACAAAGGGCAGGCTCGGCAATCCAGAGGTAAGACCTTTTGTCGATAAGCTGGTTACCGAAAAGCTCATGAACTACTTTGAGGAAAATCCGCCTGTTGCAAAGGCTATCTTTGATAAGTCCGTTCAGGCGCAGAAGGCAAGAGAAGCCGCAAAGAAAGCAAGAGAGCTTACAAGAAGAAAGAGCGCACTTGAATCATCAAGTCTGCCGGGCAAGCTGGCAGACTGCTCCGAAAGAGATGCTTCCGTGACCGAGATATACATCGTCGAGGGAGATTCTGCGGGCGGTTC
>DFFV01000111.1 GCA_002371625.1 Ruminococcus sp. UBA3767
GTATTCAACGATGAGACAAGTGCTAAGGATGTCGTTGCGGTAGTGCGTGTGAACTTTGGGGCGGACTATGTTGAACTGAGCAAGAGCGGCAGCGGAGATAAGGTGAGCCAGACTATAATGGTAAAGGATCACCAGAAGCTGAGCGAATTGTTTACCAAGCAGGACTGCTTTCCAAGCGATAAGCCGACCCGGTTCTTTACATACTACAAAACCAAGTCGGGCAAGGAATTCTGTGTTACAGAAATGACTAAATCATTATTCTACTCCACTTATATGCTTGAAGGCATAACTATTGAGGAGCTGAACGAATAGATATAACAAAAGTACAGGCAAAAGGAGGGAACAGCTGTGCCGCTGCCGCAGGATTTTATAGACAGACTAAAAGCTGCAAATCCGATAGACGAGGTAATGGGCAGCTATGTAACTCTTAAACGT
This sequence comes from Ruminococcus sp. UBA3767, assembly GCA_002371625.1. Lineage (GTDB taxonomy): Bacteria > Bacillota > Clostridia > Oscillospirales > Ruminococcaceae > Hominimerdicola. The sequence goes on from DFFV01000111.1 coordinate 436, forward strand.
GCAGGCAGAGATTATGTTTGCCTGTGCCCTTTCCACAACGAAAAAACGCCTTCATGCCACATCCACCCCGATAAAGAGTTCTTTCACTGCTTTGGCTGCGGTGCAGGCGGTGATGTTATCACATTTGTGATGAAATATCACAATCTTGATTACTGGGAAGCAGTTAAAATGCTGGCTGAAAGAGGAAATGTTCCGCTGCCCGAAAACACGGGATACAGCGATGCGGGTGCGCAGAACAAAAAGCGCATTTACGAGATGAACAAGCAGGCAGCAAGATTTTTCTATTCGCAGCTGAAGACCGAGGCAGGAAAGGCTTGCCTTGACTACCTGATAAACAAGCGAAAGCTCTCAGTTGAAACTATTAAAAAGTACGGCATGGGCTTTGCGCCAAACAGCTGGAGCGCACTGAAAACACACATGATGTCGCTGGGTTATTCCGAGCAGGAGCTTATTGATGCTTCGCTTATCTCACGCTCGGTGCACAACACCAAAAAAACTTTTGATTTCTTCGTTAACAGGGCAATGTTCCCATTCATAGACCTGACGGGACATATCGTCGGCTTCGGAGGCAGAGCGCTTTCGGCAGACGACAAGAGAAAGTATCTCAACTCAAAGGACACCGCCTGCTACAATAAGGAGAAATTCCTGTTTTCGCTGAATTTTGCAAAAAACGCTGCGGTGAAAAACAGACAGATAATTCTGTGCGAGGGTAACCTTGACGTTATCTCGCTCAACCAGGCAGGCTTTGAAAATGCGGTGGCTTCCTGCGGAACTGCTTTGACGGACAGGCAGGCACGCTCACTTACGCAGTATGCAGACCACATCATCATCTGCTACGACTCGGACGAGGCAGGACAGAAAGCTACCTCAAAGGCGATAAATATTCTTGAAAACACGGGCTTTAAAACGACAGTTGTAAAAATGAAGGGCGCTAAAGACCCTGATGAATACCTTAAACTGTACGGTGCGGCAAGGTTCAAGAACCTGCTGAAAGGCTCGCAGGGCTCGGTAGAATATGAGCTGACCAAGCGCCGTGAGGGAATAGACACCGACACGGACATTGGAAAAATTGATTATCTCAAGCGTGCCTACGGCGTGCTTGCAGGGCTGAACTCCCCTGTTGAGCGTGATATTTATACTTCACGGCTTTCCGAGGAATTCGGCATCAGCAAGGAGGCTATCAGGCAGGAGGTCGAGGCGCAGCGCAGAAATGCCCGAAAGCAGCAGGAAAAGCGTGAATGGCAGCGCACTTTGACTTTCACCGACAAAAAGCGTGATGATATAAACCCCGAGGCTTTTGAACACCCGAAGGAAGATTATGCCGAGCAGGGTATCATTTATTTTCTGTTTGCAAATCCCGACAGCTGCGATGAAGTCTGCAAGCTGGTAACTCCGCAGGAATTTGTCACCTCACTCAACAGGCGGATATTTGAGAGCCTTGTTACTAAAATACAGACCGCACAGGATTTTTCCGTAGCTTCGTTCAATGCCGAATTTTCACCCGATGAGGTGGGAAAGATAGTATCGCTTATGGACAAGTACGAAAAACTCTCGGTGGATATGAACGTATGCAGGGATTACATTGACGTTCTGAAGCAATATGCCCGCAAACAGCAGCAGACCAATGCCGCAGCTGACAACGACAGCTTTATGAAAGAGCTTGAGCGCTTGCGCAGGAACGGTGATTAAGGAGTGTTGAAATGGGACTGATAAAAGATATCCACGAGCCGGACGATGAGGAATACAAATGCGTATTCTGATGTCATAAATACAGGTTTATAATTATTTTCAGATAGGAGAGCATTTTTTATGACTGACAAGAAGCAGATAATGGACAACCTTATGGAACACGGCAAGGCAGCAGGTAAGCTGACCACTAAGGAGATCACAGACGCTCTGGAAAAGCTGGACTACGATGTAGACCAGATGGACAACTTCTATGACACCTGTGCAAGCCTTAATATCGAGATCATCGACGATATCGTGGTGGATGACAACCTTGATATCTCAAATCCCGAGGAGGACATCGAGCAGACTGATGTTGACATCTCACTTTCTACCGACGGCGTTGCTATCGACGATCCTGTGAAGATCTATCTTAAAGAGATCGGACGTGTTCCGCTGCTTACATCCGAGGAGGAGATACAGCTTGCCGAGAGCATGGCGAGCAACAATGAAAAGGACGCTTCAAGAGCAAGAAAAAGACTTGCTGAGGCAAACCTGCGACTTGTTGTTTCTATCGCAAAGAGATATGTCGGCAGAGGCATGAGCTTCCTTGATCTTATCCAGGAAGGTAATATGGGACTTATCAAGGCTGTTGAGAAATTCGATTATACAAAGGGCTTCAAGTTCTCGACATACGCAACATGGTGGATTAGACAGGCTATAACAAGAGCTATCGCCGACCAGGCAAGAACTATAAGAATACCTGTACACATGGTGGAAACAATAACTAAGGTAAAGAAAGCATCCTCTCAGCTGCTTCATAAAAACGGCCACGATCCTTCACCCGAGGAGATCGCTGAGGAGCTTGACATGAGTGTTGACAGAGTAAGAGAGATAATGCGAATAGCACAGGATCCTGTTTCGCTGGAAACTCCTATCGGTGAGGAGGAAGATTCTCACCTTGGCGACTTTATCCCCGATGATGACGCACCCGCTCCTGCCGAGGCTGCTTCGCTGGTACTTCTGAAGGAGCAGATAAACCAGGTGCTTTCAACCCTTACAGAACGTGAGGAGCAGGTACTCAGACTGCGCTTCGGACTTGAGGACGGCAGATCAAGAACTCTTGAAGAGGTAGGCAAAAAGTTCAACGTTACCCGTGAGAGAATAAGACAGATCGAGGCTAAGGCGCTCAGAAAGCTGCGCCACCCCAACAGGAGCAATAAGGTAAGAGATTATCTTGACTAATAAATAAGGAATAGGTGCAAATATGTACATCACACTTGAAACGGACTACGCTGTGCGTATCGTTTCCGAGCTTTGCAAGGAAAAAAAGAAGCTGGACGCAAAAACGATCTCTGCCAATACATTGGTGCCGTTAAGATTTGCAGTTAAAATACTGCGCAAGCTGGTCTCGCTTGAAATAGTCAAGTCCTTCCAGGGTGTTCAGGGAGGATACTGCATTAACAAAGAACCTAAGGATATAACGCTTAAAACGATAGTTGAGGCAATAGAAGGTACATACTGCTTTTCAAGATGCCTTGCTCCCGACGGAGAATGCAACAGGGGGGCAAGCGGCAAATGCTGCAATCAGCGTGCTTTTGCCGAAATAACCGAGCAGGTGAACAAGCTGCTGGCAAGCTATGATTTTGAGTACCTTTCAAAAGAGCAGGCAGCGATAAACAAGGAAACAGCTGCAAATGAAAAAAAATGACGATGACCTTTTTCGGCAGCAATACTCAGTCGAGATAGACGAGGAAGGCTACCCGATAGAATATGAGGACGAGCTTTATCCGCCGCAGGAGGAAGCACCACGAAAAAAGAAAAGTGTGCTGCGCAAAATACTTGTGCGCCTGTTAATACTGTGTGTTATCGTTTTGCTGGCAGACCTTGCGATACTTTTGTATTCGGGGCAGTTATGGTTCAACGAGCCGAGAAAAAAAGACTTCCCTGTCCGTGGTCCTGTAATGGACAACAGCGGCGGCGAGATCAACTGGAAAGCCATGTCAAAGCAAAACGTGCAGATGTGTTATCTGCGTGCGACAAGCTCGGATTCATACATTGACGACAGCTTTGAAAAGAACTGGGAGAGTGCAAAGCGTTCAGCCGTTCCCGTTGGAGCGGTGCACGTTTTCGATCTGAAAACAGACGGAAAAGCACAGGCTGAAAACTTTCTCTCGGCAATGGGCGAGCTCAAAGGCAGGCTCATTCCTGCGGTAGAGATCAGCCCGAGCATCGTAAAAAGGTTATTTGCGCCCGATGTCAACAAGGTCGGCACGAACCTGAGGGATTTTGTGGACACGGTAAAGCAAGCGTGCGGTGCTGCGCCGATAATAAAATGCTCATCAAGCGCTTACGATAAATACATCAAGGGCGAATTCAACGACTGCATGATATGGTATGAAAGCCTTTTTTCAGAGCCAAAAAGCGATGTCAGCTGGACATTCTGGGAATACACCAGCAGAATGCGCATCGAGGGCTTTGAAAAATCGGATAAGTATCTTCATTTCAGCGTTTACCGCAATTCAGAAGCTGACTTTAAAAAGCTGATAATAAACTAAAAAAGATACCCCTGCGGTATCTTTTCTTTTTTTGCGCATATAAATAAAAAAAGAGGCAAGCTAAAAGCCTGCCTCTAAAAAGTTATCTTACTTTTTTCCAAGCTCTGCTGCGCAGCTTGCGCAAACAGTTCTTCCTTTGAACTCGGATACGTTATCGCACTCTCCGCAGAAAATGCAAGCTCTCTGGAACTTTTTAAGAATGATCTTATCATCATCCGTATAGATCTCAACTGCATCCTTAACAGCCAGATCATAAGTCCTTCTAAGCTCGATAGGAAGTACGATTCTTCCAAGCTCATCGATTTTTCTTACAATACCTGTTGATTTCATAAATACATCCCCTTATCTGACGATAATCTAATAGTATAACACTCCATTACCTTCATACAGCTATTATAACAAAAATGTTGAAAAAAGTCAAGAATGAATATATACATTTTTTTGCTTATCCTTAAAATTTATAATTTGTTAATGATTTCAGTTTTGCGGAAAACACGGGGAGGTGGAGACTTGATAGGTTTGATAGCCGCTGTGATGTGTGCTTTTTCACTGGTTTGTGCCATTTTCAATTCAAGGACAAACGAGCTTTCTGCGGCAGCTATGGGGTCCTGCGAGCAGGCGGTCGAGCTTGCACTTACCCTTGCAGGCACTATGGCGCTGTGGTGCGGATTGCTGCGTATCGCTCAGGCGGCAGGCATTACCGCTTTTTTCAGCAAGCTGCTCACCCCGCTGACATCACTGCTGTTCAAAGACTGCGGAAAGCAGGCAGTTGAACATATTACCATGAACCTGACCGCAAACCTCCTCGGGATAGGCAACGCCGCAACTCCGGCAGGGATAGCGGCGGTAAAAGCAATGGCGCAGCACGGAGGAAAGCACCTGCGCAGGAATATAGCCATGCTCACGGTGCTGAACACTGCATCTATCCAGCTTATCCCGGCAACTATCGGCGCTATGCGTGCCGCCCACGGTGCAAAAGAGCCTTTTGATATTACGCTGCCGATAATTACGGTGTCCGCTGTTTCGGCTTTTGCGGGCTGCCTTTGTGTTTATGCCCTGAGCCTGAAAGGGAATGCGAATGAAAGCCAATGAGCTGCTTATACCTGTTATAGTCACGCTGATACTGCTTGTGGGCGTTTTCAGGGGCGTGGACATAATGCATGAATTCTCACAGGGCGCAAAAGAGGGGCTTTGCACAGCTTTTGAGATACTGCCCTCGCTTATACTGCTGCTTACTGCTGTGGGAATGTTCTCACGCTCGGGAGCGGTGGACGTGGTCGCAGGTGTGCTCTCCCCTGTTACGCAGTTTCTCGGCTTTCCCAAGGAATGTGTAACGCTTGCGGTAGTGCGTCCCGTTTCGGGCAGCGGTGCGCTGAGCTGCCTTGAAAACGTACTTTCGCAGGTTTCCCCCGACAGCTACGCTGGAAGAGTTGCAAGCGTGATAATGGGTTCGACCGAAACTACCTTTTACACTATCTCGGTTTATTTCGGCGCACTTAAACAAAAAGCCTATCCTGCGGTGTTTGCAGGGGCTTGCCTTGCGGATATGTGCGGTTTTGTGTTCTCAGCGCTTGCTGTAAGGCTGTTTTTTTAATATGCTGCTGCCACTTGAAGATAATGGGCAGCGGCTTTTTTGTTTTAGCCTCTTTGTATCAATTAAAACGCCGATATTACGCAATTTAGTGAAAAATAACAGTTGACTTTACAGGTGATATATGTTAAAATAAACATTGTGACAGTATACGACTGTATAATTTTACATATTGGTAAGGGGAAGTTTTTAGAATGAATATGGTCACAACGCTTTCGTTCTTTTCCGATTTCGGCGAATCGTTTGAAAAGACCTTTATCCGTGAGGACAGGTACAAGCTGTTCATCGACGGAGTACTTCTGACGCTGAAGGTCTCACTGCTTGCAGTTATAATCGGTATCGTTATAGGATTTTTAATTGCACTGTGCAATCTTTCAAAAAACACGCCGCTGAGGCTGTTTGGAAAAGTCTACACTGATATCATCAGAGGTACGCCTTCGGTAACACAGCTGATGATAATCTATTTTGTTATATTTGCTTCCGTTGACCTTGATAAGTGGATAATCGCCGCTATCGCTTTCGGTATCAATTCCGGTGCGTACGTTTCAGAGATCATAAGGGCGGGTATCCTTTCGATCGACAAGGGACAGGGCGAAGCCGGACGCTCGCTGGGACTCAATGCAAGGCAGACGATGATACACATTATTATCCCGCAGGCAATGAAAAATGTCTTTCCTGCGCTGTGCAACGAGTTTATCGTGCTGATAAAGGAGACCGCTATCGTTGGATACGTTGGCCTTATGGATATACAAAAAGCGAGTGACTTTATCAAGAGTGCAACATTTGAAGCAGCAATGCCTTTGCTTGCAACGGCAGTCATCTATTTCGTGATAATCAAAATACTTACGATCTGTCTCGGACTTCTTGAAAAGAAGCTGAGAAAAGCGGACGTAAGGTGAGAAAGGCTGGGTGACGGTTTATGATAAAGGTAAATAATCTTAAAAAGATATTCGGCGAGCTTGAGGTGCTAAAGGGAATAGATGAGCATATCATAAAAGGCGAAGTTGTCGTGGTCATAGGTCCTTCAGGCTCGGGAAAGAGCACTTTTCTCAGATGCCTTAACCTGCTGGAAACTCCGACAGAGGGCGAGATATTTATCGACGATGAGAAGATCAACGATCCAAAGGTGGACGTTAACAGGATAAGACAGAAGATGGGCATGGTTTTTCAGCACTTCAACCTGTTCCCTCACCTGACGATATTGAAAAACGTCACGCTCGCACCTGTGACTCTTAAAAAGATGACCAAGGAGCAGGCTCGTGAAAAGGCACTGGAACTGCTGGCTAAGGTAGGTCTTGCAGACAAGGCTGATGCTTATCCTGCGCAGCTTTCTGGCGGACAGAAGCAGCGTGTGGCTATTGCAAGAGCGCTGGCTATGGAGCCTGAGATAATGCTTTTTGACGAACCGACTTCGGCACTGGATCCCGAAATGGTCGGCGAGGTGCTTGACGTTATGAAGGGACTTGCAGAAAGCGGAATGACAATGGTCGTTGTAACGCACGAAATGGGCTTTGCCAAGGAAGTGGGCACGAGAGTTCTGTTTATGGATCAGGGCATAGTTATGGAAAGCGGAAAGCCTGCGGATGTTTTTGACCACCCGCAGAACGAGCGTACACAGAAGTTCCTGAGCAGCGTGCTCAAATAATACAAGTGATCAAGGCAGGAACGTTCCTGCCGGGAAATAAAAAAGAATAAGGAGTAGAGTATTATGAAAAAGTTCACAAAGGTCCTCAGCACAGTAGTTGCTGCTGCACTTATGGCAGTTACTTTTACCGCCTGCGGAGATTCAAGCAGCACAACAGAGGGTAAAAACGGTACTATCAAGTTCGGTACAAATGCCGAGTTCACACCTTTTGAGTATGTTGTTTCAAAGGGCGTTATCGGTGAGTTCGACGGTATCGACATGGCTATCGCTAAGCAGATAGGCGATGATAACAACAAGGATGTCAAGATCGAGAACATGGAATTCGATTCGCTCCTGGTCGCACTTGAAAACGGAAAAGTTGATGCGGTTATCGCAGGTATGACAGTTACCGATGAGAGAAAAGAAAAGGTGGATTTCTCAGATAGCTACTACAATGCTAAGCAGGTCATGATCGTAAAGGAAGATTCCAGCATCTCCAAGGCAAGCGATATGGCTGACAAGAAGATCGTTGTTATCCAGGGCTACACAGGTGAGGTTTGCGTAAAGGATCTTGGTTACAGCTACCAGTCATTCAAGAAGGGCACAGAGGCTATTATGGAGCTTGTAAACGGCAAGTGCGACGTTGTAGTTATAGACTCTGTAACTGCTGAAAAGTACGTTAAGGACAACAAGGGACTGAAGATAGTTGAGGACAACAAGCAGTTTGAAAACGAAGAGTACGCTATCGCAGTTAAGAAGGGCAACAAGGATCTTCTGGACGAGATAAACAAGTCGATCAAGAAGATGAAGGAAGACGGAAAGATAAACGAGTTTGCTGCAAAGTATTCTGACGTGACCGATTCGGGAAGCTCTTCTGAGTCAAAGTGATCATTTAGTGCAGATAGGTAAACCAAGGCTGATGTTTTCAATGCGGGAACATCAGCTTTTTGTTTGCATTGATATTGACCTGCACTTGTTTTTATGGTATATTGAAGTTGTAACAAACAGGCGTTCATCCGTATGGAGATAAGGCTGGGGTGAAAAATGACAGAACTTAAAAGAGCAGGTGCACAAGATGCACAAATTATATGGCAGATGCAGCGTGAGGCTTTCTCTGAGCTTTTTGAAAAATATCAGGACTATGAAACAAGCCCTGCAACCGAGAAGCTCGAACGAACACAGCAGCGTCTGACCGACGGCAGCTTTTTCTATTATATCATCGCAGACGGCGAAAAGGTCGGAGCAATAAGGATAGTACAGCAGGATAACTGCAAGCGGCTTTCACCGATATTCATTATGAAACAGCACCGAGGCAAAAAATATGCACAGGCAGCGATAAAGCTCGCCATGCAGATTCACGGTGAGCACAACTGGGAGCTTGAAACGATATTGCAGGAAAATGAAAACTGCCACTTGTATGAAAAGCTGGGCTTCATACGCACAGGCAGGATAGACAGGATAAACGAAAGAATGGATCTTGTGTACTACAAAAAAGACTGAAACGGGAGGTTTAGGATATGCCTTTTAAACTTGTAACGGGAGATATAACCAAGATCAGCGCTGATGCGATCGTAAATGCGGCTAATACTTCCCTGCTCGGAGGAGGCGGCGTTGACGGTGCGATACACCGTGCGGCAGGCAGCGGACTGGTAACAGAATGCCGCTCGCTCGGCGGCTGCGAAACAGGACAGGCAAAGATAACCAAGGGCTACGATCTGCCTTGTAAATACGTTATCCACACGGTAGGACCGGTGTGGAAAGGCGGCGGTTATCTTGAAAGGGATCTGCTGTATTCCTGCTATGCACGCTCGCTTGAGCTTGCAAAGAGAAAGAACTGCGAGAGCATTGCGTTCCCGCTTATCTCGGCAGGAGTTTACGGTTACCCCAAGGACCAGGCACTGAGCATTGCGATAAAAGCGATACAAGATTTTCTGAAAAAGAACGATATGGATGTTACCCTTGTGATATACTCCAAGAACACGTTTACGTTCGATAATGAGCTTTTTGACGGGATAAGCAGTTACATCGGTGATAATCTCGTTCGGGAAATGCCCGTAAAGGAAACAGGCTTTCTGCGAATGGCAGGCGCTTCAAGAGCCAAAATGTCAATGCCCGCAATGGAGGAGAGCGCATTTAAAGACGCTGCGCCTGCTCCTGATGCTGCAAATGCTTATGAGGCAAAGTCGCTTGATGACTTTGTAAGGCACAGCGATGAATCGTTTTCTCAGGCACTTTTGCGTATGATCGACGAAAAGGGCATGACAGATGTTGAAGCATACCGCAAGGCAAACATTGACAGAAAGCTGTTTTCAAAGATCCGCAGCGATAACGGGTACCGCCCGAAAAAGCAGACGGCAGTTGCATTTGCCATTGCACTTGAGCTTGACCTTGACAAGACCGCAGAGCTGCTTTCAAAGGCAGGCTTTACGCTTTCGGACAGCATAAAGTTCGATCTTATCATAAAGTATTTCATTATAAACAAGCAATACGATATTTTTGTAATAAACCAGGCACTTTTCGCATTCGACCAGACACTTATCGGCTGCTGATAAAAATGTCGCTTTAAAAGCGACCAAACTTCCCTCGGGTCATGCTATTATATAGCTGTAAACAAAACACAACAACATGACCAAGCAGGAGGGATATTTATGAAAAAGACTGAAAACAAAAACACCAACAACGTGACCGAGCTGGTATTCATACTTGACAAAAGCGGTTCAATGGCACCTTTGAGAGATGACACTATCGGCGGCTTCAACACTATGATAGAGCAGCAGAAAAAAGGTGGCGGTGATGTGCTTGTTTCTACGGTGATGTTCAGCGATGAGCAGACTATCGTTCACGACAGGTGCGAGATAGGCTCGATAAAGCCGCTTACTCAGGACGACTATGCTCCAATGGGCTGCACGGCGCTTCTTGATGCGGTAGGCGATTCGATAAACCACATCGAGAATATCCACAAATATGCACGCAAGGAAGATGTTCCGCAAAAGACGATGTTTGTTATCACTACAGACGGAATGGAGAACGCAAGCGTCAAATACACCGCTTCCAAGGTGAAAAAGCTCATTGAAAAGCACAGAGAAGCAGGCTGGGAGTTCCTGTTCATCGGCGCTAACATCGACTCTGTTGAAACAGCTTCATCTATCGGTATAGATGCACGCAGAGCGGTAAACTACACCGCCAGCGCTGAGGGAACGAGAAAGCTGTTCAGAGGTGTTGCCAGGGCTGTTGCCGAGGTAAAGGACTGTGCCTGCCCGAACATGATGAGCGATGATTGGAAATCTGATATCGACTGATAACTTAATAACACAAAAGCACCTGCGCTTGCTGCCTTGCAAACGCAGGTGTAATTTTATCAGTTCATCTCATCTTCAGCTGTAACGGACTTTGCCGACTTATCTGAGATAAGCGCTGTACCGCCGAAAACAACATATTTTTCAGCACCGGCTTTCTTAGCATAATCAGCTGCCTGTGAGATATCATTATCAGTTGCGAGAACTATCGGTGCACCATAGAGCATTGCAAGCGGTGCTCCTGCGATACCGTCAGGGAAATTCAGACCGTAGGCAAGGGCTATAACGTCCGTCCTCGGACAGAACTCTGCGGCGATAAGTGTTGACGTTTCATACCTGTTTTTACCGCCGAGCCTCGTTACCTGCTTGAACGTTCCTTTCAGCTGAGTTTCGATATCTGCGCTGACTGCACCTGTTCCGCCTGCGATATATGCCTTTTCGCTGCCAAGCTCCTTAACGAACGCCTGCTGCTCTGCTGTGAGCGTTTTGCCCGAAACCAGCAGCATCGGTCTTGCCGCAGAAGACGCAGATACAGCATCGGCAAAATCGCTGCCCGAAGCCACGATAAGCTCCTCGTTTTTAACGCCTGCTTCTTTGAGTATCTCAAGATTGGTAAGGTATCTGTCATCGCCCTGAAGTCTTACAACATCATACTGCTGCTCTATCGGAGCACTTGTTGTTAGCTTTTTCTGGAACAGATAGCTTACTGCGCCCTCACCGCCGACGATATATACCTTGGTATTCTTGTCACAGTTTTTGTGGATATATTCAAGTGTAGTATCAACGACTGCATCGTTATTGGTATCCGTGAGGATTATCGGTGCATTTTTCACCCTTGCAAGATATGACGCAGAAAGTGCATCGGCATAATCCCTGCCTGTTGCAATGACCAGTGCAGGCAGCTTTTCGAGCTTATTATCCTGCATGAACCTATCAGCCGTTTTGAGCGAGGTTTCATATCTGTCATTGCCGAATATCCTCACGCTCTCAGTCAGGATATCGTTGGCGTTTTGCCGTATGATAGATTTTCTGATATCCTCAACAATATCGTCAACAGCCTTTTTATTGTCCTCAAAGCTGATGTCGGTGTTATATTCGGTATCCAGTATCAAGTCTGCCTGTACCTCGATCCACTCGTTAAGATCAACGCTGTAATCTTCATTCTGCATTTCATGTATCTGCTTACGCTTCTGTTCAAGGTATTCCGAGAAATCTTTTGCGTATTTTTTATACTCACGGTATTGTTCAAGAGTCTGCTTGATATCATTTACCATCTTGTCGATATGCGCTTTGTTTTGTTCGAGAGTAAAGGTCGATATGTATGCGCAGCCGTCAATCGCCTCAACAGCACCCTCTGCGATTATTTTGGCACCTTCATCGTCATCGGCAGTTACCAGCGCATTTATGGCAGACTTGGCATTTTCCTTGTGTTTCTCATACTCTTTAAGTGCTTCACTGTCTGCCTGTTCAAACTCAGCAGAAACTGTTATATTTTTCTTTGGCATTGTGTAACTATACACACCATACTCGTTCGGCTCAACCGCCTGACCGTCTGCGGTCACGCTTTTTACTGCGTAGCCTTCATCGGGTGCAGGGATAATAGCAAACTCCTCTCCCCATTCAATGACAGGCTCCTGAACGCTCAGCTTTCCGTTTTTCACCTTATCGTCGATCGTGACGGTATAATTGATCTTTTTAAATTCAACCATTACAGCAACGTCTTCTCCCGGCATCTCGACCTCATACCTGCCCTGGTCGTTTATAGCTGCCTGTTCGCCGTTGACATATATTTTATCCACCTCATAGCCATCATCGGCAGCAGGTGTTATCGTAAACTTCTCGCCCTTTTCAAGCTCGGTCTTATCTACGCTGACTTTACCGTTTTCAGCTTCAAAGACCTGAACGGTATATTTTGTTTTTTCCGTTCCTGCTGCGAGAGTTACACCTTTATCAGTTCCCCGTGTATCTGCCGCAAGTGCGCCAAAGCTCGCAGGTACGCTTGAACACACCATTGTTAATGCAAGAATGAATGCCGCTGCTTTTTTCCAGGACTTATTATTTGCCATTTATATCCCTCCGTTAAAATAAGATACTGTGGTATTATTCGGCAAAAGGCATACAAACCCATGCCAAATGACCTGATTATATTTTACACCAAAAGCGCTAAAAAGTCAATATAGATTTCGTGAATTTTTGTACAACCTGCACACTTTTGCTTAATCATATTATTAAAAACAAAAAGAGCCTGAAAAGGCTCCTTTTGTTTTGCGTTTGCTATGGCACATATTTATATAACTTCTTTTGTCCGCTTTATTTATGAACCGCTTACCAGCTTCTCCCCAAGCTCTTTGCACTTTGCAAGTGCCTCATCATCGGGTGTGTTATTCACGATAAGTCCTTCTCCCCCAACGATCTTTGCACCTGCTGCGACAGCTCTGTCTGCCCACAGTCTCATCCACTCGCCATCGCCCCAGTCGTAAGAACCGAAAAGTGCTACCGGCTTGCCGCTCAGCTTTGCTTCATTTGCGGTGTAGAACGGCTCAAACTCGCTGTCCTCAAGCTCCTCTGCTCCCATTGCAGGGCAGCCGAGTGCAACTGCATCATACTCGGAAAGGTCACCGCTGAATGCGCTGACTGCCTGTGCGCTTACGCCAGCGCCCTGCGCTACGGCATTAGCCATTACCTCGGTGTTGCCTGTTCCGCTCCAGAATATAACTGCTGTTTTCATATAAAAAGTCCTCCTTTTATGATATCCTGAGTGCCTGATAGATATTCATGCCCTCATTTAATCTATTGCACAGAAATGCTCTGCACTTATCGTATCTTTTAAATATCCTGCTGGCATCGTTCACATCGCCGTAGACTTTCCAGTAACCGCACAGCTTATAGCCGCAGCCCTTGTTTTTAATAAATCCTACAACGTCCTCCAGCGGATAGCCGAGAAAAACGCCGATCTCATGCGGAAAATCGCTGCCCTGTGCGCATCTTTCTGCAAGCCTTTCAAGGCACTGCCCAAGCGGCATTGAACGGGAATAGCCGTATTTTTCAAGCAGTGCAGCACACTCATTGTTGCGCAGATGCTTTTCAAGCAGCTTTTCGCTGTAAAGCAGCATAAGGCACCTGCTGTTGCACTCACACAGTATCTTTATCTTCAGTCCCCTGCTCACAGCCTTTTGGTTGAAAAACTGCGCATTGTTATAAATATCAGCCTGTGCCCTGTCAAGTGACATAAGGCAGGCAGGTTTTATCCCAAGCAGAGCAGGCGCACTGTGCAGCGCAAGCGTGCGCTCAAACTCACTGCAATTTGCAAGTATCATGCCTTTGCTCCTCTCTTTCTTGTTATTATCCGCATATAGAGGGGTGATATTCATACAGCAGGTTAGTGTGCACTAACCTAATGCGTTTTAAATAGGTTAGTCTTCACTAACCGTATTATATTATACACTAAGAACTCTCTTTTGTAAAGAGGCAAATATGAATTAAATGTAAACATTGCACTCGCAGCAAAACGAAGCAAAAAACAGCGGATGCCTTATGGCACCCGCCGTTGTCAGATCAATTATGCTATCTCTGTCTCAGGAGGACTTGTTGTGATAATATCCTCGCTCTTGAAAGCTATTATTTCGAGTTCAGCATTCTCATATTCTCTTTTCATCATTCAACACCCCTTACTACATTGCCTTTGCATATTCATAGCACTTGTAAAGTGCCTTTGCGATATTCTGTGTATTCTCGGGAACTTGGGTAGTTGGTTCGACCGCAGCTCTTACAAAGTTCATTGCACTGCCTTCATATATCAGCTTACCGTCTGCTTTGATCGTATACCGCTTACCCAGTTCGCTGAGAGAGATACCCGGTACTTCTACATAGTAGAGCTTCTCTCCGGAAGGACTGGTCGAAACGAGCTTCGCTTTGAGAGGATACTCTTTATTGCCGTCAGTATAGGTGTACTCATGATTATTTGCTGAGTAGAAATAGATTTTCATAGATGTTTTGCTGTCAAGCACAAGCGAAATACCATGATACTGGAAGCCTTCCACTTCACTGCGTTTCCACAATTCCGGTTCGCTTATTTCAGCATTTACTTCACTGCTTGTAACATCCGAAACATCAAGCATAATGCCGCCTGTTTCCGGCAGAGCCTGCTTGCTGAACTTGTTTGCGCTGTACGCACCGTAGGTGTAAACAGCCTTCACCATATTGACATAATCCTCATTGCCCGCAACATTAAAGTTCTTATAGTAATTGTTCAGATAATCATTTACGCAGTAACCGCTGAATGTCTTTTTATCGGTGGTGTTTACAAAGTTGTGCTCAACGCCTTCCTTATCAACAAAAACAGCTGTTACAGGCAGATACATCTGGTTTGCATATATCGGATATGAAACCAGCACTCCATATTCAGTCGGATTGGTCACATCAGTAGGGCTTTCTATCGTTCCGTTAGGACCGTCAAGAACGATCTTTCCTCCCTCACGCTCACTGTCGGGGACACGAAAACCGAAGTTAAGATCAAGACTATCCGTCAAGCTGATGGAAGCATCGAGAGCCTGATAATCAGAGTCCTTATAAATAGCCACTTCATTATCGCTGTCGAGCATCATGCCGTAACCGTCAGCAGCAGAGTTTACACTGAAAATCTTCGTATAATCACTAGGATCGTTATAATAAATACTGAATTTATCTGTTATTGTAATAGGGTTGCCCTCAGTTGCAGGAGCTTTAATACCGATAACTGAACCTTCCGTGAGCTTATTATTGCCAAAAGTGAGCTTGTCTCCGCTTAAGAAAACATCATCTTTTTCCGATTCTCCATTGAGTGTAGAAAAATTATCCTTTATTTTGATAAGACCTAATATTTCAGTCTTGGTATTGCCGGTCGGTGTAACGTAAAGACCGCCGCCGACCTGTGTTGTAGTGTTATTACTAATCTCAACATCACGGAGCTTGAGCGTACCGTTATTCAGGATTCCTGCACCGCTTTGTGTAGAGTTGTTATCTCTTATCGTGCTGTCTGCAATAAACAGGCTTCCCATATTCATAACGCCCTGTGCATTATTCTTAACTACTGCATTTGTCAGAGTCATTTCACCGCCGAGAGTAACAAATATAGCCGCAGTTGATGCACCTGAGAGAGTTACCGGAGCTTCTTCACTAATGCCGGCTACTGAAACATACGATCCGTCTGCAAGATTGAATATAATGCTTCCGCCCGAGAATGATACACTATTGAGCAGTGTAATATTAGCATGATTGATCGTAAAAAGTGTGAGATCTTTTTTCTCGGACGAGAACGTGTGTTCGTTCATGTCAAGATAAAGAACCTTAAATCTATCCTCACGGGTAACAGCGATACCCTGGGTAAGTTCAATATCCTCTGTGAGTATAACTTTGTCATAGTCTTCGTTGTTCAGCGCCTCAGCAAGCTCAGTTTCATCTGAAACTTCAATTGCAGACTGTTCACCTTCTGCGCTTGCAGTTATTGCGGTATCGCCGGCGAATGTACCCTGCGGTGCATAAGCAAATGTGCCGAAAACAAGTGCCAGCGAGAGCAGTCCTGCAGCTGCTTTTTTTATAAAGCTGTTATTCATAATTCTCCTCCTTAATTCAATATATATTCGCCTTTAAATTATACCACACCATTCATAATTTGTCAACCTGTTCAGCACCATTTATATGCACTATTGACAATAGTGAAATCGCCTGTTATAATCAGAAAAAAGGAGTGATGAAAATGAGCAGAACAGGTCTGCGGCGCAGGCTGAGCATTATTGATGACATAGCTATGTATACGCTGCTGCTTGTGCAGATGCTTTACATCTTCACCGGCAACACGGTGCACGAGATACTCGGCATTGCATTTTTCGTTTGCCTCGTTATACACATTATACTGAAGCTGCCTGCCATAAAGGGAATGCTCAAGCGCAAAAGCAAGCCCACGGCTTCACGCAGGTTCTCGGATATCGTTACGGTGCTCCTTTTCATTTCTATCATCGTTCTCATGCTCACGAGCATGGGCGTTTCAAGGCTGATATTCCCGTGGTTCAGGGCACTTGGAAGCGTTTCGCTGCACAGATACATGGCAACTGCGGTGCTGACGCTTGCGGTTATACACGGCGGAATGCACGGGTATATGCGCACCAAGAAAAAGAAGCGTGCAGTCGTTATCATCTCGCTCGCAAGCGCAGCTGCGCTGGCAATAGGGCTTTTCGCTGTGCCGTATATGAACAGGCATCTTAAAAAGGTCGAGGTGGACTATTCACAGGCGGTCAACGGCGAAAGGATAGATGTTAAAGGCAATAAGCCGCTGGTGGTCTACTTTACAAGGCTTGGCAACACCGATTTTGAAGATGACATAGATGCTGTTTCGGGGGCTTCGCTGCTGCGTGCAGACGGAAAGCTGACAGGAAGCAACGAACTGCTGGCAGATATGCTGACGGATATGCTTTCCTGCGACTCAAAGGCGATAACGCTGACAGGACAAAAATACCCTTCAAGCTATGCAAAAACTATCTCGGTCGCAGGAGATGAGCTTGACGAGCAGGCTCGCCCCGATATCGAAAAGATAGATGTATCGGGCTATGACAGCGTGATACTTGTGTATCCGCTTTGGTGGGGCAGCATACCGATGCCTGTTGCGAGCTTCCTTGAAAACTCAGAGCTGAGCGGAAAGACAGTTTACCTTGTTGCAACGCAGGGTTCAAGCGGATTCGGAAGCACCGTCAAGGAAGTTGCCAAGCTCGCTGAGGGAGCTGATGTAAAGGAAGTCATCAGCATCTACTGCGAGGATATACCCAAGGCAAGAGAACAGCTGTTTGAAAAATTCAAAGAGATATATTCTTAAAGCTTTTAGCCCTGTGACAGCTCACAGGGCATTTTTTGTTCACAAAAAAGTAAAAATTATATTAATTTCTATTGAAATAGCGCTCGGATTATGTTATAATTACACTATATAAATATAAAACATCAATTGAGGATAAAAGAAATGAAGGAAAAGTTATTGTTCAAACCGAGCAAACGTGCCATTTTTATGCTCGTATGCTGTGTTATACTTAATATCGTAGGGCACATTATGGCTGAACAGCTGAAGCTGCCATGGATGCTCGATACTATCGGCACTATGACCTCCGCCATTGCGCTTGGTCCTATCGCCGGTGTTATAACAGGCACATCTGCATCGCTTGTTATCGGCATGACGTCATCGGCACCGGCTGCTTATGCATTTGCCAACGCTGCTGTGGGACTTGTAGTGGGATTGCTTTTCCCGAGGAAGCGGCGTGACGATATGCTCAGCATAGTTTCGGTCGCAATGCTCTCGGCGCTTGTTTCAACGCTGATCTGCCTGCCGATAAACGCTATATATTACGACGGGTATACAAGCAATATATGGGGCGATTCGCTTTACGATATGCTTTCTCAGATGATAAACTCTGACAGGCTGAACTCATTTGCGGCACAGTTCTTTGTGGATATGCCCGACAGAGTGCTTTCGATATTCATGGCGCTGTGGCTTGCAGATAATGCTATCATCAGGCATTACGGCTCAAAGGGCAGCGATAAGAAAAACAAGAATAATAAAAACGGCGGCGAAAAGAAAGAAAAGACTGTCAAAAAAGCCCCTGCTGCACTTGCACTGCTGATGATGATAGGATTTGCGGGAGCACAGCTGGATATCACCGCTCAGGCTGCGGACATACGCACAGGGTTTGAGCCTTCATCATTTTCGTTCAGAGAGGGACTTCCCTCCTCCGAAATAAACTCCGTTGCACAGACAAAAGACGGGTTTATCTGGGTAGGTACATATTCAGGGCTTTATATGTATGACGGCGTGAGATTTGAAAAAGCACAGATCAACAACAAGATAAAAAGCGTTATGACACTGTTTGTTGATTCAAAGAGCAGGCTTTGGATAGGAACGAACGATTCGGGCGTTATCTGCTACGATCCCGCAACAGGTGATTCTGCGGTGTTCAACACGCAAAGCGGTCTTCCTGCGGATTCTGTAAGAGCAATCTGTGAGGATGGCAGCGGTAATATTTACATCGGCAGCGTGCTCTCTCTTGCAAAGATAACCAAAGACAGCAAGATAAAAACATACAGCGAGTTCAACGAGATATTCTATGCGACCTCGCTTTGTGCTATAAAAGACGACATGATCGCAGGCGTTACAAGCTCAGGTGTTCTTTTCACGATCAAAAACGACCTGCTGACATTCTCTAAATCAGATACGGGCAAGCCCAACGCCAGCTACCGAAGCGTTTCTTATGCCGAAGGTATACTGCTTGTGGGAACAAGCTCAAACTATATTGAAAAGTATGAGCCGAGCGGCGACAGCATCACCTATAACAGTATGGTGACCATAAGCACCGGCTCAACGTTCAACAAAATGGTCTATGATGCCCGGCACGGCGGTATTTTCTTCTGCTGTGACAAGGGACTTGGATTTATGGACAAATCAGGCAGAGCGCAGGATCTTTCAACGCAGGGCTTTAACGATTCGATAACCGATATCTGTATAGACGACCAGTCTAATATATGGGTGACATCCAGTAAGCAGGGACTGCTGAAATATGCACGAACTCCCTTCAGCAACGTAACAAGGCTTGCTGAATATGACAGCGAAGTTGTAAATGCTATCATGCACGACAACGGAAAGCTGTTTATAGGAACAGACAACGGTCTGAGATTGATAAACTCTGCGACCGGCAAGGAGATGAAAGCATCTTACCTCAGTCTTTTGAACGGCGAGCGTATAAGGCACATCTTCAAGGATTCCAAGGGCAATATATGGATAAGCTCTTACGGGAGCAAGGGACTTATAAAGATAGATACTCTGGGACAGGTCAAGCACCTTTACCAGCTTGAGCCTCAGCTTGCAGGAAAGAAGTTCAGATTTGTCAATGAGCTTTCCGACGGAAGCATTGTTGCCTCAACTAACAAGGGTCTGGTTTTCATAAAGGACGATAAGGTAACAGCCGTTCTCAACGAGAAAAACGGTCTGAATAATCAGGTCATTCTTTCCATCGCACAAAGAGATGACGGGACTATCCTTGCAGGCTCGGACGGTGACGGCATTTACGTTATAAAAAACAACAGCGTCATCGGGCGCATAGGCAAGAACGAAGGACTTGATACCCTGGTTGTACTCAGGATAGTCAAATGCTCAAAGGGCTACCTTTATGTTACAAGCAACGCTATCTACCACGATGACGGAAGCTCGATAACGCAGCTCGATAACTTCCCCTACACCAACAACTACGACATCTACATCAAGGACGGCGAATGCTGGATAACTTCAAGCGCAGGTCTGTATATAGTTCCCGAGGAACAGCTGCTCAAAAACGACAAATACGTTTGCACGCTGCTCAACGAACGCTGGGGACTCAACACTTCATTTACCGCTAACTCCTGGAACGAGTCGGTAGATGACGATCTGTTCCTTTGCTGCATAGACGGAGTAAGAAAGATCTCCACCGAGGAATACGATGCAGTTGCTTCAAATTATCAGCTGCACCTTAAATCTATAATATCGGGCGAGGAATACATTTACCTGAAAGACGGAAAATGGGTTATCCCCGCAACATCAGACCGTATACAGTTCAACGTATCGGTCAGCAACTATTCAATGTCCAACCCGCTTGTGCATTATTACCTTGAAGGCAGCAAGGATAACGGTATCACCTGTTACCAGAGTGAGATAACTCCGCTTTCCTTCACCAACCTGCCCTACGGAAACTACAAACTGCACATACAGATCCTTGACGATATGACGGATCAGATCGAAAAGGAAGCGGTAATAGATATTGAAAAGCAGGCAATGATGTATGAAAAGATATACTTCAAGGCGTATTATCTGCTTGTGTGCGTGTGCCTTGTAATGTACATAGTATGGCTTTTCTACACGATAAACAAGAGAGCGATAAGGATAAGAGGTCTGCAGATGGAGGTCTCGACCGACCCTATGACAGGACTGCTCAACAAAGCAGGTTCGGCAAAAACACTTACCAGCGCCTGCCTTGAAGAAACAGGCACACTTTTGATGATCGACCTTGACAGCTTTAAGCTGGTCAACGACCTTTACGGTCACGATATGGGCGACAAGATACTTATCCGCTTTGCCGAACTTATCAGGCAGACACTTGGCGAGGGCGATATTTCTGGAAGGATCGGCGGAGATGAATTTACCGCATTTATGCGAAACACCATGGACGAAGAAGATACCGAGCGTTTCACCAAAAGCATGAATCGTGAGATACTTGCTTCGGCAAAGGAATATATGGGCGAGGATATGAACATTCCGCTGGGTGTTTCGGTCGGTGCCGTGCGTGTCCCAGTTGACGGCAGAGATTACCACGAGCTTTCAAAGCTCGCTGATAAGGCACTTTATGTCGTTAAACAAAACGGAAAGCACGGATACTCGTTCTATCAGAAAAGCTCTATCAGCCAGGATCTTGACAGTGACGGCAGGGACAACAACAACCTTGAACAGATAAAGATCATTATCGGCGAGCGCAACGAGGGCAAGGGTGCTTATGTTGTCAGCTTCGATAAAATGCAGGTAATCTACAAGTTCCTGTGCAGAAATGTTCATGTAAACGAGTCAACTGTCGGCTTTATCAGAATGACGCTGGATAACAGCAGCACAGAGGAAATTACCAATGAGATCAAAGATGAGTTTGAGGATTTCCTGACGGTGAACCTCAAAAAGAACGATGTTATCAGCAGATATTCAGGCTCGTTCTTCGTGCTTTGCATATATGACGTTCCTGACGGCTTTGAAAGCATTCAGCAGCGTATCAAGTCAGGCTGGGAAGAAAAGCACCCTGATATGCCAATCACATTTGAGTTTGAAACAGTTGATTGACACCGCAAAAATAATGACCGATGCGTACCGAAAAAAGTATGCATCGGTCTTTTTATATCAGTTTGTCAGCGCTTATCTCACATAGCTCAAAATCAGTTTTTTGCGAGCAGACTGTGATAAGGTGGCTGTTTACCTCAAACAATGTAAAATGCAGCTCACTTGTATCGTGGGCGTCACACACCGCAGTTATCGGGCTTGCAGGTGAGATAACTATGCTTTCGGGTGAAAGCGATATGCCCTGCCCGTAGTATTTCATTATGCTCTCCTTAATAGTCCACAGCCTTGTTAATATCCTGCTGCTGTCACAGCCCGGGTAAGCCTGCTGCGCCTGTGAAATCTCCTGCTGCGTGAAAACACGCTTTGCGAGCTTTGGCGAGAACTCTTGTATCACCTCGACATCGACTCCGACTGTATCATCGGATACTGCGCAGACAGCATAGTGCCCCGAATGTGAAAGATTAAAGCAGATACCGTTCAATTCAGGCTTTCCGTGCTCGGAAAAAATCACATCGGCAGTTGATCTCCCCGAATCTCTCAGTGCGATCTCAAGCGCAGCACCTGCTCCGAGTGAAAGGCGCTTATCCTTATCAAATCTGAATCTGTCCGCTTTTTCTCTCCGCCACTGCGGGACAGCACTGTGCCACTTCTCATACAACCGAGCCTGAATAAAATGATCCGTATCAATAACATATACCCTGTTTTTCATCAACTGCACCGCTTTCCTGCTTTTTACCAGCCCATATCCGACCTGATCTTTTCGCTCAGCAGAGCTGCCGATCTGTCGTGAGTTTTTACCGATGGGTGCCCATCTACCACGCAGCCGTCCGCATTCATATCCTGAACGGGAAAATCAAATGCAGAAATGTTTTTATCGCCCGTTTGCCCGGTGTATTTTTCAACTGCCCTTTTCATAGCATCATTCAGCGCATTTCCCATAATGCCGAGCGTGCAGTATATTTTAGCGCCCGGGTTTTTCTCCCTGACGAGTTTAAGGAACGAAACATAATCGTTTGTGTACTCAGCTTCCCTGCCTGCGTCTAACTGTGTATATGTGCTGTCGTTGGTGCCAAGATTTATAACTACAACATCGGGCTTGAACCTTGAATTATCCCACGGTATATCCTGCGGTTTTTTATCGCCAAAGCCCGAGGCGAATGTAAAGCCATAGCTTGAATAATACTGTGGGACAGTTTTTTCCTTTTCCTTTGTTCCGTCGCCGGAATTGCCCGAAACTATCCCGTATCCGCTGAACGAGAAAAGGCTCACATCAGCACCGAGCATTTCCGCTGCCTTTACAGCATAAGCCTTTGTGCAATCCTCGGTCGTAATTGAAAAGCCGTGTGAAAGGTCGGTATCGTCGATACCGTAGCCGCAGGTTATCGAATCGCCTATGAACTCGATGCGCCTGCTTTTTTCAGGTGTCGGGGAAAACTCCCCGTCCGATGCAGTGATGCTTTCTATGCAGCAGCAGGAGCTTGCACATTCAGACAGCTTTACTATCCTTACATTCACCGCTGTGCTGCCCTTGCCGCTTATACTGATACGCTCGGAAGCGCCCGAAAGCACAACGTCCTTTACTCTTTCCCCGTCAACAAAAATGCCTACTCTTGCTGCATTGTCGATATCGGTCTGATTGCCTGACATTGTAATGTCAAACGAGCTGCCCTTGAACATAAGATCCACGCCGGTTCCCGACAAGCCCATCCAAAGCCTGCCCGAATCATCGGCATAAGTTCTTCCAAGCAGCTTTACATTTTCCGCCACGGCTCTCACCCCATTACTTTTTTCTGCCCCGGAACTGTTTGGCACAGCTGCGGCAGTTACACTGCTGTCGCTCCTTGACGTGCTCTGCGTTTCTTTTATATCCTGAGAAGAGATCTGCGAACCGCAGCCGGTAAGCACTGCTGCCGCAATGACAGCAGCCGCAGCTGTTTTCATTTTCATAAAGTTTGTCCTCCGTATCATTTGCGGGGTGAGCCGCACTGTGGGCAGTATTTCCCCGTATTTCCGCTGCAGCCGCATTCGGAGCATACCCATGCTCCTTCGCCCTGCTGCTGAGTCTGCGGGATACCCATTCCCATAAAGCCGCCCGGTCCGAACGCTCCCTGTCTGTTTACAGGCAGCTCCTCGCTGCTTATCAGCGCCTGATCGTTCATTGCTTCTTTGAACATCTGCGTTATCTCATCAATGACACTTCCGCCGCCGAAAAAGTTAGCAAGATCGATTTGGATATTGAAACTCACCTTCGGTCTTCCTCCGACTGCACTGTCGTTATACACAAGAACTATCGCAGCGCTGCTTGAATAATCAAACACCATTGGTCTTGGATCCTTTTGGGAATCGATATAAAGCTCATCCCACGCAGGAAGATTCTCTTTTTCTGCAATAAGTGCGATCTTATTTATCATATCATCATCGGCACGGTACAGCTTTTTTGTATGGCAGGTCCCCTCCTGCTTGTGTTCATTTTCAATTACCCAGCCGTTTTCAGTTTTTTTAAGGGTCCTGTTATCTGTAACGGCGCTGAACATAGACATTCCCGATGAGTAGCTGTTCCACTCGCACGAAACAAGCTCGCCGTGCGGTTCCCTTTTATCCTTAACATCTTTAATAGAAACAAAGCCTTCATTTTCCATCAGCCGTACCCCCTTTTTCAATTATGATAACACATTGCGCATAACTTTTCAACCTTTTTTACAAAAACAAACAGACCTGTCAACCAGGTCTGCCTGCAAAAAAAAGGTATAGAGGTAGTACTACTCAAATCTTATCACAACGCTGCCATCACCGACAGCTTCTTCAAGTCCGCTCGTGTCCTTGATATGACCTATCCTTGTGTAGCTGTACTGCGTATCAAAGCTCTTATAGAACACCACCACGCAGCTGCTGCCGTAAAGCATTATGTCGCCTGCATTTATCCTGTCAACGCTCTGCGCATCGCTCACAAGGTCCTTATCAAGGTAATTATACTTTTCATTCCCATGCAGCTCACTCATATCAAGCTCGCACGGGAGCATTTGCTTAAAGGCCTTTGCTGTATCATTATCTTCAAGCTCAGCCTCAAAAGTCTTATCGCCGATAGTCAGCTTCATATCACTGTTCTCCTTGCTTTGCTGTGTCTGCTCGGTCACATTTCCACCGCTTGATGTGCTGCTTTCTGCCGCTTGCGTATGCTGCTGTGAGGACTGAGTCACCGCAGTGGTTTGCCTTTCACTTGTGCTTTGCGAAGATGAGGCTTCACCGCAGGAGGCGAGCATGACCAGCGAAAGCATTGCAATTATTACTCTTTTCATATCAGATTTTTCTCATAGAATTCCTTGAGCTTATCAAACGGGATAGCATTTTTTCCGCCGCCGTCATAAAGGTCGGTATGCACCGCACCCTCTATCACGAGAAGCTCCTTGTTGTCTGCGTATGGGTTATCCTTTATCATAGCCTCGTAGGCGTCCTTTCCGAAATAGAAGGAGTGCGCCTTATCGCCGTGCATTATCATCACTGCCGAGCGTATCTCATTTGAATACTGCAGTATCGGCATATTCATCAGCGAAAGCGACGAGGTCTTGTTCCAGCCGCCGTTTGAGTTGAGCGAACGCTTATGATAGCCACGCTGGGTTTTATAATAATCGTAGTAGTCCTTTACAAAAAACGGTGCATCTTCGGGAAGCGGATCGACAACTCCGCCGCCAAGCTCATATTCACCTGTGCGGTAATCCTTTGTGCGCTGCTCGTTGAGTGCCTTTTTCATCTCAAATCTTGCATCAGCATTATCAGCCTCATCAAAATATCCCTTAGCACTTACCCTTGTCATATCATACATAGTTGAAGCAACTGTTGCCTTTATCCTTGTATCCATCGCAGCCGCATTGACAGCCATGCCGCCCCAGCCGCAGATACCGAGTATACCTATCCTGTCCGCATCAACATCATCTCTTACGCTGAGGAAGTCAACGCAGGCACAGAAATCCTCTGTATTTATATCGGGAGATGCCACATACCTTGGCATACCGCCACTTTCACCCGTGAAGGACGGATCAAATGCAACAGTAAGAAATCCCAGCTCGGCAAGAGTCTGCGCATAAAGCCCCGAGCATTGCTCCTTAACTGCGCCGAAAGGTCCGCAGACAGCGATAGCCGGCAGTTTTCCCTGCGCATTTTTCGGTTTGTACATATCTGCCGCAAGCGTTATTCCGTAGCGGTTGTGAAAGGTAACCTTTGTGTGCTGCGTTTTATCAGACTCAGGGAACGTCTTGTCCCATTCCTGCGTAAGTGTCAGTTTCTCATCAGTCATTGTATGGACCTCCTATCTTGTTTTCTGTTATCATTTTACCACAGCGAAGCCGAAATAGCAAATACCTATTATGAAATCGCAGCTATACCTGCAAAGCATAGCAAAAAAGACCGAGCATTTTTCAGCTCAGCCTTTTGATAAAGCTATTCAGAAATTGATTTTTCTCGGGGCAGCGGTAAACGATGAAAAAACTGCCTCGGCATTTTTAAGATAAAACACCTGCGTGTTCCCGTCATCAGCCGAATACATCGACTTCAGCTCGGGATAGCTCTCCAGCATGTGAACCCTTGCCTCACGCCTGTCGTCCTCGATAAGCTCGCAGGCAACTCTGAGCCATGTTCCGTCCATAAATGCACAGATCTCAGCCTTAGGGTTTGCAGCCAGCTGCTTTGAAACATCCTTTACCTTGCCAGTCTGGATATACAGCTTGTCTTCAAACAGGTCTATCGTCCCGAAAGGTCTTACTCTCGGCCGGTCGCCCTCAACTGTTGCAAGGTAATATGTTCCTGCTTTTTTGAGAAAATCGTAAACTTCTTTCATGCTATCGCCTCCTGTGATATTTGCATTTATTATATCACAAAACGAGTGTATTTTCAAGAGCTTGCGAGCCTTTTTATGCCTTGACAGCAGCCGAAAAGTCTTATATAATTATCACAAAGGATGTGATACCGTATGCCGATCCAAGCCGCCTTTATCGTTCCGCACCCGCCGCTGATAGTTGCACAGGTGGGCAGAGGAAATGAAAAACAGGTGCAAAAGACCATAGATTCATATCGTGAAGCTGCAAGGCAGCTAGCTGCGTTAAAGCCCGAAACGATAATCATTTCAAGTCCGCACAGCGTTCTTTACCGTGACTACTTTCACATTTCTCCGGGCAGCAGCGCACAAGGCTCGTTTGCCGATTTTGGTGCGCCGCAGGTGAGATTTGATGAAAGCTACGACACCGAGCTTGTCAAGGCGATATGCGAGGCAGCTGATGCCGAAGGCTTCCCTGCAGGAACGCAGGGCGAGATAGACAGCAGCCTTGACCACGGAACAAGAGTGCCGCTTTACTTCATCGAAAAGGAGTACACCGATTTTCAGCTTGTGCGCATAGGGCTTTCGGGGCTTTCGTTTGCAAAGCATTACAGGCTGGGCGAAATAATAAAGCAGGCTGTTGAAAAAACGGGCAGGCGCTGTGTTTATGTTGCCAGCGGAGACCTTTCTCACAAGCTGCGGGAATACGGCCCTTACGGCTTTTGCGAGCAAGGACCTGTGTATGACAAAATGCTGATGGACGTTTGCGAGCGTGGCGCACTTGAAGAGCTAAAAAGCTTTGACGCTCAGCTTTGCGAACTAGCAAGCGAATGCGGTCACCGCTCGTTCGTGATAATGTCGGGCGCAATGTCGGGAAGCGCAGTAAATGCGCAGGTGCTTTCTCACGAGGATATAACGGGCGTTGGCTACGGCGTTTGCTGCTTTTACCCGAAAAAAAGCGATGAATACGTTCGCCTTGCTGAAATGACTATAAGAAATTTCGTAAAGACGGGAGAACTGCCCGAAATGCCTGCGCAGCTTCCAAAGGAGATGCTCGGCACGCAGGCAGGCGCATTTGTTTCTATTCATAAGAACGGTCAGCTGCGTGGCTGCATAGGCACTATACTTCCCACAAAAAATGATCTTGCAAGGGAGATAATGTCCAATGCGGTCAGTGCTGCAACTCGTGATCCGAGGTTCTCACCTATAACGGAAAGTGAGCTTGACGAGCTTGAGATAAACGTTGATGTCCTCAGCGAGCCTGAAAGGATAGAAAGTGAAGCGCAGCTCGATCCCAAGCGCTATGGCGTTATAGTTTCCTGCGGTTTCAGAAAAGGACTTCTGCTGCCCGATCTTGAGGGAGTAGATACAGTAGATGAGCAGCTTTCGATAGCTATGGCAAAGGGCGGCATATCGCCCGATGACGACTATGAGCTTTACCGGTTCACCGTTACAAGACACAAGTAAAAAGTGAGGTGAAACTAATGCCGAGATGCGATGTGTGCTTCAGGCACTGCGTACTCAGCGAGGGGCAGACAGGTGCCTGCGGCGCAAGGATATGTTCGGGCGGAAAGGTAGTTCCCAAGAACTTCGGGCTGCTGTCTGCTGTTGCACTTGATCCGATCGAAAAAAAGCCGCTTAACAATTTCTTCCCCGGCAGCAGTATACTTTCTGTCGGCGGCTACGGCTGCAACCTGCGCTGCCCATTCTGCCAGAACTGGCAGATCTCGTGGTCAAAGGAAGCTATGCAATTCCGGGGCGGAACGCAGCTTTCACCGAGCGAACTGACAGCGCTTGCACAGCAGTATATCCCACAGGGAAACATCGGCATTGCTTTTACCTATAACGAACCGCTGATACACATTGAATACATCGAGCAGACTGCACAGCTTAGTCATTCAAAGGGGCTTAAAAACGTTCTTGTAACAAACGGCTGCGCTGATGTCGGGATGCTTGACAGGATGAACGGGCTGATAGATGCAATGAACATCGACCTGAAATCATTCAACGAGAACACTTATAAGACCAAGCTAGGCGGTGACCTTGAAGCCGTTATGGCATTCATTGAGGGGGCGGTCAGGATGTGCCACGTTGAGATAACAAACCTTATCGTGCCTGGAATAAGCGACAGCGAGGAGGAGTTTGATTCGATGACCGATTGGATAGCTCAGCTCGGCAGGGATATACCGCTGCATATAACCCGCTTTTTCCCACGCTTTAAAATGCAGGGCGCAAACGCAACAGACACCGCACTTATCCGCCGTTTTTCCGAAAAGGCAAAACAAAAGCTCAGATATGTTTACATAGGCAACTGCTGACAAGCATATATTTATATAAACGGAGGTCATGAAAAATGAAAGTACTTATCATCAATTCAAGTCCGCACCCGAACGGAAACACTGCGCTTGCGGTAAGCGAGCTTGAAAAAACATTCGCTGCTGAAAACATCGAATGCGAGGTCATGAATATCGGCACGAAAGTCATCCGTGGCTGCATAGCCTGCAACAAGTGCGCACAGCTCGGGAAATGCGTGTTTGACGACACGGTAAACGAGGCAGCTGCAAAGTTTGAAGCTGCTGACGGTCTTATCGTGGCAACACCTGTCTACTACGCATCGGCTAACGCTACGCTCATCGCACTGCTGGACAGGATGTTTTACAGCTCGCACTTTGACAAGAGCATGAAGGTCGGCGCAAGTGTTGCTGTTGCAAGACGAGGCGGCTGCTCTGCGACATTTGACGAGCTGAACAAATATTTCACCATCAGCGGAATGCCAGTCGCTTCGAGCTATTACTGGAACAGCGTTCACGGCAGGCTGCCGGGCGAAGCGCAGTATGATGCCGAGGGACTTTTCACGATGCGTGCACTTGCAAAGAACATGGGTTTTCTTATGAAGTCGATCTCGCTTGGCAAGGAAAAGTTCGGCTTACCAGACCACGGCGAGCACCCGTTTACACACTTTATAAGAGAAGACATCAAGGAGCAGTAATTGAAAGAGACCTTTTACCGATTTGATACTCCATGCAGGATATGCCTGCTTGCAGATATACACGACAGACCGTTTGCCGAGATAACTGCTTCGATCGATAAGCGCAGCCCCGATATAATTGCTGTTGCAGGTGACTTTATCTATGCTCACGCACCGCACGATGATACACCCGTAATGTCTAAAGCGAAAAATGCGCTTGATATGCTTTATGCCTGCGCAATGCGTGCACCGACCTTTGTTTCTCTCGGGAACCACGAATGGATGCTCAGCGAGACCGACAAAAGCATGATTAGAAAAACAGGCGTAACACTGCTTGATAACGAGTGGACAGAGCATAGCGGAATGTTCATCGCAGGGCTTACCTCATCGGGAGTGAGCGCTTACGCAGCTTTCCGAAAGGGTAAAAGCGAGGTGTACCCCGAATGGAACCATTTCAACTCACCTCAGCGCAGCGAACCGCTCGTTGACTGGCTTGACGGATTTGAAAAACAGCCGGGCTTCAAGCTGCTGATGAGCCATCACCCCGAGTATTACCCTAAGTATCTTAAAAACAGGGCTGTCAGTCTTGTGCTCAGCGGTCACGCTCACGGCGGACAGATAAGGCTTTTCGGGCGAGGGCTTTACGCTCCGGGACAGGGTATACTTCCCCGTTACACAAGCGGCAGATACGGCAAAATGATAGTTTCACGAGGACTTTCAAATACCGCAGAGCCGATACCGAGGCTTTTTAACCGCAGGGAGATAGTTTATATCCTGCCAAAGCAAAAGGCAGATAAATAAAAGCATAAAAACAGGCGCACAGCTCAGTGCGCCTTTATTATTTATGCCACAAGCCACCTGTATTTGTAAACGCTGTAAAGAGGAACGAGCGGTAATATTATAGGCACTCGCCTTACATAGTCACGGTAGCTGTCATCGTTGCCGTAAGTCCTTTGCTGGCGTATCTCAAGGCGGCGTGCACCGCTGAACATAACATAAACGATACCCAGATACCCGATAACTGCGAGCATCCAATGCCATGCGGCTGAATACACATTTATTCCCGTGATAAACACACCCGTCCACAGCACAAGCTCCCCGAAATAGTTCGGGCAGCGTACTATGCTGTAAAGTCCCGTTGAAACAAAGCTGTGCGGAGCTTTCTTTTTGGCTGCTGATTTGTGGATATCTGCGGCAAGTTCTGTTGCTGCACCGGCTATCATCAGCAAAAGTCCGATGACCGAAAACGCATCTGTCCCCTTGCCCGAAAGCAGCCTGAAAAGCACAGGACAGGTCATGCATACATAAAGCAGTGCGCAGCCAAGCCAGATACTCAGCTTTGCCTTTAATGAAACGTTATGCTTTATCTCGCCATTTAAAAGCGACCTGTATGCCTTGCTTTTCATTTCACGGTAAAGCAGATAGCCACCGAGCCTTGCGCCGTAAATGATAAGCACAAGGCACATCGGCACAACTGCCGTGTTCGCATTGAAAGCACTCATTACAAGCACCGCTATCGCTATACCTGCAACAGAAAAACCATAGCCGACCGAGAAAAAGTAAATGTACTTTTTAAACCCTGCCGAAGCGATAACAAGCGCAGTGATAAATAAAACAGCAAGCTGCATAAAAACACCTCCCGTATGGCACTTGACTAATCTTTGCTGCATTATTATAATATTATCAAGGAGTTGTTCACTATGTCAAGATTTATAGCTTTTGATGTCGAAACGCCAAACCGTGCAAACAACAGGATAAGCGCTATCGGCATTACGATAACAGACGGACAAAGGATCATTGACGAATACTATTCGCTCGTTGATCCCAAAACGCATTTTGACCGTTTCAATACTATCCTTACGGGGATAAGCAGCAAAAGCGTTCAGGGTGCGCCCGATTTTGTTCAGCTGTGGGAAAAGATAGAGCCGATAATGAGCAGCGGTGTGCTCGTTGCGCACAATGCGCTGTTTGACCTGCGTGTGCTTCACCATTGCCTTAAAGATCACGGTATCAGCTGGAAGAGCAAAGCCGAGTATATATGCACCGTTCAGGCAGGCAGAAAGCTGCTGCCGGGCATCAGCCACAAGCTGAATGATATGTGTGACCACTACGGTATCGAGCTGGATCACCATCAGGCTGCAAGCGACAGCCGTGCCTGCGCACAGATACTTATGCGCTATATCGGGCAGGGCGCTGATGCAGACAGCTTTATAGAGCTTTACGACCTTGAAAAAGGTGCAAAGGTCAAAAAGCAAAAAAGCGTTTCAAAATGAAAAAGACATAAAGGCTGCCGTATTTGCGGCAGTTTTGTTATGTAATTTACTATGTCTTTTACGCATAACCTCCTATTTGATATAGGTATTTGTAATTTTGCTTTTGATATGTTATTATGTTCTCAAGAAAAAACGAACGGAGGACATGGATATGAAAAACATAAAAGCAATTGCAATGGCAGTCATTCTTTCAAGCGTAATGCTCGTTTCGTGCGGCGATAGTTCTTCATCGCAAAGCGGCGCTTCCTCACAGTCGGCGCAGCAGTCAAGCTCGCAGCAGGAGAAAAAGCGTGTTGCAAAGGACGGAGCGCAGATGCAGACGCAGGACAAAAATATGCCGACAAGAGTTCCCATGGAGGGCGGTACAAAGATAAACATACACTTTGGTGATACAGTTATCCCGGGTGTTCTGAACGATTCACCCACAGCCAAGGCGCTTATTGAAAAGCTGCCGATGACGCAGAAGGTGAGCAGATACTCTCACGATTTCTGCGGAGTAACACAGGAGCTGCCTTACGATAAGGACAGCGTGCATTACGGCTGGCTCAACGGAGATATCGACTATGCGATAAATGCGCCCTATTTCACTATTCTTTTTGAGGATGAGGAAAGCTCCGAAAAATACGGAGATCAGGTCAACATCGGCGTTATCACCTGCGAGCTGGAAAAGATAAAAGCTCTTGAAGGCGAATATGAACTGACTATTGAGCTTGCATAAACGCCATTTCTGCGACCGTAAGCGACACAAAACGACATCTCTTAATCGAATATTAACATTGCCGAAACTGTATGCAGTTGAAATTTCAAGCGATCGGGTCTATAATAAGTAATATATTTTTACTATATAGAAAGAAGATGTGTAATGAGAACCATAAAGCTGATCGCAGCTGTAATTTCAGCCGCTGTGATAATGGCAGGCTGCTCGGGCAGCAATTCTTCAAAGTCCGGCGAACCTGTTTCTGCTGCACCGCAGACCGTAGTATCGAGTTCACAGCAAAGCCGCACAACTGCCGCTGAAACAGTATCAACAACAGCTGCCTCAACACAGCAGCAGATAACCACCGCAACACAGCAGACTTCGTCCGCTTTGAATATCAACTCAAATGTCAAGGCTGCTGCTATATACAGTCCTGATGACAACCGCTTTATTTTTGGAAAAGCCAAGGACACTAAAGTTCCAATGGCAAGCACGACCAAGCTTATGACCGCACTTGTTGCACTCAAATATCTATCTCCCGATTCTATTATCACCGCAGGAAGCGAACTTTCGCTTGTACACCCCGAATCATCACTGTGCGGACTTTACCCGGGGTGCAGCCTTACACTTTCGCAGGCGCTTTACGGACTTTTGCTGCCATCGGGCAACGATGCCGCATACACCATAGCGGTAAACACCGCAAGACGTGCATCGGGAGATCAGACTTTGACAGATGCTAATGCAGTCAAGTACTTCTGCACACTTATGAACAGCTATGCCAATGAGCTTGGAATGACAAGCACGCATTTTGTAAACCCTGAGGGCTGGGACGATCCCAATCATTATTCGACTGCCGCTGATATGATAAAGCTCGCTTGCTGTGCACTTGAAAACGAGACTATCAAAACAGTCTGCTCAACACAGCAGTATAACTTCACAACACCTGCAGGCGGTAATCTTCAGTGGATAAACTCAAACAAGCTGATCGACAAACAGAGCGCATATTATACTCCCGGAGTGTTCGGTATGAAAACAGGCACAACGCAAAACGCAGGAAGCTGCCTGATAACTGCATACAAGACCAACGGGAAAACGTTTATCTGTGCAGTTCTGGGTGCCAGCACCGACGATGACAGATACATTGCTACACGCACGATACTTAATGCTTATGCAAAATAAAATTAACTCCGCACAATGCGGAGTTTTTTTTATTATCGGTTATCTCCATTTTCACAAAAGCGTTGCTATTATAAATCAGAATTTAGTTTATTACAAACTATAAGATGTGTGCCCGAAGGGGTTAT
>DFFV01000075.1:0-3917 GCA_002371625.1 Ruminococcus sp. UBA3767
CTTTTGCCGCCACCCGCTCAAACGTTGATCAAGAGGAAGGGGAGATCTTTATTTTTCAAGAGAGATCAGGCGACTTCCACCGCCACTTTCAACAGTTCAGGAGGATACTTTCGCCGTTCCACACAATTGACAAGAACCCGAAAGCGATGTGAAAAATCACACATAATAAAAGCCCGGAGCGACAAAAAAGCCGCAGTCATATCAATCCTATATGCGACGGACAAGCGGTGCCGCCGCTGCGGCAAATTCTGATTTACAGCAGCAGGTAGCCGAGGCCGAGGAGGAGTTTGACATCAGCGCCTTGTTTATACAGTATGTAAATAAGCATGGCGATGAGGGCTTTTTCCTCATCGATAGGTATCCCTGCGACATCGAACAGTTTGTTGGTGTCGCTGTTTTCTTTTTGAGTACCCAGCAGTGAGCCGAGCAAAGCGTTTATACCGCCTTGCCCGTTTTGCTGTGGGGTGCTTTTATTATGGTCTTCTGCGCTTTCGGAGCTGTCCTCAACGATGCTTCGGGAGCGCTTTTGCATTTCACGCACACGCCGTATAGCTTCCTGCTTCATTGAGTTGAGATCATCAGAGTAAGCCAAACAAGTCACCTCCGAGCAGACCGCTTTCTTTAAGTGCAGGGTAGATAGCAAACAGCTTGAATATCTTTATCACCCTGTCTATCTTCACCTGGTTTTCTTCTTTGAGCAAAGGCTTTAGCGCAAGCAGCAGGTCAACGTTTTTGTCGTGCTTGTTTGCCTGCTGCATAATAGCCTGTAATTTCAGGAGCCGAGCTACATCTAAACCGTCTGCGGCAGGCTTGCTCTCAGTATTCTGAAAGCTGTCTGCCTGCCCCAGGCTGCCCAGCAGCTGAGAAATATCGGGGTTTGCGCTGCTGTTTTCAGCGTCCCCCGAAAGTGCACCTGCCAGCTCACTGAGCTGCTTCATGCTCTGCTCGTCGTTCAGCACGCTTTGCAGCTTTTGCATAAGTTCTTCCATTTTTCGCCTCCGCTATTTTTGCAGTTTTTTGTAGATCTCCTGTGCACGAGGATCGCTGAGCAGCTGCTGTGCCGAGTTCTTGTCGCTCAGTGCACGCTTCAGCTTTTCCTGCTGTCCTTTCGGCAGCGAGGAAAGTGCCTTGTCGAATTTTCCGCTTTCAAGCTGACTTTTTAAAGCATCGGGCGTGGTGCCGAGCTTCTTGGAAGCCATAGCAAGCAGCGCAGCCATTTTCTTGGAGTCGATATTGTTCATTGAGTTCATAAAAAATCTCCCTTTCGCAGTTGTATTTATTGAATATTTATGTTATACTTTACTATTATATGTGAGGAGGGCTAAAAGGTTGAGTAAAGGTGGAAATTTTCGCATAGTCGTGTTTTCGGATACCCACGGCAGTATGCGAAGCGTACTTAAAATATTCAGGCTCAACAGCACCGCTGACGCTTATATTTTCCTCGGGGACGGCGAAAAGGAGATAAAGCAGATCCGTGAGCTTCACCCCGATAAGAATATACTTGCCGTTAAGGGCAACTGCGATTTTATTTCAACTGCACCCGAGGAGCTGGTGTTTACTGCACCCGACGGAAGAAAGATATTTGCCGCTCACGGCAATACATACAGCGTAGGGACTTCAAGGGACAGGATATTTTATAAAGGGAAAGAAGTCGGGGCTTGTGCCGTGCTTTTCGGGCATACGCATTGCAGGTATCTCGCTCACGATGAGGATATGTATCTGCTCAATCCCGGCAGCGCGGCTCAGCCACGGGACGGACTTGCGCCAAGCTATGCGTTCATTGATCTGCTTGCTGACGGCGGGATATTCTGCACACACGTTGATCTGAAATAAAAAAGCCCTGCGTAAAGCAGAGCGTTGAATGCTATGAGTTTTGCTGCTTCATCAGCCTGTTCCAGTTGATAAAGCCGTAAATATCGTTCACAAGAAATACCGCAAAGCAGGTCAGCATCGGTACATAAGAGCTGTCCTCAAGGCTTGCGAGCAGCCACAGAATTATTAGCACAAGGTCGTTCATCGCATAAGCAAGCGCATAAAGTGCACACCTGCGCAGCGTGAATGCGACCGCAAGAAAGCTGGTAGCTACCGAAAGCGTGCTCGGCATTATATTTGCCGTGCCGAAATACCTTAGAATAAAGTAAAACAGTACAGTCACGGGAACGGTCAGCAGTATTATCACAGCAAGCTCCTTTCCGCCTGCACTTCGCACCCTTACCTGAGAGCGTGAGCTGCCGTATGGGTTTTTGAGCCAGACATAAAGCGAAGCTGCCGCCATCGGAGCGGTCATTCCTGCGTATGTGATCATTTCGCCGTAATAACGCTGAGAGTAGGAGATGTATGCGTAAATTATGCTGAATACTATGATGAGCGCCTGCCCGACGGGATTGCCCTTTGCGCAGAAGATAAGCGAGAAAGCACCTATCAGCGAGGCGATGAAGGATACAGTTCCCGAACCGCCGAAAATGACGTAAGATGCGGTCATGACCAGAAGCGATGAGAGTAAAAGTATTATTTCAAACGCTGTGAAATAGTTCAGCAGTGATTTCAGCTTTGCCAACATTGGTCACCTCCAAAAGAATAACACTCCTCACACATCTTCAAAGACCTAACGATGTGTAACGAGTGCCGATGCACCGCCTACCCGGTGGCAGTAAAATATACTATTGAAAATATATCACATTGTGAAATGATTGTCAAGTGAAAGGAAAGAAGCAAAATGCCAGACAGCACCATAACCGTGGATATCCGTGATAAAGCGGATTTTGATAACGGGCATATAAAAGGCTCGGTAAATATGACAGCACAGCAGCTTGCACAGTATAAGTTCGATGAAGGCTGCAAGGTCGTTGTAGTCTGCCGCAACGGAAGATTCAGCGAACAGGCTGCAAAGCAGCTTTGTGAAAGGGGAGTTGATGCAAGCGCACTTGAGGGCGGCTATTCCGGCTGGCTTTACGAAAGCATCGACGGGAGCGACAGGAGCCGTGAGATAGAGCAGAGCATCCGCAAAAAATTCGCACGCCCTATATGGAGCAGGTTTGCAAGGGCAATAATAAAATATGAACTTGTAAAGCCGGGGGATAGGATAGCGGTCTGCATTTCGGGCGGAAAGGATTCGATGCTGCTTGCCAAATTGTTTCAGGAATTGAAAGCGCATAACAAGTTTGATTTCGAGCTGAAATTTCTTGTTATGGACCCAGGGTACAGTCCGGTGAACCGCAGGCTTATCGAAAAGAATGCCGCCATACTCGGCATACCGATAGAAGTATTTGAAACTAACATTTTCAATTCCGTTTTCAATGTGAAAAACAACCCATGCTACCTTTGCGCAAGAATGAGGAGAGGCCATCTTTATAACAAAGCCAAGGAAATGGGCTGCAATAAGATCGCACTCGGGCACCATTATGATGATGTGATTGAAACGATCCTTATGGGAATGATCTACGGCGGTCAGGTGCAGACGATGATGCCCAAGCTGCACAGTGCCAATTTTGAGGGAATGCAGCTGATTCGCCCGATGTATTTGATAAGAGAGGCGGAGATCAAGCGCTGGCGGGATTATAATGACTTGCATTTTCTGCAGTGCGCCTGCCGCTTCACCGAGGAAAACACCAGCGTGGGTCATACGGGAGAGTCCGAATCAAAAAGGCTTGAGATCAAGCATCTCATTGCCGAGCTAAAGCAGCGCAACCCTCAGATCGAGGCGAATATTTTCCGCAGCGTCGAGAACGTAAACCTGAATACTATCATTTCCTACAAGAAGAACGGCGAGATAACGCATTTCCTCGACGGTTATGATGATTAAAAAGAATCCCGAAGACTCTAAGCCTTCGGGATATTTCGTATTTGAAAAAATTATCTCTTCGAGAACTGAGGAGCACGACGAGCAGCTTTCAAGCCGTACTTCTTTCTTTCCTTCA
>DFFV01000075.1:3963-25884 GCA_002371625.1 Ruminococcus sp. UBA3767
TTCTTTCTTTCCTTCATTCTTGGATCTCTTGTCAGGAAGCCTTCCTTCTTGAGAAGTGGACGATAATCGTCGCTTGCCTGGAGCAGAGCTCTTGAAAGACCATGTCTGATAGCACCTGCCTGACCTGTAACTCCGCCGCCTGCAACTGTGCAAACGATGTCGTACTTGTCAACAGTGTTTGTAACTCCGAATGGCTGACGAACGATCAGCTTGAGAGTCTCAAGTCCGAAGTAATCGTCGATATCTCTTCCGTTTATTGTGATCTTACCTGTACCCTCGTAAACACGAACACGGGCAACAGAATGCTTTCTTCTTCCGGTGCCATAGAAATATGGCTTCTTTGATTCGTACATCTATATTGCTCCTTTCAATTACAGTTCGTATTTAACAGGATTCTGTGCAGCATTGTTGTGCTCAGCACCCTTGTAAACTCTCAGTCTCTTAGCGCAGTTTCTGCCCAGAGAGTTGTGCGGCAGCATACCGGTAACAGCTATTGTCATAGCTCTGTCAGACTGCTCAGCCATGAGCTTTGAATACTTGATCTCCTTGAGACCGCCGATCCAGCCTGTGTGC
Organism: Ruminococcus sp. UBA3767; assembly: GCA_002371625.1. GTDB lineage: Bacteria > Bacillota > Clostridia > Oscillospirales > Ruminococcaceae > Hominimerdicola. The sequence goes on from DFFV01000075.1 coordinate 4,537, forward strand.
CATCTGTAATACTTGTCCTCCAGCTTGTTTCCTGTAAGAACAGCCTTGTCTGTGTTGATGATGATAACATGATCGCCGCAGTCAGCGTGTGGTGCAAAGGTAGGCTTGTGCTTGCCTCTGAGGATGTGAGCAGCCTTGGCAGCAACTCTACCCAGTGACTGTCCTTCAGCATCCAGTACATACCATGTGCGCTTTATGTCTGCAGCCTTTGGCATATAAGTTGACATATTTTTTCCTCCGTTCAAATTAAATGTTCACTTGCGCAGGTGAAAGCCCTGCGTACTCGCAACATTGTTCATTATACAGAAATCAAAACAAATTGTCAAGGGCAAAACAGGCGAAAATTTAATTTATATCCCTCATTCTCTTTAAATCTCTCTGTTTTTCTCCGTTTCTCTCGATTTCTCGTTTGTCATTTCACTTTTGAATATAATATTAACAGCCCCGAAAACAAGGCGTTTCGAGGCTGTTTTTTGTATGTTTTCACAATTCTCCTGCGTCAAGTGCTTTAATAAAGCCCTCAAAGTCTTTCCCCGCCCAGAAGATGTCCTCGGGCGCAATCGAACAGGAATCTATCGCACAGTATGTTCCTTCGCTGCCTTTGCAGCCGAAAAGCATTCCGCCAAGGTCTGTGCCGAAGATGAATATGCCGCTCAGGCGTTCAAAAATGCCGTAATCTTCGTTGAACTGCTCAAGCTCTTCAAGAGCAATGAGCTGCAGATATGCGTTCTCCCCGACAGGACCCTCTCCGCCGTTGTGCTTGTGCATAAACTCCAGATAGTCTTTTGGCAGAGCCATACCGTGTACCTGCGTAATATCGCAGTCGGTCGGCGCATTGAATTCAAAATCAGCGAACATATCGGTCATGTCAATCCACCTCTGAAGAGCTTTCACCTGCCGATGAGCTGTCAGCATCAGCTGTCTTCTTGTAGTCGATAAAGCAGTCGTTGAGCACACGTTTTCTTCCGTCGGTGTCAAGCTCCTCGCCGTTTTCGGTTATCTCAAAAATGCGGAAGCTGTGGTATGTGAACCCGTCAAATTCAAGCCTGAACTTTATCTCAGTCAGCTTTGAACCGTGTGTTCCCGCTGCCGTTATCATAAATCCGTAGTCAGTTTTCTCTGCCGCCCATTCAGCTTCCTTGCCGAGATATTTGCTCACACATTCGTCTATCGTGTTCACCGAGCTTCCCGAGAAGTTATCGAGCTGCGTTATCGGGCTGTTCCTTACAATGTCGGGAACTACATCTGCGGTTACCCTTGAACCCTTGACAAAGCCGTTCGTGAGTATCGCACCTATGCACAGTACCACTATCACGATGCACAGCGCAGGATCTCCTCTGACCAGCTTCTGCCGTTTGTAGACGTAAAGCGGAGCTAACAAATACGTTTTTCCAAGGTTAATGGTGTCTATCTCATGCTTTTCAAGCATCCTTTTGTCAAGGTAGCAGCTCAGCGGCATCAGTATTATCACCAGCGCCCACATTATAATAGCTACGATCGCTGAGTATGCGTATTTTTCAAGAAACAGTCCTATAACAGGCAGAAACAGCGCATAGAATATATATCCGCCGGGGACTTTTATCTTTCCCGTGCTTTGTCCCTGTACCTGCTGGTTATCTGTAAACATATACTTCCTCCCTGTGATGATTCATCTATACTATTATATATTATCTTTTAAAAATAATCAAGTGCCTTGTATGTGAAAAATCCACAAAAGAAATACTTGCCCTTTTATTAAATTCGTCAATAGGGGCGTTGACATCAGGGGCAAAATGTAGTATCATTAACTATGTAAATTATTAACCAAGTAAAATATTATCTGAAGAAAGGAGAAACGCCGTGAATGATGAGCTTGAAAGCAGGATACACAAGCTGATGTACGCCCATAACGACCTCAAAGCAGCTATGAGGGGATATCAGGACACACATAAGCTGCGATACGGTGAGTTTGGTGTGATGGCAAGCATACTTGATGCTGCTAAGTCCGGGGGCAAGCCCGCCGTCGATACAGGCATACCGATGAAAACGCTTTCTGATGAGAGAAACTGCACGCCTGCGATGATAACCAAGCTGATAACAGGTCTTGAAGAGCAGGGATATGTAAGGCGTGAGCTTTCGACCGATGACCGCAGGGGAGTCAAGGTCTGTGTTACCAAAAAGGGTTACGATGTGTGGGAAAGCGACCATTTGCAGTATCATCAGACACTTGAAGAGATAGGCAGCAAAATGGGTATGGATAGGCTTCTGCTGCTGCTTGAGCTTGCAGAGGAGTTCTGGCGATTTAACAGCGAGGTTATCCTACAAAGAGAAAAAGACAGTAAGGAGAGTATAAATGGGAAAGCTGATAAAAAATCTGGGAAGATATAAATTCCAGTGTCTGCTTGTTCTGATATTGCTTGTGGTGCAGGCGCTTTGCGATCTTGCGCTGCCTGATTACACAGCCGATATCATGGACACGGGAATTTTGCAAAAGGGCGTTGACAGTGTCTCGCCAAAGGTCATAAGTCAGAGCAGCATGGACGATATAAAGCTGTTTATGACACAGGATGAGCTGGAAGTATTTGAGGACAGCTATGAGCTCGTGGAGGATATAAACGGAGATGATATCCTTCCGTGGAAAAGCACGAGCAGAAAGCTGACGGCTTATAAGCGCACCGAGCAGGACAGCGAAAAGCTCAAAAAGCTCGACAGCTCAATGGGTACAGCGATAATGGTGTATTCCGCAGCTGCGAAAATGCCGCTTGATAAAATGCCGCAGCAGGAAGGCTCGCAGGAGCAGATGCCGCCTGAGATGCTTGAAAAGCTCAAAGGCAAAACAATGCTTGAGTTTATCAAAATGAGCAGCGGTGTTACAGCAGCAGGCTTCAGAGAGAGCATGATGAAAAACGCCTCGGATATGTCTGATATGGCAATTGAGCAGGCTGCAAAGGCGTTTGTTCAGCAGGAGTATGATTCTATCGGGGTAGACCTTGACGAGCTTGAAAAAAGCTATCTGCTCAAAGCAGGCCTTAAAATGCTGGGAATGGCAGGACTTATAATGCTTTGCACAGTGCTTGTCGGCTTCCTTGCCGCAAAGATAGGTGCAGGCATCGGACTTGACCTCAGAGTAGGCGTGTTCAAAAAGGTCATCAGCTTTTCAAATCAGGAAATGGACAGCTTTTCCACATCAAGCCTTATCACACGTTCCACCAACGATATCCAGCAGATACAAATGGTGCTCACGATAATGCTGAGAATGTGCCTTTATGCACCTATCCTCGGCATCGGCGGAATGTTGAGAGTGCTTGATACCAACACCAGTATGGTGTGGATAATCGGCGTGGCAGTTATCGGAGTAATGGCGCTTGTCGGCATTCTTTTGGCAATTGCGATGCCTAAGTTCAAGGTAATGCAGAAAAAGGTAGATAAGCTCAACCTCGTCACCCGTGAGATACTTACAGGTCTGCCCGTTATAAGAGCTTTCTCGAGAGAAAAGCACGAGGAAAAGCGCTTTGATGAAACTAACACCGACCTCACCAAAACAATGCTCTTCACCCATAGGGTCATGAGCTTTATGTTCCCCGCAATGACGCTTATGATGAACGGCGTAGCCATTCTTATAGTATGGATAGCAGCCAAGCAGATAGACATCGGAAAGCTGCAGGTCGGCAGCATGACGGCATTTATAACCTATGCTATGATGATAATCATGTCATTCCTTATGCTCACAATGATCTCGGTATTTCTGCCAAGAGCGGCAGTTGCAGCCGAGCGTGTTGACGAGGTGCTTCGCTCTGAGCCTACGGTCGTTGACAGAGAGAGCGCAAGCGAGGATACAAAGGTAACGCAGGGCGTTGTAAGATTTGAACACGTTAATTTCAGATATGACAATGCCGATGCCGATGTGCTTGAGGATATAGATTTCACCGCACGCAGCGGAAAGACCACAGCGATAATCGGAAGCACGGGCAGCGGTAAATCCACACTTATCCACCTTATCCCGAGATTTTACGATGTTACGAGCGGAAGGATAACCATTGACGGAGTAGATGTGCGTGATTATACACAGCATAACCTGCGTGATGCGATAGGCTTTGTTCCGCAAAAGGCAGTGCTGTTCAGCGGCGATATTGATTCCAACCTGTCCTTCGGCTGTACCGATGCCGAGCACGAGCAGCTTGAAAAAGCAGCGCAGATAGCGCAGGCAGAGGAGTTTATCACCGCCAAGCCCGAAGGCTATAAATCCGAGATCGCACAGGGCGGTACGAACGTATCGGGCGGACAAAAGCAAAGGCTCTCTATTGCAAGAGCTATCGCCAAGAAACCGAAGATACTCATTTTCGATGATTCCTTCTCAGCCCTTGATTTCAAGACCGACGTTGCACTAAGAAAAGCACTTGGTGAAAATGTCAAGGATTCAACTATAATAATCGTTGCCCAGAGAATAGTTACTATCATGAATGCCGATGAGATAATCGTTCTTGACGACGGAAAGATAGCAGGCAAGGGCACTCATTACGAGCTGCTGAAAAACTGTGAGGTCTATGACCAGATAGTCCGCTCGCAGATATCCGAAGCGGAGTATAACAAGCAGCTTGAAGAAGCAAATGCAAAGGAGGCGAAGTAATATGGCACAGCAAAGGCGCAGACACGGACCGCCGGGTGTTGCGGTCGAAAAGCCGAAGGACTTTAAAAAGTCAATGGGCAAGCTGCTCAGATATATGGCAAAGTATAAGCTCGGGCTGATATTTGTCATAATCTTCGCTATCGGCAGTACAGTTTTCACAATAGTAGGACCAAAGGTAATGGCAAAGGCTACTGATGCACTGTTTGAGGGCTTGCAGGATAAAATAGGCGGCACAGGCGGCATCGACTTTGAAAAAATAGGCACGATACTTGTCATCTCACTGGGCTTGTATGTTATCTCAGCTGCAATGCAGCTCATTCAGGGACTTATAATGGCAAATGTTTCGCAGACAATCTCTTACAGGCTGAGAAAAGAGCTTGCTGCAAAAATGAACCGCCTGCCGATGAATTACTTTGATAAAAAGACCAACGGCGAGGTGCTTTCAAGAGTAACCAACGATATCGACACACTGGGAATGTCGCTAAACCAGTCCGTGACCCAGCTCATTACCTCGATAACCACAATAGTCGGCGTGCTCATAATGATGCTTACCATTTCTCCGATGCTCACACTTGTCGCACTTGCTATCCTGCCTGTTTCGGGAATAATAGTCGGCGTAGTTGTCAAGCATTCGCAGAAGTATTTCAAGCAGCAGCAGGAATACCTTGGCCATGTAAACGGTCAGGTCGAGGAGATATATGCAGGTCACATGGTCGTCAAGGCGTTCAACCGTGAAAAAGCAAGCGTTGAGGAATTCGATAAGGCAAACGATGTGCTTTATAAGTCGTCGTGGAAATCCCAGTTCTTCTCGGGAATGATGATGCCAGTAATGACCTTTGTCGGAAACCTCGGCTATGTTGCGGTCGCAGTTCTCGGCGCACTCAGAGCCATGAGTGGTCTGATGACAGTCGGCGATATCCAGGCATTTATCCAGTATGTAAAGAACTTCACTCAGCCTATCTCGCAGATCGCACAGGTATCTTCAATGGTACAGTCCGCAGCAGCAGCTTCCGAGAGAGTCTTTGAATTCCTTGAGGAAGATGAAGAGCCGCAGAAGGCTGAACAGCACGCTCCTGTTGCTATCGGTGATGTTACCGCAAACGTTACATTTGACCATGTAAAGTTCGGCTACGATCCCGAAAAGATAATCATTCACGATTTCTCAGCACAGGTCAAGAACGGGCAGAAGATCGCTATCGTAGGTCCGACGGGTGCAGGAAAGACCACACTTGTCAAGCTGCTCATGCGTTTTTATGACCTCAACGGCGGCAGCATCAGTATAGGCGGGTACGATATCAGGTCATTTGACCGCAGCGAGCTTCGTGAAGCGTTCGGAATGGTATTGCAGGACACATGGCTGTTTAACGGCACTATAATGGAAAACATCCGCTACGGCAGGCTCGATGCCACCGATGAGGAGGTAATAGCAGCGGCAAAAGCAGCGCACGTTCACAGGTTTATCGAAACACTGCCCGGAGGCTATAATATGGTACTCAACGAGGAAGCGTCCAATGTTTCGCAGGGACAAAAGCAGCTGCTTACCATAGCAAGAGCTATCCTTGCCAACAACAAGATACTTATCCTTGATGAAGCAACATCTTCTGTTGATACCCGTACCGAGATACGCATACAAAAGGCAATGGATAACCTCATGAAGGGCAGGACCAGCTTTATCATCGCTCACAGGCTCTCAACTATCAGAGATGCCGATGTTATCCTTGTAATGCGTGATGGTGATATCGTCGAGCAGGGAAGCCACGACGAGCTTATGGCTCTTGGCGGCTTCTACAGCGAGCTTTACAACTCCCAGTTCGACCAGACAGCATAACAGTACAAATATTCGGACTTAAAATAAAAAGCGTATGTGTACAAAAAAAAGTACTCATACGCTTTTCTCTTACCTTTTACATCTTACCTCTGACTACCACGGCTTGACCGTGCCGACGATCTGCGAGATGTTGTCTATGTTGTTGTCAATGCAGTACTTTTCAAGCCCGTCGATGATCTTTATCGGCGTGTACGGATCATTGAAGATAGCCGCACCGACCTGGACAGCGCTCGCACCTGCCATCATTATCTCCACAGCGTCTTCCCACGTTGCAACGCCGCCCATGCCCATAACAGGTATCTTTACAGCGTTTGCGACCTGCCATACCATTCTCACGGCAACAGGGAACACCGCAGGTCCCGAAAGACCGCCCACGTTGTTTTTGAGTATCGGTCTGCCTGTTTTTATGTCTATCCTCATGCCAAGCAGCGTGTTTATCAGAGATACTGCGTCGGCACCATTTGCCTCAACGCTTTTTGCGATGTCGGTTATGCTCGTCACATTAGGCGAGAGCTTTACCATAAGCGGCTTTGTCGTTGCGTCCTTAACAGCCCTTGTGACCTGTCCGGCTACCGTGCAGTCCGTGCCGAAAGCCGCACCGCCTGCCTTTACATTCGGGCAGGAAATGTTCAGCTCTATCAGGTCAACAGCGCTTCCCTCAAGCATAGAAGCAAGCTCGGCGCACTCCTCAACTGTCGCACCTGCGATGTTTGCGATAATGCGTGTGTCCTTGGTCACAAGGTTTGGCATCTCGTATTCAAGGAATTTTTTTACGCCGCCGTTTTGAAGCCCTACCGAGTTGAGCATACCGCTGGGAGTTTCCGCAACTCTCGGTCCCGGGTTGCCCTCACGCCTGTTAAGGGTCGTCCCCTTGACGGAAATCCCGCCCAGCCTTGAAAGCGGATAGAACTGCTCGTACTCTCTGCCGTAGCCGAAAGTTCCGCTCGCAGGTATAACGGGGTTTTTGAACTGCACACCGCAGAAATTCACACTGAGCCTGTTCATTCAAAAACCACCTCCTTGCTGTCAAATACAGGTCCGTCCTTGCAAACGTGCGAGTTGAACTCCTCGCCGTTCTTGACTGTTCTGCATACGCATACCAGGCACGCACCCACGCCGCACGCCATTCGCTGTTCGAGCGATACCTCGCAGTAAATGCCGTTTTCGGCAGCTATCTGCGTAACGCCCTTTAGCATCATCATCGGTCCGCAGGCGTAAATAATATCAGGCTTTTCTTTTGCAAGTTCGCTGCTCAGCGCATCGGTCACAAAGCCCTTTATCCCTGCCGTTCCGTCATCGGTGCACAGGATTGTTTTATTTCCGTTTGCCTTGAAGTCTTCCTGCAAAATTACCGCATTAGCGCTGCGGAAACCGCTTATTACCGTGGCATTCTCGCCGTAAGCCTTTGCAATTTCGACCATAGGGGGAGTGCCGATACCTCCGCCGATGCAGATAGCTTTTTTGCCCTTTTCAAGCACAGTAAAGCTCTTGCCAAGCGGAGCGATAATGTCCACAAGCGAGCCTTTTGCCAGCTGCGAAATTTTGTCGGTACCGTGACCTCTAACTTCAAAAACGAGCCTTATCGTGCCCTTGTCCCTGTCCACCTCGCATATCGAGATAGGTCTGCGCAGAAAGAAGCCCTCCGCAGCGACCTGTGCGAACTGTCCCGGCATCGTTTCGGCAGCAATTTCGGGACAAAGCACGGTAATATCAAAAATGCCCTTAGCTATCGCCTTTTTTTCGGCAATAATAAACTTACCCTGTTTGTACATATTTGTACCTCCGAATACTATATTGTAATAATTATAGCCTATTTTGCGCATACTGTCAATAAGGCGCAAAAAAGCCCTCGGTGTGAGGGCTTAAATGATTATTGTTTTTTTCTCAAGTATTCAGTTATTCCATCGCTGTATAATAACACTAATTCATCACTTGTGTGTTTGACAATTGTAACTACAGTTTTCTTACTGTCAACATCTTCTTGATATTTCCCTAAATACATTTTATCACCATCTACTTTATAATAGGCTTTCCTGTTTCCGTCAACCTCCATGGTGTCTTTTGTAAATACAACGGTTCTCATATTTGATGCTTTTACAGACTGCATTTCTCCACCATTTTGAGAAATTGCATATAGTTCCCATATTCCTTCGACTTTTTTACCTGTTAAAACAAGGAAAAGTATGATACCTATAATAATTGCACATACTGAAACAATAACAACTATTGTTTTCTTATTTTTAGTCATAACGACCACCTCCAATATTTTCTATACCTATATTATGACACAGAATGTGTCAAAAGTCAATGCCACATAGCGTGTCATGGTATAATAATTTCGGAGGTGATTTTTGTGCAAATTGACAGGATAAAAAATCTTCGTGAAGATAATGACCTTACGCAGCAGCAGGTAGCCGATAAGCTATTCATCACTCGCAGTGCCTATTCCAACTACGAAAACGGCAGCCGAGCATTTCCGCTGGAGATCCTCTCGCAGATAGCCGATATTTACGGCACAAGCGTTGATTACCTTATCGGGCGCACAAATGTCAAAAAACCATATCCAAAAAAGTAAACCGCTTACGTTTGAGTTAAAACATAAGCGGTTATTTTTATGCGTGTTTTACTTTTCAGCAGCCTTTATCGTCGGCAGATAGGAGATTATGTCCTCCTTCATTCTGATGACCTCACGGCGTGCAGCCTTTGCAAAGTCCTTTTCGTCGCAGCCATCTTCCTTCTTGTAAGCGCACATAACGCCTCTTGAAGAATTGACTATCGCACCCATGCCGTTTTCGTCAAACGCTTTGGAAACACCCTCAGCGCCGCCGCCCTGTGCACCGTAGCCGGGAACAAGGAAGAACGTGTGCGGCAGAGCCTTTCTCATCTCAGCCAGCTGCTCGGGGTAAGTTGCACCAACAACTGCGCCAACAGCAGAGTAGCCGTATTTGCCGATGTTGTCACGTCCCCAGCTCTCGCACATTGCGCCCATTGTCGCATAAACGCTCTTGTTGCCTATCATCAGGTCCTGCAGCTCGCCCGAGGATTTGTTTGAGGTCTTTACCAGCACGAAAATGCCCTTGTCAAAAGCCTTGCACTGCTCCAGCAGCGGAGATATACCGTCTGTGCCGAGGTAGCCGTTTACCGTCAGCGCATCGCTTCCGAAAGCAGCTATCTTTTCGCCGTCAACATCTGTAAGTCCCAGGTGTGCCGTGGCATAAGCCTCCATTGTCGCACCTATATCGTTGCGCTTACCGTCGGTAATTACGAACATACCCTTGCTCTGCGCATACTCGATAGTCTTGTAAAGCGTCTTAACGCCCTGATAGCCGTACATTTCGTAGTATGCAGCCTGCGGCTTGATAGCAGGGCATATATCGTGGATCTCGTCGATTATCTCTTTATTGAATTCCAGTATCGCCTTAGCAGCACCCTTTAAGTTCTTGCCGTACTTTTTGAAATTCCTGCGCCTGATGAACTCGGGTACATATTCGAGCTTTGGGTCAAGTCCCACAACAGATGGGTTCTGTGTGCGCACGATGTTTTCGATAAGTCTGTCAAATCCCATGTCTATTCTCCTTTAGCATTGCTTTGATATTCAAAAACTACTTTACCTTTGCAAATAGTATACAGGTTTTTGCCCTTTAACCTTTCGCCCTTAAAGACGCTGTTTTTGCTTTTTGAATGAAGCTGTTCGGGAATAACAACCCACTCATAGTCAACATCTATCAGCGCAAGGTCGGCACGCTCGCCAACTGCTATCTTTGTAGTTGGCAGACCAAGTATCTGCCTCGGTCTAATGCTCATAAGCTCGGCTATCCTGCCAAGTCCGCATTTTCCTGTGTGATACAGCTTTGTCAGCGTAGCAGCAAGTGAGGTTTCAAGTCCTACAACACCGTTCGGAGCAGTTTCAAAGTTCGCCTTTTCCTCTGCACTGTGCGGAGCATGGTCGGTTATTATGCAGTCGATAGTGCCGTCCAGCACCGCTTCCTCAACTGCCTGCCTGTCGTCCTCTGTGCGCAGCGGCGGAGACATTCTGTAATCAGCATCACGGCTGAGCAGCTTTTCGTCTGTAAATGTAAAATAGTGCGGTCCTGTCTCGCAGGTAACGTTAACGCCGTCTTTTTTTGCAGCACGGATAATATTCACCGAGCCTCTTGTGGAAACGTGGCAGATATGTATGTGCGCACCGCAGCTCATCGCAAGTGCGATCTCACGAGCAGTGATATAATCCTCGCTTGCTCTGTCCATGCCCTTAACGCCCAGCTTTTTGGAAACCTCACCCTTGTTGATGATACCGCCGTTGATTATCTTCAGATCCTCGCAGTGCGAAAGCACCGTAAGTCCGTTGTCAAGCGTTTTTTCAAGAGCCTGTCTCATAAGCTCTGCATTTTCCACAGGCCGTCCGTCGTCTGAAAGTGCACAAACACCTGCAGCCTTCAGCTCGTTGTAGTCGCAAAGCTCCTTGCTTTGCATACCCTTTGTCACGCAGCCGATAGGGAGCACATCAATGCCTGTTTTCTGTGCCTTGTTCAGCACATACTTCACCAGCTCTGCGTTGTCGATAACAGGCTTTGTGTTTGGCATACACGCAACGCCGGTAAAGCCGCCTGCCTTAGCGGCGGCGGCTCCGGTGATTATGTCCTCTTTATAAGTCTGCCCGGGATCACGGAAGTGAACGTGCATATCAAACAATCCGGGCAATGCTGTGAGCTTTCCCTTTGCGTCGATAACTCGCTCAGCATCTTTATCGCTGATGCTTCCCGGGTTTTCCACGGCAGTGATAATACCGCCGTCTATCCCGATATCAACGAGCCTTTCAAGCTCACTCTGCGGATCTACCGCAAAAACATTTTTAATAAGAATATTCATTTACTCGCTGCTTGAATCCTTGGTGTAGAAGTTTGTCTTGTTCTCGTCTCTCTCGCACTTGTAAACCTTACCGTCTGCGTTCATGAAAAGCAGTTTGCAGGTAGCGTTGTCAACTTTTCTCTTTGCTTTTACAAGCTCTTCACTTGGGAACTTGAGGTCTCTGTAAGACATTGTGCAGAAGAATCCGAGGTTCAATCCGAAATTGATATCGTCAGAACGCTCTGAAGGCAACAGCAGGATCTTTATTTCCTTTGTATCCTCATTGATCTTGAAATAGCCCTTGCCGAGCGTTTTGTCATCTTTGGTATCCACCATTTTAAAGTCACCGTCTTCACCGAAGGTGAACTTTGTGTGGTTATCAGTGTCTATCCAGTTACCCATGATGAGCTGACGGGAATCGCCGTCCTTTGAAGGTGAGCCGAAAACATAAGTCGCAACAACTATTCCGCAGATCACCAGCAAAAGAAAGATAATACCCAGGATACCTGAAATGATTTTTCTTGCAGTACTTTTCTTTTTCATATTGATCGTCCTCCTATTATCATTTATCACTTGTTTTCAAGAACTGCTCCTCTGTTTGCGCTTGTTACCAGCGAAGCATACCTTGCAAGATAACCTGTTTTGATCTTTGGCTCTCTCGGAGTCCAGTTCTTTCTTCTCTCAGCAAGCTCCTCGTCCGAAACCTTAAGCTCGATGCTGTGAGCGTTTATATCAATAGCTATCATATCGCCCTCGTGTACCAGTGCGATATTTCCGCCAAGAGCCGCCTCAGGAGAAACGTGACCAATGGAAGCACCTCTTGTTGCACCGCTGAAACGTCCGTCGGTGATAAGCGCAACTGTCGATCCAAGTCCCATTCCTGCGATAGCAGAAGTCGGGTTGAGCATTTCTCTCATTCCCGGTCCGCCCTTAGGGCCTTCGTATCTGATAACAACAACATCGCCCTCGACTATCTTTCCGCCTCTGATAGCATCAATAGCCTCTTCCTCGCTGTCAAATACCCTTGCAGGTCCTTCGTGCTTGAGCATCTCGGGAGCGACTGCACTTCTCTTAACAACGCAGGTATCAGGTGCAAGGTTGCCCCTGAGCACAGCGATACCGCCGTTTGGCATATACGGATCGTTAATATCCCTGATTATATCTTTATTCTTGTTCACACAGCCCTTGATGTTTTCTGCAACAGTCTTTCCTGTGCAGGTGATGCACTGTGTGTTGATAAGGTCTTTCTTTGCAAGCTCACCCAGTACCGCATAAACTCCGCCTGCCTCGTTGAGATCCTCCATATAGGTGTGTCCTGCAGGAGCAAGGTGGCAAAGGTTAGGTGTTCTTTCGCTTATCTCGTTAACAAGCTCAAGGTCAAGCTCAATACCGCATTCATGTGCGATAGCAGGCAGGTGCAGCATCGAGTTGGTCGAGCAGCCAAGTGCCATGTCCGCAGCGATAGCGTTTTTGAAAGCCTCCTCGGTCATGATGTCACGAGGTCTTATATTCTTGCGGTAAAGCTCCATAACCTGCATTCCTGCGTGCTTAGCGAGCTTGAGTCTGTCTGAATATACCGCAGGTATAGTTCCGTTGCCTCTCAGTCCCATTCCAAGGACTTCGGTAAGGCAGTTCATTGAGTTTGCCGTATACATTCCCGAGCATGAACCGCAGGTCGGGCAGGCTTTGTTTTCAAATTCCTCAACGTCCTCCAGCGAGAACTTGCCTGCGTTGTAGGTGCCCACAGCCTCAAACATACTTGAAAGGGAAGTCTTTGAGCCTTTAACGTGTCCTGCAAGCATCGGGCCGCCGGAAACGAATATCGTCGGCACATTTACTCTTGCCGCAGCCATAAGCAGTCCCGGAACGTTTTTGTCGCAGTTAGGCACCATAACAAGTGCATCAAAGTGGTGCGCAAGCGCCATACACTCTGTTGAATCTGCGATAAGGTCACGGGTGACCAGTGAATATTTCATACCCTGATGTCCCATAGCGATACCGTCGCATACAGCGATAGCAGGGAACACCACAGGAGTACCGCCTGCCATAGCAACGCCCATTTTAACGGCATCAACTATCTTGTCAATGTTCATGTGTCCGGGAACTATCTCGTTGTAAGAAGAAACGATACCTACCAGCGGTCTTTCAAGCTCCTCCTTAGTCATTCCCAGCGCATTGAACAGCGACCTCTGCGGTGCCTTGTCAACTCCTTCGCAGAAATAATTCTTGCACTCTTTACATTCTGACATAATAATAACCTTCTTTCATATCCACAGCAAAACAAGCATTGCTTGCCAGATACCCGCCGCCCTGCAGGCAGCTCACCTATGCCGTGGCTATATAATATAAAATCTGCTCTTGAATAGTTTTTTGCTCACCCGGGAATCATCTCTCAGCTGAAGCAACTATGTTTGCAAAAGAAACGCTCTGTAACTCTGCCGAGCTGAGAACAACGTTCTTTGCAATATTTTCTCCCATTTCACGATGATGCGCATGCAGCTGGTTTGAACGGATACTGTCCGAGCTGCACCTTGTAAGCTCCTTGATAAGCTCCTGGGAAACCATAGGAGCAACTTCGTTTGTCAGCATTTCTTCGGTGAGACCGCCTGCCTTAATGACCAGCGTCATTTTTCCTGATGCACGGATATATGAAACACTGCCATCAGGCTCTTTGTATGGCACGGGATATGGTGTTCCGAATCCGGCAACTATCGTTCTTCCCACCTCAAGCGTGTTCTGCGCAGGCTGTTCCTGCGGCTGCGGAGCCTGTACAGGCTGCGTTTGCTGAGCATGCTGCGGCTGCTGTGTTGAACCGTTTAACTTTCCGTCATCAAGAAAGTCTTTTACCTTGTCTAAGAAACCCATACGATCTTCCTCCTGTCACAGCATAGGCTGTTCGCCGGGGACCTCCCGGCCAACGATCTGTATGCTTGCACTCTTATATTTAAGGTAAGATATATAATTGGAAACATACTGTAAAGAACTCTCTGCTTCTTTTGCGATTGCTCCAAGTTCATTTGCCTTTGGTCTTTTGGCAGGGATTCTACTAAAGACTTCACCTTTGATATATGTATTCAGCAACTCCTGTAACTTGCCGTATTTTTGCGTGTAGTCTACCACTTCAACTACGACTGTACCCTTTAAAGTGAATCTTACAGGTACCATATCCTTATCGGCATACGCTACGGGGCTGTCAAAGCCTACCTCTACCGTTACCGTTTCTCCTGCCTCGATGGTTCTGTCATCTTTTGAATTGGCAGCGGCATTTGTATCAACACCTGCCTGTGCCTTCAATTCATTGAAATGTCTTACATTTTCCTCCGCACTTGCCACACTGTCATTTTCAGGCTGAACGGGCTGAACGGGCTGCGTTTGCTGAGCCTGCTGCGGCTGCTGTGTTGAACCGTTTATCTTTCCGTCATCAAGAAAGTCCTTTACCTTGTCTAAGAAACCCATATCAACCTCTCTTGTGGTCTTGTCCGAGGAACGCTGCACCGATTATTCCTGCATCGTTGCCCAGCTTAGCAATAACTATCTCCGTGTTCTTTGCAGAATTCTTTGTGTAGACCTCCTTAGCGACCAGCTCTTTGAGCGGCAGCAGCAGGGGATCGCCCTCGTTGCAGACTCCTCCGCCTATGCAAAGGATATCAGGCTGGAAAATGTTTATCGTGTTTGTGATTCCGCAAGCAAGGTACTTGATATACTTATCAACAACGGCCTTTCCGGCTCTGTCGCCTGCTCTCATAGCATTAAAAGCAGTTCTTGCGGAAACCTTTCCGTCCTCCTCGTTCATCTGCCACATTACAGATGACTTATCCTCAAGCATAGCTTCCTTTGTCATTCTGACAAGTCCCGTAGCAGAGGAGAACACCTCAAAGCAGCCCTTTCTTCCGCAGGTGCACTCGGGACCGTTGGGGTCTATCACCGTGTGACCTATCTCAGCGCCTGCAAAATTGAAGCCCGAGTAGATCTTTCCGTTTATGATTATTCCGCCGCCAACGCCTGTTCCCAGTGTAATGCAAACAGCGTCGTTAGCGCCCTTTGCAGCACCTGCAACGAACTCGCCGTAAGCAGCTGCATTAGCATCGTTCTCTACATATATAGGCTTGTTGATATGCTTTTGCATTATCTCGACAACGGGCAGATTGAGAAATCCCAGGTTGTTCGAGTATTCGATTATTCCCGTTTCCGAGTTGGCAGTTCCCGGTGTGCCTATACCGATGGATTCGATATCATCAAGAGTAAGTCCTGCCTGCTGCATAGCCTCAAGCGATACCTTTGCCATATCAGCGCATATCTCCTCAGCAGGTCTTGGCAGCATAGTTTTCGTGGTAGCCTTTGCGACTATCTCGTAATTCTCGTTTACAATGCCCGCCTTGATGTTTGTTCCTCCCAGGTCGATGCCTATGTAGTGTTTCATTTTCAGTCCCTCCAGATTTATAAAAAATGCTTTTTATTTCACGATATTTGCAGCTATCACCGTTCCGCTCACAGAGCCGATGAAAGCGCCGGCGAATGAGCAAAGCGCTGCTATCATTGTGATGCCTGCCGGATTATCGTCCTTCTTGTGCCTAACATAGCATATAATGCCTGCGATAAATGCGGTAAGCACGATAGCTACCGTAGTTGCCCTTGCAATATCAAACTCGGGAAAGACTCCCTGCTTGTTGTGAAGATAATAGTAAACCATCATCAGCACCAGGTCGCCCAGCACCGAAGCTGCAAAAGCGATAAATAACTCCTTACGGTTTTTCTTTAACAAGCCTATCAAATCCTTCCTCAAAGCCGTTCCTTGTGAGAATAAAGCTGCACCTGCCGCTTATCCGCACGCTCTGCGTTCCGGCTGCTATAAAAAAGCTGTCGCCCTTTTGTGCATCAAGCACCTCGTCGGAAGCTATCTTCGCACTGCCCTCGATAAAAAGAATGTGCGCAAAGCTCCTTTTGTCAATGCAAAGCTCAACTTCCTGCGAAACATCAAATACTGCCGAGCTGAAATATCCGCAGTGCTCAAGCAGCCTGAAGCTGCAGCCGTCAGCCTTTATAGTTTCATATCTTTCCCTCAGCTTTATCGGCTTGGTGTCGGTCACCTCAACTGCCTTTTCAATGTGCAGCTCTCTCGGCTTTCCGTCCGCACCGACTCTGCCGTAATCGTATACACGGTATGTCGTGTTTGAATTCTCCTGTATCTCCGCAATAAGTATGCCCTTGCCGATAGCGTGAAGCGTTCCCGACGGGATAAAGAAAACATCGCCCTTGTGCACCTTGACTTTATTTACTGCATCAAGCAGGCTGCCGTTTTCTATCATCTGTGCAAACTGCTCTTTTGAAAGCTCGTCTTTGAACCCGTAGATAAGGCTCGCATCATCATCGCAGTCTATCACATACCACATTTCCGTCTTGCCCGGTTCACCCTCAACTTTCAGCGCATATTCATCATCGGGGTGCACCTGAACCGAAAGGTCGTCCTTTGCATCTATCAGCTTTATCAGCAGCGGAAAAGTATCGCTTTCGCTGCAGCTCGTTCCAAGCACGCTTTTGTCAAGTCTTATAAGCTCTTCAAGGGAAAGCCCTTTGTTTATGCCCGAAGCGACGGTGCTCCCGCCTTGCTTATGGCAGGCAAGCTCCCAGCTTTCAGCGACTTTTTCAAGCTCGCATTTTTTATTGAATTCATCTCTCAGCCGTGTTCCTCCCCAAAGGTAATCCTTGAACACGGGGGCGAGCTTAACTACTGACATTCAAACACTCCTCAACTATATCATCAGTTATAGTCATTATACCACAGTATATGCGGATATGTCAACAAAAAACCGCCTTTTACCCTTGATTTTTTTCACTTTCCGCCCTGCCCGTTTGACTTTGGGGCAAAGATGTGTTATAATCTGCTTTTAGTGATGAAAAAACGGAGGCGATAGCTGTGAAAATACTTGCTGTGGACTACGGCGATACACGAACGGGGCTTGCCGTCAGCGACAGGACGGAGTTCCTTGCAACGCCCGTAGGGACTATAACCGAGCGCAATGCACAGCGCCTTGCGCAGAAAGTTGCTGACGCTGTAAAAGAACAGGGTGCGGAGCTTATCGTTGTCGGTCTGCCGATAAATATGAACGGCACGAAAGGACCAAGGGCAGAGAAGTGTGAGGAATTTGCGCAGATGCTGCGTGAGCTGGTCGAGTGTCCCGTTGAGATGTGGGACGAGCGCTCAACGACGGTGACGGCACACAATATCCTCAACACCACAAATGTAAGGGGAAAGGCGAGAAAGGCGGTCGTGGATACCGTTGCCGCAACGATAATCCTTGAGGGCTTTATGGATCACAGGCGCAAGAATAAGGACAAATAGGAGGAGTTTCAATGGCGATAATACCTGTTCTGGGAGTAACGGCAGCAATATTTGCTGCGATAGTAGCCGCAGTTATCGGAGGTTTTGTTTTAGGCGTCATTTTTATCATTATCGGTACTTTGATGATAAGAAAGTCATCACGCAGAAAGCTGGGCGTAGGGTTAAGGATATTTGGATATCTCGCAGCTGTTCCTGCTTTTATACTGGGTGTATTGCTGACCGGTATTATCGCTTTGTTTGCCGATCTGTTCACGATACTTGTAGCAATTATCGTTGTCAGGTTTTTGTGCAGGTTGATACCGGATAATATCAATGTCAGCCACACGCCCGAATGACTCTGAAAATAATGCACACAAATGAAAAAGGCTTCGCATCTGCGAAGCCTTTGTTTTTATCAGTCTATCTCAACCATTATCTTCTGGTCTTTTCTTGAAGCGCTTGCTCTCATAACTACTCTTATAGCCTTAGCAATGCGTCCCTGCTTGCCGATAACTCTGCCCATGTCGTCGGGTGCAACATGAAGATGATAAACGATTATGCCTTCATCGTTGGGCTCATCAACAGTTACCTCAACAGCAGACTTATCCTCGACCAGCTCTGAAACTATGGTCCTGAGTAAATCTTCCATAACGAATCTCCATTCTCCCACGAAAATGCGGTGTTCCCACCGAGAAAACCGGTAAGGCTGCGGTGGGATAAGTGCCTTACTGGTTTTGAAAAACAGCTTATATGTTGTTCTTCTTGAAAAGTGCCTTTACAGTGTCGGTCGGCTGTGCGCCCTTCTCCATCCAAGCCTTTGCCTTCTCAGCATCTACCTTGAAAACGGTAGGCTCCTTGGTAGGATCATAGTAGCCCAGCTCCTCGATGCAGCGTCCGTCTCTGGGATATCTTGAATCTGCAACGACTACTCTGTAAAACGGTGCCTTCTTAGCGCCGATCCTTCTGAGTCTGATCTTAACTGCCATTATATTTTCACCTCCGTTTGATAACGTTTATAACAAATATCTGGTTGATATTTATTGACTATTACTTTGGCATACCGTCCATTCCGCCCATTCCGCCAAGACCTTTCAGCAGCGCAGCACGGTTCATCTTGGCTTTCTTTCCGTGCAGGTTTCCGCCAATGCCGAATTGCTTCATCATCTTCTGCATCTGGTCGAACTGCTTGAGCAGCTGGTTTATGTCCGAAACTTCCGTTCCGCTTCCTGCTGCGATCCTGCGCTTTCTCTTAGGATCTATTATCGAGGGCTTTTCACGCTCGGCCTTGGTCATTGAATTTATCATAGCCTCGGTCTTTTTGAGCTGCTTTTCGCCCTGTTCGAGCTGTTCATCGTTTATCTTTCCTGCGCCCGGCAGAAGTCTGATAAGCGATTTCATCGAACCCATTTTGTGTATCTGCTTCATCTGGTCGAGCAGGTCGTTCAGGTCAAAGCCCTTTTCCTGCATCTTCTTAGCCAGCTTCTTAGCGTCCTTTTCGTCAACTGTCTGGCTCGCTTTCTCGATAAGTGTGAGCATATCGCCCATATCAAGTATTCTCGAAGCCATTCTCTCGGGGTGGAAAGGTTCAAACTCTCCGAGCTTTTCGCCCATACCCACGAACTTTATAGGTTTACCTGTAACGGCAAGCACCGAGAGCGCCGCACCGCCTCTTGTATCAGAATCCAGCTTTGTAAGGATAACGCTGTCAATTCCCAGCGCCTCATCAAAGCTCGAAGCTACCTTTACAGCGTCCTGACCGATCATCGCATCAACTACCAGCATGATCTCGTTAGGCTGAGCCAGCTCCTTGATGTCTTTAAGCTCGTTCATAAGCTCTTCGTCGATGTGCAGTCGTCCTGCAGTATCTATGATAACAATGTCGTTGCCGTGATCCTTAGCGTGCTTTATGCCTTCCTTAACGATCTTTCTCGGATCTATCTGTCCCATTTCAAAAACGGGCACCTCAGCCTTTGCACCAACGACCTTCAGCTGCTCGATAGCAGCAGGTCTGTAAACGTCGGCAGCTATCAGCAAAGGTCTTTTATCCTGATCCTTGAACATCTTTGCCAGCTTTGCAGCGTGCGTGGTTTTACCCGAACCCTGAAGTCCGCACATCATAATGATGCAAGGCGGCTTGCTCGGGAAGTTTATTTTGGCATTAGCCTCGCCCATCAGCTTTATCAGCTCTTCATGAACGATCTTTATTACCTGCTGTCCGGGGGTAAGGCTCTTTAAAACGTCCTCGCCGACAGCTCTTTCGGAAACGTTGTTTACAAAATCCTTAACGACCTTGTAGCTTACGTCAGCCTCAAGCAGAGCCATCTTGACTTCACGCATAGCCTCTTTAACGTCGGACTCGCTGAGTCTTCCTCGTGATCTCAGGCGCTTGAACACGCCATTAAGTTTTTCGGAAAGTCCTTCAAACGCCATATATATCCTCCTGTATCATTGCTTTTCATCTTCGGGGGAGGGCACTTCATACTCCTCCAGCCTCTCATCGAACGTCTCCAGCAGCGTCACGATCTTTTCTGCGACCGATCTGAACGAGCGGTGAGCATTGCATTCGTTGAATGCGTCCAGCGCAAGCTCTTTAAAATGAGCTATCTCATCCCTGCGCTGTTCGTCCGCCTTGAGCAGCCCCAGCCTTTGCTCATATTCCGCCAGCGATTCATCGCCTCTTTTGATAGCATCGTGAACGCCCTGTCTTGAAATATCGTAATGGTCTGCTATCTCTCCCAGTGAAAGATCATCGTTGTAATACAGATCCATTATATCACGCTGTTTATCAGTCAGCAGACCTCCGTAAAGGTCAAGAAGCCTGCACATACTCAGATCTTTACCCATTTGTCTGCCTCCTTACGCAAAGTTGTAAAGTCAAAAACCTTTACAACACTAATCATTATATATCAAGTAAACTTACTTGTCAAGTGCTTTTTTACATTTTTCCCGAAAAAGATCGCCCAAACGCAAAAAAGTCTGAAGGTCAACCCTTCAGACCTCTTGCCTGTCTGTCCATGTCCTCTACGACGATATCGTAGATCTCACCGAGAGAAGCGCAGTATTCAAGCACCTTCCACGGCTCATTTGTGTGATAGTGTATTTTCATTACCGATTCATCTCCGATAGCGAGCAGGCAGTCACCCTTGAAATTAGTTTCAAAGTATTCGCTTACCTCGTCCTCGTCGAGATTTTCCGCATCGATAAGCAGCTGCGTGTCGTATCTGTATTCTATCATAGCATATCCCTCCTAAGTTTTATCCATACCTATTGTATCAAAAGTGAACAAAATTTGTATCAATATGTTGTGAATAAATTAACAGAATATTTTGAAATTGGAGTGAAAATTGTGCTATAATTCATAGTGATGGGTAATATGCTTGAAACGGGGGATAGAAATGATAAGTTATACTCTGAAAAATGACAGATATGAGGCGAAGATACCTGCGCTCACACTTGGCACGGGTGATTTCAAGCGCCATGATAATGATGACGTATATTTTGAGCTGCTGGATTCTTATGTCCACAGCGGCGGCTGGTGTATAGATACCGCAAGGGTGTATTGCGACTGGCTCGAAAACGGTCACAATTCCAGCGAGGGTGTTATAGGGCGCTGGATGAAAGCGAGAGGCAACCGTGATAAGCTCGTGCTTGCCACAAAGGGCGGCCACCCTGCAATGGGACACATGGATCAGAACAGGCTCAGCAGGGAAGACCTTGAAAAAGATATAAACGACAGCCTTGAATGTC
>DFFV01000026.1 GCA_002371625.1 Ruminococcus sp. UBA3767
ATATGGACTTCAAGGTAGGCGGTACAAAGAACGGTATCACAGCTATCCAGGTGGATATCAAGATAGACGGTCTTACTTATGATATAATCGCAAGCGCATTTGAAAAGACCCACAAGGCAAGGAATTATATCCTTGATGAGATAATGCTCAAGGCTATCCCTGAGGTAAGACCTACGGTAAGCAAGTGGGCACCTAAGATGCTCACAACAAAGGTACCTGTTGATAAGATCAGAGAGGTCATCGGCTCGGGCGGAAAGGTCATCCAGAAGATCAGCGCTGAGTGCGATGTCAAGATCGACATCAATGAGGACGGTAATGTATTTGTTTCGGGACTTGATCTTGCAAAGGCTGAGCAGGCTATCTCGATAATCAACACTATCGGAAACGACCCTGAGATCGGCGCTATTTACAGAGGTAAGGTAACAAGACTTATGAACTTCGGCGCATTCGTTGAGATCGCTCCGGGCAAGGAAGGACTTGTTCATATCTCCAAGTTGGACAAGCAGAGAGTCAACAAGGTAGAGGACGTTGTGACTGTCGGCGATGAGATCGTTGTTAAGGTAATGGAAATTGACGATCAGGGCAGGATAAATCTTTCAAGAAGAGATGCACTTGCTGACATCGAGGCAAAGAAGAACGCCGAGTAATTTGAAATAACATCACAGCGGGCAGTTTCGGCTGTCCGCTTGTTTATTGACAAAAACACGCACCTGCGCATACTATGGTCATAACTGCGGAGGTGATCGGGGTGTTGATGAACGTTATTGTAACAGTAACTATCGCTTTGCTGATAATTGGTGTGTTCTGTTTAAGGGCATTGCACCTTGTAAGCGGAGCAAAAAAGAAGAAAAGCTGCCTGCTGATACCTTGCTTTGAGCACGACAGCGAGCTTGAAATGACGGTAACAAGTGCCTATTGGGAAGAAGTGATAGCAGGGCATAGTAACGCAAGGGAGATAATCCTGCTTGTGAGCGATGATTGCCCCGATGTGCAAAAAGCGCTTGCACTTGAGGAAAAGTATTCTATCGTGAACTGCGTCGGTGCAGCACAGCTGGAAAGGTATCTGAGGGAAAAATTAACGTAAAGGAGCGTGAGAAAATGGCAAAGGCTGATGAGAAAAACTATGAGTCGCTCAGCGGCGAGGTGGACAGCATAATCTTCAAAAGCGAAGAAACAGGCTTTTGCGTGCTCATGCTCAACAGCGGCGATGACCTTGTTACCGTTGTGGGCGAGCTTGGCGATGTCGAGGAGGGCGAGGAGCTTTCCTTAACGGGCGAGTATACCACACATACAAAGTACGGCGAACAGTTCAAGGTCGTTATGTTTGAAAGGACTTTGCCGCAGACTTCCGATGCGATACTTAAATATCTTTCAAGCGGAGCTATCTCGGGGATAGGTCCCGTGCTTGCAAAAAAGCTCGTTAAAACATTCGGTGAGGATACCCTTGAAGTTATAGACACC
This sequence comes from Ruminococcus sp. UBA3767, assembly GCA_002371625.1. Lineage (GTDB taxonomy): Bacteria > Bacillota > Clostridia > Oscillospirales > Ruminococcaceae > Hominimerdicola. The sequence continues at coordinate 1,462 of DFFV01000026.1, forward strand.
AATCCCGAAAGGCTCACCGAGATAGCCGGCATAACCTCTAAAAAAGCAAAAAAGATCTGCGAGGATTTCAGGTCTACCTTTGCGGTGCGCTCACTGATGACTTTCCTGAGTAAAATGGGCGTGCCTGTTTCCTTCGGTGTAAAAGCCTGGCAGCGCTGGGGTGATCCCGTGCTTGAAATGATAAAGGCTAACCCGTATCTTCTTTGTTCTTACGGCGTTGACCTGCCGTTTTCAAAGGCTGACGAAATGGCAGCAGCGTTAAATCTTGCAAAGGACAGCGCATTTCGTATTAAAGCGGGTGTGGAGTATGTGCTGAGTGAAAATGCAGGCTCGGGGCATACCTGCCTGCCGCTTGATACACTTGAAAAGCTGTCTATGTCGTTTCTTGAAATAACGGCGGAGCAGTTCAGACAGGTGCTTGGCGAACAGCTTGCCGATGAAAATCTGTTTTTGTATAAAAAGGGCAAGCGTGATTTCATAATGCTGCGTGATTATTACAAAGCTGAGGAGTACATAGCACGCAGGCTTTGCGTTATGCGCCAGCTTACCTATGATAACCATATTGATTTTTCACCTGTCATCGACCTTGAAGAAGAAAATAACGGCATCACTTATGAGATATTGCAGAGAAAGGCGATAAACCTTGCACTTTCAAAGGGCTTTCTTGTGCTCACAGGCGGCCCGGGAACGGGAAAAACCACTACCCTTAACGCTATAATCTCACTCTATCAGCAGCAGGGCATGAATGTAATGATATGTGCGCCTACGGGCAGGGCAGCAAAGCGAATCGCCGACCTTACAGGCTACGAGGCTAAAACTATCCACCGCCTGCTTGAAGTCGAGTATACAGTGGGTGACCAGCTTCGCTTCAAGCACGATGAGAATGAACCGCTGGACTGCGATGCGCTTATAATAGACGAGATGTCAATGGTGGATTCGGTGCTTTTTGAAGCGGTGCTCAGGGCTATCAGTGTTACCTGTAAGCTCGTCCTTGTTGGCGACAGCGACCAGCTGCCGTCTGTGGGAGCAGGTAATGTGCTAAAGGATATAATCGAGAGCGGAGCTATGTCGGTCGTGCAGCTCAGGGAGATATTCAGGCAGGCGCAAAGCTCCGAGATAGTTATGAATGCGCACAAAATAGTCAATGGGGAAGATATAGACTACACCGTTAAGGATAAGGACTTTTTCTTCTTCCAGCGTCTTGAATATCAGGGCTTGCAGGAGCTTGTCGTGGAGCTTTGCCGGAAAAGACTGCCCAAAGCTTACGGGCTTTCACCGTTGACGGACATACAGGTCATCTCGCCCACAAGGCAGGGGCCTGCCGGAACTGTCGAGCTGAACAAGCTGCTCCAGGCACAGCTCAATCCCCGTCAGGCAGGTAAGAGCGAGATAAAAACGCCCGTGTATACCTACCGTGCAGGCGATAAGGTCATGCAGACCAAAAACGACTACGAGATACTATGGAAAAAGCAGGACGATAACGGCAAGACCGAAAGCGGCTCGGGCATTTTCAACGGCGATATAGGAATAATACAGTCGGTGAACAGTATCCTGAAAACTGCCGTTATAGATTTTGAAGGCAGGGTGGCTGTGTACAGCCTGCCGATGCTTGATAATCTTGAGCTTGCATACGCCATAACAGTACATAAATCGCAGGGAAGCGAATTTGAGGTAGTCATACTTACGGTGTTCAAGGGCTATGATAAACTGTATTACAGAAATCTTCTCTATACAGCTGTCACAAGGGCACGAAAGCTGCTGATAATCGTCGGCTCTAAAAAAAGAGTTGAGTATATGATAAATAACGATAGAAGAAATCTGCGGTATACAGCGCTTAAAAATATGCTCGTTGAAATGGTCGCCCAGGACGATGAGCAGTCGGGCGAGGACGTGATGATATGATATCACGGTTGAAGGCGATACTTGTTGATATCCTGCTGCCAAACCGCTGCGGCTCTTGCGCAAGGGTGATAAGCTGGGACAAAACGGTGTGCGATAAATGCGAAAAGCAGCTTGAAAAAGAGCTTATAAGCGTTTGTAAGATATGCGGCAAAAAGCCATGCAAAAACCATGACCTGCAGGTGTTTGATGGTATAACTGTGCTGTTTGATTACAGCGGACAGGCACGCAAGGCGGTGAGAATGCTCAAATATCACCGTGGGCTCAATTTTGCACCCTATTGTGCAAAGCATCTTGCTCAAAGGCTGAGAGATGATAAGCTCGATGTGCAGACAGACCTTGTTACCTGTGTGCCTATGAGCCGCAAAAAACGCAGGATAAAAGGCTATGACCACGCAGAACTTATAGCCCGTGAGCTTGCAAAGAAGCTGGGCAAACCGCTTGACTGCAAGCTGCTCGTTCATGCGCAAACGGGTACTGAACAGCATTCGATGAACGCCAAAAACAGACGTGCTCACGCAAATGCGTGCTTTTCCTGCGCCGAAAAGCATAGCGATATAAGCGGAAAAACTGTTCTTATCTGTGACGATATCTATACAACGGGCTCGACCTTGAATGCCTGCGCATTGCTGCTTAAAGGTATGGGCGCTAAAAAGGTGATAGCGGCAGCTGCCGCAACTACCCACTTTAAGCTCTCCAAAGAGCGTGTGGATGTAAAAGCAAGGAAACAAAGTTAAAAATTTGTGCTTTGGTATGAAAAAATCGGCGCAGGGCTTGAAAAAGTGTTTATAATGTGGTATAATCAATAGGAAAGATTACGCCTGTATGAAATTTGCAGAAAAAGGAGTGGTATTGTGATAAAGTATAAGAATCATCTGGGAACTATCGGTCTTTCAACGGCTTATCTCAGACAGCTTATTTCCTCAACAGCAGAAAGCTGCTTCGGTGTAGCAGGAATGAATGTCTACGGCGCAAAGCAAGGCGTTATTGCAGTGCTCAGGAAGGAGAATACCACCAAGGGCGTCATTATCAGACAGGATGGCGATCAGCTTGTGGTGGATCTGCATATTACGGTTAATTACGGAATAAATGTTGGCGCTATCGTTGAAAGCATTATTCATAAGGTGACTTATGTCCTGCAGGAGCAGGCAAATGTAAAGGTCAAGTCAGTGAATGTGTTTATTGACGAAATGATCAACGTATGACTGGAGGATAAGACTGTGATAAAAGGAAGTATGCTCCGTGACGCTTTTATCAGCGCCGCACACAGTATAGCAAATAATAAAAAATCAGTGGATGAACTCAACGTTTTTCCTGTGCCTGACGGCGATACGGGAACGAATATGTCCATGACCATCGGCAATGCACTTGCAGAGCTTGAACTGATGAAGGACGATGTTGAGTGCTCGGCTGTTGCAAAAACAATGGCGTCTGCACTTCTGAGAGGTGCAAGAGGAAACTCCGGCGTTATCCTCTCGCTTATTTTCAGAGGCTTTTCAAAGGGTCTTGCAGGCAAAAAGGAAATGAGTGCCGAGGATCTCGTTGTCAGCCTTGAAAATGGCGTAAAGGGTGCATATAAATCGGTCATGAAGCCTACTGAGGGTACTATCCTCACTGTTGTGAGAGAGTCCGCAGAAAAGGCAAGAGAAACTGTAAGAAGCACTAACGATCCCTGCGTAGTTATGGAGGAGATCTGTAAGGAAGCAAAAAGATCGCTCGATGAAACTCCCAAGCTGCTGCCCGCACTTGCAAAAGCAGGCGTTGTGGATGCAGGCGGAATGGGACTTCTCATAATCTTTGAGGCTATCAGAGATGTGTTCAACGGAGGAGAGATCGTTCAGTCTGTCAAGGATGAGCAGAAAAAGGTCACTGTTGAATCTTTCTCAAGCGCTGTCGGAGAATATGAAACCGAGATTCATTTCACATACTGCACAGAGATGATAATAACCAAGTCGCCCGATTGTGCCGATCCCGCTAAGCTCAGAGCTTATCTTGAAACTATCGGTGACTGCGTTGTAGTCGTTGACGATGAGCAGATCATCAAGGTGCACGTACATACCAACGATCCCGGTAAGGCTATCCAGAAGGGACTCGAATTCGGTTATATAAACCTTCCTAAGATCGAAAATATGAAACTTCAGCACGAAGCTAAGCAGCAGGAAGTAAAGCAGCAGTTCATACCTGCAAAGCCTGAGAAAAAGTACGGCTTTGTTGCTGTTGCAGCAGGAAACGGTATTGAGGAGATGTTCAGGGATGTCGGCGTTGACTGCATCGTTAAGGGCGGTCAGACAATGAATCCTTCTACCGAGGATATCCTTGCTGCTATCGAGTCCTGCCCTGCGGAAACGGTTTTCGTTCTTCCAAATAACAAGAATATCATCATGGCTGCCGAGCAGGCTGTAAAGCTCGCTGACAGAAAGGTTTGCGTGCTTCAGACAAGAACTATCCCACAGGGAATGTCCGCTATGCTCGCATTTGATCCCGATGCTGATTTCAATGCCAACAGGAAAGAGATGACCTCGGCACTTGAAAGAGTTGCTACGGGTGCTATCACATTTGCCGCAAGAGACAGCGATTTTGAAGGTCACGCTATCAAGAAGGGCGAGATGCTTTGCATGGAAAACGGCAAGCTCGCTTTTGTAGAGAAGGATCTTGCAAAGGCTGCTTATAAGCTGACAAAGAAACTCGTTAAGGGAGATTCCTCGTTTATCACTATCCTCTACGGTGCAGATGTTACCGACGAGGCAGCAGAGGCTCTCTATAAGCAGGTAAGTGCAAAGTTCACAAATATTGATGTAAACCTTATCAATGGCGGTCAGCCTGTTTACTACTACTACATATCTGTTGAATAACAGGCTGGTTCATAATGGCGAAAAACAACAATAGTAATGTCTATGTGCTGGTCGAAGGCGCTGTTGTGCTTGCTCTTTCCATTGCACTCAGCTTTGTAAGACCGATAAGGCTCCAGTGGGGCGGCTCGATAACACTTATGTCAATGCTGCCGCTGTGTATGTTCAGTATCAGATACGGTTTGCTCAAAGGCATCAGCCTGGCGTTCCTTTATTCCCTGTATCAGTTTGCGCAGGGCGTGAGCGGAGGGCTGCTTGGCTACGGTCTTTCAGCAACAATGCTTTTGTGCTGCATACTGTTTGATTATATCCTTGCATATACTTCAATAGGGCTTGCAGGTGCTTTCCGCAAGCGTGGAAGCGTGGGAAAGATACTGGGTATTGTTTTTGCCTTGTCGCTGAGATTTGCTTTCCATGTTATCAGCGGCGTTGTGGTGTGGAAGTCGGTAGGGCAGCTGTGGGACAGCGAGCTGTTTGTAAATAACAGCCTGCTTTACAGCCTTATCTATAACGGGGCATATATGCTCCCCGAGATAGTTTTCACTACAATTTTCTCAGTGGTGCTTATGAAAAACATCTTTTCAAAAAAATACTTTGTTCCAAGGTGAAATTGGACGAACCTTAAAATGAACTAATATAAAAACAAAGAACTGTACAAATTTCTGTACAGTTCTTTTTGTATGCTTGTTTGTTTTATCAGTTCTGCTTGTATTTTTCAAGCTCGGCAAGATCGTAGGGCGTTTTCTGATAAACGCAGTAGTTCAGCCAGTTTGCGTAAGCAAGGTTAGCCGAGCACGCCCAATCGAAATTCGGAGTCTTTGTAACATCATCGTTCGGGAAATAATGCTGCGGCATCTCGATCTTCAGCTTCCTGTCAAGGTCTCTGAAATATTCCTTTGCAAGCGTGTCACGGTCATACTCCCAGTGCCCGAAAATATAGTAGTTGCGCTCTGACTTGTCAGCCAGCATGTGCAGTCCTGCCTCACGGGACTCGGTCAGAATAACGAGATCATCGACCTTTTCAACGTCCTCTCTGCGAACCTCTGTGTGCCTTGAATGAGGGCAGTGGAACGTGTCACCGAAACCTTTGAGGATCGGGTGCTTGCGCTTTAAGTTGCGGTGCCTGAAATCACCGAACATCTTGCTTTCAAGCTGATATTTCGGGATACCGTAGTTGTAGTAAAGCCCTGCCTGAGCACCCCAGCAAATATATATCGTCGAAAAAACGTTCGTCTTTGACCACTCAAAGACCTCGCAAAGCTCATCCCAGTAATCGACCTGCTCAAAATCCATAAGCTCAACAGGCGCACCTGTGATGATAAGTCCGTCATAGCGCTCGCTGCGCACCTCATCAAACCCTTTATAAAATGCGAGCATGTGCTCCTGAGATGTGTTCTTGGAAACGTGGTTCATCTGTATCAGGTCAATGTCAACGTGAAGCGGAGTGTTGCTCAAAAGGCGCAGCAGCTGCGTTTCAGTGGATATTTTGTCAGGCATCAGGTTGACGATAGCGACCTTCAGCGCACGGATATCCTGGTGCAAAGCTCTTTCATTGCCGATAACAAATATATTCTCGTCCTCAAGCGTTTGAAACGCCGGGAGGTCGTTCGGAATCTTGATTGGCATAGCTGTCCCGCCCCTTTCCTTTGTAATCTGAATTTATATTATAACATTTTTCTTTTGTCTTTGCAAGTGTGAAATGTTTATTTTCAGAATTTATTTAATTTCACTCACGAAAAAAATAAAAAAATCTGCAAAAATGAAAAAAATGTATTGCTATTTATAGAAAAATGGTTTATAATTATATTGCTTTTATGTTTTTGATTAATTTGTAAAGGAGTCTGTGTAAAAATGAAAATTCTTGATACCATCGGATTTGTCGAGGAATTTGACGAGCAGGTAGGAAAGGCTATGGACGCCGAGCTTGCAAGACAAAGGAGAAACCTTGAGCTTATCGCAAGCGAAAACATCGTTTCACCTGCCGTTATGGCTGCAATGGGCAGCGTGCTGACAAATAAGTATGCTGAGGGCTATCCTGCAAAGAGATACTACGGCGGCTGCGAGTGCGTTGACGTTGTGGAGAATATCGCTATTGAAAGAGCCTGCAAGCTGTTTGACTGCAAGTTCGCAAACGTTCAGCCTCATTCAGGCGCACAGGCTAATATGGCTGTATACTTTGCTCTGTGTGATGTCGGTGACACCATCATGGGTATGAGCCTTGACGCAGGCGGACACCTTACACACGGCTCACCCGTAAACATGAGCGGAAAGAACTATAAGTTCGTTCCTTACGGTCTTGCCGATGACGGATATATCGATTATGACAATCTCGAAAAGCTCGCTAAGGAGAATAAGCCAAAGCTCATCGTAGCAGGCGCATCTGCTTATCCAAGAGTAATTGATTTTGAAAGGATCGCTAACGTAGCTAAGGAAGTCGGAGCTTATTTCATGGTAGATATGGCTCATATCGCAGGCCTTGTCGCTTCGGGTATGCACCCATCTCCGCTGCCTTATGCAGACGTTGTTACAACTACCACTCATAAGACTCTCAGAGGACCAAGAGGCGGTATGATACTCACAAACAGTGAGGAGCTTGCTAAGAAGTTCAATAAGGCTATCTTCCCGGGAACACAGGGCGGTCCGCTCATGCACGTTATCGCAGGCAAGGCTGTCTGCCTCGGTGAAGCTCTCAAGCCTGAGTTCAAGGCTTACGGCAAGCAGATAGTTGCTAATGCCGATGCACTTGCAAAGGGACTTCTCAAGAGAGGCTTTGACCTTGTTTCGGGCGGCACGGATAACCATCTTATGCTCGTTGACCTCAGACCTTTCAGCGTAACAGGCAAGGAGCTTGAAAAGAAGCTCGATGAGGTATATATCACCGTTAACAAGAATGCTATCCCTAACGATCCGCAGAGCCCGTTCATCACAAGCGGCGTTCGTATAGGTACCCCTGCTGTTACAACAAGAGGACTTGTTGAGGAGGATATGGAGAAGATAGCTGAGTTTATCTATCTAACCGCTTCCGATTTTGACGCAAGTGCCGATAAGATCCGTGCAGGCGTTGGAGAGATATGCAAAAAATATCCTCTGTATGAGTAAATTAAACTAATGATAATTATCAAAGCGCAGGAGTACGAACTTCTGCGCTTTATTTTGCGATAAAGCAGGATAAAAGGATTTGTGCGTATGCTTCTCTTGACAAAAACAAAAAAATATGCTATTATCAATTTTGCATCTATGCAAAAATATTAAACTGATAAGGAAGAAGAAAATGACTGCTTATTGTTACCCTGTCTATAACGATCTCAAGGCTCTGCCTCTTTGTGTGTGCGGAGTCGGGATAAGAGAGATAGAAGCTCCGCTGAAAAGAGCGGGCGGCTATCCTTTTCATCAGCTTATCCTCTGCCTTGAAGGCGAGGGTAAAATGATCGCAGCAGGGAATAAATATGATATGCGCAAGGGCAGCGTTGCGTATATACCCGTTGATACAGCACACGAATTCACAGCGGATAAAACAATGCTCAGGCTGTTCACACTCGATCTTTCGGGCGAGGGGCTGACGGGTATACTTGAGTCGGTAAGGCTTGTCAAGGTGAGATGTGAAAGGCTGGATAAGTCCGAACCATTTGCAATGCTGCTTTCCTCGATAATGGAGACAGTCCGCAGCGGCGGCAGCAGCGCAGCTTATGAAAGCTCGGCAAAGGCTTATGAACTGCTTATAATGCTGCACAAGGCATTGAATCTTACCTCGGATAACCCCGACGGACAGAAGTATTCGCAGCTTGCCCCTGTTATCAAGTATATTGACGAAAACTACCGCAGCGAGATGTCGCTTGATGACCTTGCAGCGATGATCTCCAAATCGCCGCAGTATCTTTGCAGGCTTTTCAAGGAGTGCTATAAAATGCGCCCGTTTGAATACCTTGCGAGAAAGCGTATACAAATGGCAAAGCTCATGCTCGTTGAAGACGGTTATAATGTGAATGAGGTGTCACAGTTCGTGGGATATAACGATTGCAGCTATTTTTGCAGTGTTTTCAAAAAGCACGAGGGCATCTCACCTGCGGAGTTCCGTTCGCTCAACTGTGCCGATGAAAAATAGCTTGACTTTTCAGGAACAATGTAGTATAATATTGAAGCTGTATTTGCCGCTGTGGTGGAACTGGCAGACACAAGGGACTTAAAATCCCTCGGTAGCGATACCGTACCGGTTCAAGTCCGGTCAGCGGCATTTTAAGCATATTATAAGAGCGTACTTCGGGTGCGCTCTTTTTTTGTGCAGACTTGTTTTTTTACTGCCTACCTGTATATCAGCACTAATAAAATCGCTGTTTTACGGGCATATTAAGCGGTGAAAGTTCAATAATTGTCAAAATAGCTTTTCAAGCGTTAAAACTATTGTGCAATAAAACGAAAAAAAGCGCAAAAAGGTTGACATTAAAGGGATTTTGTAGTATCATAATAAGGGTGCGCTGAATTCATTCGGAGCGCCTGTATGAGAAAAGGAACAATGATGAAAAAATATAAAGGAATGTGACACCATGAGCATGAAAATACCGTTTTCACCGCCGGATATCACTCAGGCTGAAATAGATGAAGTTGCTCAGGCTCTGCGTTCGGGCTGGATAACAACAGGCCCGAGGACCAAGCAGCTTGAGAAAAATATAGCACAATATCTTGGTGCACCAAAAGCCTGCTGTCTTAATTCGCAGACCGCCTGTGCCGAAATGGCACTGAGGATCCTCGGAGTAGGCGAGGGCGATGAGGTCATCACAAGTGCATATACATATACAGCATCCGCTTCTGTTGTTTGCCATGTCGGTGCAAAGCTCGTGCTTGTAGATACGCAGAAAGACAGTCTTGAAATGGATTACGATGCACTTGAAAATGCTATCAATGAACGCACCAAGGTCATCATTCCAGTCGATCTTGCCGGTATCCCTTGCGACTACGATAGGATCTTTGAGATAGTTGAACGTAAAAAAGCGCTGTTCAAGCCATCGAATGATATTCAAAAGGCGATGGGCAGGATATCTGTCAATGCAGATACAGCTCATGCTTTCGGAGCAAAACGCAAAGGAATCATGTGCGGCTGTATGGGCGATTTCAGTGCATTCAGCTTCCACGCTGTTAAGAACCTGACAACTGCCGAGGGCGGTGCACTTACCTGGAAGCATATCGAAGGCATAGATGATGAAGATATATATAAGCGCCTTCAGCTGCTCAGCCTTCACGGGCAAAGCAAAGATGCTCTGGCAAAAACACAGCTCGGTGCGTGGGAATACGATATTGTCGGCACATGGTATAAATGCAATATGACGGATATAGCTGCTGCGGTAGGACTTGCACAGCTTGAAAGATATCCGCAGATGCTTGAAAGAAGAAAGGCGATCATTGAAAAATATGATAGTGCTTTCAAACCGCTCGGCGTAGAGGTGCTTGAGCATTTTAACGATGAGCATACTTCATCGGGACACCTGTATATCACAAGGCTCCCGGGACTTGATGCACAGCAGAGGAACGATGTTATCACAAAAATGGCTGAGATGGGCGTCGCAACAAATGTCCACTATAAGCCGCTGCCGATGCATACAGCATATAAAAAGCTCGGGTTTGATATAGCAGATTACCCGAACGCTTATGCAAGATTTGAAAACGAAGTAACGCTGCCGCTGCATACCTGCCTGACGGACGAGCAGGTCGAGTATGTGATACAGTGCTACTCAAAGATCGTTAAGGAGTATCTTCATTGAAACTTGTTAAGTGGGAAGAACTGCCCGAGGAGATGAAAACACCTCAGGTCAGAAAGTATTATGAGATCTTAAAGAAAAAACGTGTCAGCCTTGCCGCTAAAAGAGGGTTCGACGTTGCTGCTTCATCAGCGATGCTGATAATGCTGTCGCCTGTGTTTGCGGCTCTTGCCGTTGCTATCAAGGCGGACTCGGAGGGACCTGTGTTTTTCAGACAGGAAAGAGTCACTCAGTACGGCAGACGCTTTCGCATATTCAAGTTCAGAACTATGGTGAATAACGCCGATAAGCTCGGCACACAGGTCACCGTAGGAAACGATAAGAGAATAACTAAAGTCGGAAACTATATCAGAAAATTCAGGCTCGATGAGATCTGCCAGCTGATAGATGTTTTCAGGGGAACTATGACTTTTGTAGGTACACGTCCTGAAGTGCCGAGGTATGTTGAAAGATATACTCCCGAAATGATGGCAACACTGCTTCTTCCCGCAGGAGTGACCTCGCAGGCAAGTATCTGCTATAAGGACGAAGCCGAGCTGCTTGAAAGCTCGCAGGACGCTGATAAGACGTACGTTGAAAAGATACTTCCCGAAAAAATGAAATACAATCTCAGGGCGATAAAGGATTTCAGCCTGTTCAACGAAGCTATGGTGCTGGTCGATACAGTGCTTGCCGTAGCAGGAGTTGACGTTAGCAAAAAATATGATAGGGCTGTAAGACGAAGGAGAAAAGCTGATGTATAAAGTCTGTCACATGACAAGTGCACATAAAAGCAATGATGTGAGGATATTTGTGAAAGAGTGTTCATCGCTTGCAAAGGCAGGATATGATACCTACCTTGTTGCAAGGGGCGAGAGCAGGGAGGAAAACGGTGTCCATGTTATCGGCGTGGGCGAACCGGGAGGAAGGCTTTCACGAGCTACTTCTTTTGCAGCAAAGGTCTATAAGACAGCGCTTGCACTCGATGCCGATGTCTATCACTTCCACGATCCCGAGCTTATCCCTTGGGGACTTAAACTTAAAAGAAAAGGCAAAAAAGTCATTTTTGACAGCCATGAAAGATATACCGAGCAGATACTTTGCAAGGAAGAATACCTGCCTAAGTTTGCACTGAAATTCATCGCAGGCGGATACGGCGTTTACGAAAAGTATGCGCTCAGAAGATTCGATGCGGTCGTATTTCCCTGCAAGATCGGCGGAAAGAACCCTTTCAAAAGGCTCTGCCGAAGGACTGCTATCATCGGTAACCCTGTTGTTCTCAGCGAGTTCTACGATCTTTACGATCCGAACCTGAAGCCCGATGAGGACGCTGTTTGCTACATAGGCGGACTTACCGAGGACAGAGGGATTACAAACGATGTAAAGGCAAGCCATGAGGCAGGTGTAAAGCTGCTGCTCGCAGGTGATTTTTCACCCGAGAGCTACGGTGAAAAGGTAAAGAATATGCCCGAGTATTCAAGCGTTGAACACCTCGGCTTCCTCGACAGAGAGGGAGTAAGGCTGGCAATGCAGCGCTGCAGGGCAGGACTTTATACTTTGCGTGACAGAGGACAGTATTTCAAGATAGATACCTTTGGTATCAAGGTCTATGAGTATATGTCAATGGCGCTGCCTGTTGTGCTTTCTGATTGTGAGTATAACAGGAATATGACCGAGAAATATAAATTCGGGATCTGTGTTGATCCCGAGGATCCAAGTGCTATCGCTGCTGCGATCAGAAAAATAATAGATGATCCGGAAGCGGCGAGAGTTATGGGCGAAAACGGAAGAAAGGCAGTTGCGGAAAGATTCAACTGGGGAATTGAAGAAAAGAGACTTTTCAAGCTCTATGAAAGTGTTCTGAGAAAGTAGACACTTACAGGAGGACAACATAGATGAAAGTTTTGGTTTGCGCAAGAGGTTATAACAGCTTTAAAGAGAATTCTCTCGGCTGTTTTGAACTCGATCAGGCAAAGGCTTTAAAGGCTCTCGGCTGCGATGTGAGGATAGCTTCGCTGGATCTGCGGTCTCCGAGAAGAGCAAGACCGCTTGGTGCCAAGCTGTTTGCACAAAAGGGTGTGCATTGCGTTACTGTCAATTCGATGAGCAGTGCGCTTCCTTCAAAGGCTGCCGATACACTTGCAAAAAAAGCTGCTGCCCAGGCAGTCAAATGGATATGCAGGGACGGCTGGAAGCCTGATATTATACACGCTCATTTTACCGAGATAGCTTCCGCTTTCAGAGATGAGGCGGATAAGCTCGGCGCAAAATATGTCGTTACCGAGCATTCCTCGGCGATGAACAAAGCCTCGCCGGACGAAAAAACGCTGGCTCAGGCAAAAAGAGCATATTCAAAAGCGGATATGGTGATAGCAGTCGGCAGTGCGCTTTCAGCTGCGATAAAGCAGAGCACGGGCGTCAATGCCGAAACTGTCGGAAATATAGTTGATACACAGGTCTTTGACCTTAATAGACAAAAGCATGACGGCGCATTCAGATTTGTTTCTTGCGGAAATCTTGTCGAGATAAAAAGATTTGATGTTCTGCTCGATGCTTTTGCAAAGCTCAGCGATACGAGCGCAGTCCTCACGATATTCGGCGACGGTCCGCTGAAAAGCGAGCTCCTGGCTCAGTGCGCAAGGCTCGGCATTGCTGAAAGGGTTACCTTTGCAGGACATAAGCCAAGGGATATTATCGCTGAGGAGTATGCAAAAAGCGATGCTTTCGTGCTTGCTTCAAGGTCTGAAACGTTCGGCGTTTCACTGCTGGAGGCTATGTGTTCGGGACTTCCCGTTGCAGCAACAAAATGCGGCGGTCCGCAGGACTTTGTGTGGGAGCTTAACGGAAGACTTGCCGAGGTAGGAAATGCAAAGTCGCTTGCGCAGGCTATGGAGGACATACAAATGCGCATAGATGACTTTGACAGCGAAAGGATACGCAGATTTGTGATGTCCAGATATTCTCCGCAGGCAGTTGCCGAAAGGCTCGAGGAGATATACGAAAGACTTTTGAACAGTTGATATTGCTTGCGTATTGCAGGCATTAGATAGAAAATCATTAGAATGAAAGGTGAATAAATATGAAACAGGAATTGCTTAAAAAGATCGAAGAAAGAACAATCGTTGCAGGTGTCGTAGGACTTGGCTATGTTGGTCTTCCGCTTGCAGTGGAAAAGGCTAAGGCAGGCTTCAAAACTATCGGTTTTGATGTTCAGAAGGCTAAGGTGGATATGGTCAATGCAGGTAAGAACTACATTGGTGATGTTGTTGATTCAGACCTTGCAGAGCTTGTAAAGAATAAGCAGCTCGAGGCTACAACAGATTTCAGCTTTATCAAGGACGTTGACTTTGTTGCTATCTGTGTTCCAACTCCTCTTGACGAGCACCAGGAGCCTGATATCAGCTATGTTCGTGATTCTTCGATAGCAGTTTCTAAGTATCTTAAAAAGGGCACAATGGTGGTTCTTGAATCTACTACATACCCGGGAACGACCGAAGAGCTTATAAAGCCTATCCTTGAGGAAGGTTCCGGACTCAAGTGCGGCGAGGATTTCTACCTCGGATTCAGCCCTGAGAGAGTAGATCCGGGCAACCTTATCTACAAAACAAAGAATACTCCTAAGGTAGTCGGTGCTATCGGCGATGACGCTGCTGAGGTCATCTCTGCAATGTACCGTGCAGTTCTGGAGGGTGAAGTGTTCACAGTTAACAACCCTGCTGTTGCCGAGATGGAGAAGATCCTTGAAAATACATACCGTAACATAAATATAGGTCTGGTAAATGAGCTTGGCAGACTTTGCAACGAGATGGGCATTTCCGTATGGGACGTTATCGATGCCGCTAAAACAAAGCCTTACGGCTTCCAGGCATTCTATCCGGGTCCGGGACTCGGCGGACATTGCATCCCGCTCGATCCATATTACCTCACATGGAAGGCTCGTGAGTACGGATTCCACACAACTCTTATCGAGAACAGCATGGTCATCAACGACGGACAGCCTGCTTACTGCGTAGAAAGAGCTATGCACATACTCAACAAGCATAAAAAGGCTATCAACGGCGCAAAGGTGCTCGTGCTCGGCGTTTCCTACAAGCAGGATATCGACGATTACAGAGAAAGCCCTGCAATCAGAGTTATCAAGGAGCTGAAGAAGGTCGGCGCTGAGGTAACATATTTCGATCCTTGGGTACCTGAGTTCAAGGCTTACGGCGAAACAGGAAAGAGCATTCCTGAGCTTACTCCCGATGTAGTAAAGGCTGCTGATCTTGTTATGGTTACCTGTGCACATTCAAATATTGATTATGCAATGGTACAGCAGAACGCAAAGGCTGTATTCGATACCAAGAATGTTATGAAGGATATCCAGCCGAGAGATAATATCGAAGTTCTTTGATAAAAGGAGTAACTGATATATGAAGTATGCACTTATAGGCTGCGGAAGGATCTCAACCAACCATATAAAAGCCGCAGTTAATAACAAGCTCGAGATCGCTGCTGTTTGCGATGTTCTCCCCGAGAAAATGGAAGAGCTGCTCGCAAAGCACGGACTTGAAAAGGACGAGAGCATCAAAAGATATAACGACTATAAGCTGATGATAGAGGAGATCAAGCCTACCCTTGTCAGCATCGCAACCGAGAGCGGTCCGCACGCTGAGATCGCACTCTACTGCATAGATAAGGGCATTAATGTTATCATCGAAAAGCCTATGGCTATGAATATGGCTGATGCTGATGAGATCATCAGACGTTCAAAGGAAAAGAACGTTAAGGTCTGCGCTTGCCACCAGAACAGATTCAATATCGCTGTTCAGAAAACAAGAAAAGCGCTCGAATCAGGACGCTTCGGCAGGCTCTCGCACGGTTCTATCCACGTTCGCTGGAACAGAAATCGTAACTACTACGATCAGGCAAAATGGAGAGGTACCTGGGCACAGGACGGCGGCTGCCTGATGAACCAGTGTATCCACGGTATCGACCTGCTGCGCTGGATGTTCGGCAACGAGGTCGAGGAGGTCTATGGTGCTACAAGACAGCAGTTCCACGATTACCTTGAGGCTGAGGATATCGGAATGGCAGTTGTAAAGTTCAAAAACGGCGCTGTTGCTACTATCGAGGGTACTACCAACGTTTATCCCAAGAACCTTGAGGAAACACTTTATATCTTCGGTGAAAAGGGAACTGTCAAGATAGGCGGTACTTCAACAAATAATATCGATGTTTGGGACTTTGCCGATGAGAGCGATGCCGATCAAGAAAACAAGGGACTTAAAGAGGCTACCAGCAACGTTTACGGAAACGGTCACACAAGCCTTTTCGCAGATGTTATAGATGCTATCGAAAATGACAGACAGCCGTATGTTGACGCTGTTGCAGGAAGAAATGCACTGGAAATGATACTTGCTGTTTATAAGAGCCAGAAAACAGGTCAGCCTGTAAAGCTGCCTCTTACCGATTTTGCAAGCATTGATATGAAAGGTGAATTTTAATGGCTGATTATTTTCTTCACGAGTCAAGCTACGTCGATGACGGAGTTGAGATAGGAAAAGGCACAAAGATATGGCATTTCTGCCACGTTCAGAAAGGCGCTGTTATCGGCGAGAACTGCTCGTTCGGACAGAATGTGAATATCTCAAACAATGTTAAGGTCGGCAATAACGTCAAGGTACAGAACAATGTTTCACTGTATGAGGGCGTTGAGCTGGAGGATTATGTTTTCTGCGGTCCTTCCTGCGTTTTCACGAACGACCTTACTCCCAGAACAAGATACCCGAAAGGTCACGCAGGCTATAAAAAAACGCTTGTAAGACATGACGCTACTATCGGCGCAAATGCTACGATAGTATGCGGGCATGAGCTTGGGGAATACTGCACTATCGCAGCAGGCGCTGTCGTTACAAAAAACGTTCCTGCGCACGCACTTATGGCAGGCGTTCCTGCTAAGCAGATAGGCTGGACCTGCGAGTGCGGACAGGTGCTTGATAAAGAACTGAAATGTCCCGACTGCGCAAGAAAGTATAAGCTCGACGGAGATACGATAGCTGAGGATAAATAAGGCTGAAAGGTGAGGAAATCAAATGGAATTCAGAGATCTTAAAAAACAGTATCAGCTGCTCAAAGGTGATATAGACAGCGCTGTACAGGACGTGTGTGCAAAAGCACAGTTCATCGGCGGCGCACAGGTCAAGGAGCTGGAAAAGGCTCTTGCAGAGTATGTCGGTGTTAAGCACTGCATAAGCTGCGCTAACGGAACAGATGCACTTTCTCTTGCCGTTATGGCTTGGGGGATCGGCAGCGGAGATGCGGTTTTTGTACCTGATTTCACATATTTTGCAAGCGGTGAGATAGTTTCGTTTGCAGGTGCGACACCTATCTTTGTAGACGTTTGCAAGGATACATATAATATTGATCCCGATAAGCTGGAAAAGGCAATAGTTAAGGCTAAGGCTGAGGGCAAGTATAAGCTCAGAGCTGTTGTTGCGGTCGACCTTTTCGGACTTCCTGCCGATTTTGACAGGATAAAGGAGATATGCAAAAAGTACGATCTGCTTTTGCTTGAAGACGGCGCACAGGGCTTTGGCGGAAAGCTCGGCGGAAAGACTGCTTGCAGCTTCGGTGATATCTCTACAACCAGCTTTTTCCCTGCAAAGCCGCTTGGCTGCTATGGCGACGGCGGAGCAGTGTTTACAGATAACGATGAGTGGGCAGACCTTGTGAGAAGCTATGCCGTTCACGGTAAAGGCAGCAGCAAGTATGATAATATCCGTGTGGGCGTTAACAGCCGTCTTGACAGCGTTCAGGCAGCTGTGCTCAACGTTAAGTTCGATGCATTCAAAAAGTATGAGCTTGAAGATATAAATAAGGTCGCTCAGAAGTATACAGAGCTTTTCACAAATGCAGGCGCACAGGAAAAAGGACTTGTCCTGCCGGTTATAAAAGAGGGCTTTTACAGCTCCTGGGCACAGTACACAGTTCAGCTCCCCGAGGGTGCTGACCGTGAAAAGATCCAGAGCGAGATGAAAGCAAAGGGCATACCTACGATGATATATTACATCAAGCCAATGCATTCTCAGGGTGCTTTTGAGGGCACTGACAGTGCAATTGCCGAATGTCCCGTGACCGATGAGATATGCTCAAAGGTGCTCAGCTTACCGCTTGATCCATATAAGTCCGACGAGGACGTTAAGGTCGTTGTTGAGGAGCTTATGAAACTTATATGATGCAATTGCGTCTGCTCATTTACGGGCAGGCGCTTTTTTGTTGAAAAAACCGTCATCAAATGAAGATTTTTTGCTCAAAACACTTGTAATCTGTAACGGATTTTGTTATAATAATATGGTATAGGATATTATTCTGAAATAATTATTGCAGAGGTTAGCTATGATTGACGATAAAAAAATGTTGAACGTAGATCCCGATGATGTGAAGCTCGCAAGTGAAGCCGTTCCCGAGGATCTTAAAGAAAAAGAACCTGTGAACGTGTTTAACGAGGTGCTTGATTGGGTAGAATCGTTCGTTTTCGCAATGTTTTTGATAATACTTATTTTTATTTTCCTGCTCAGGATAGTTACCGTTGACGGCGACTCGATGAACTCTACGCTGGAGGATAAGGACAGGCTGATAATCACCCACCTGAACTACGAGCCTGAAAGAGATCATATTGTCGTTGTAAACAGCACCGTGCTCAACAGAACGATAATAAAGCGTGTTATCGGTATCCAGGGCGATAAGGTGAAGATAGACTATAACGTGAATAAGGTCTATGTGAACGATAAAGAGATCAGCAATGAGCATATAGATTCAACTATGATAAATAAGAGTATGTTCGATCAGAAATACGTTGTTGCTGACAATGTGTATGAGTATACCGTTCCCGACGGACATATATTTGTAATGGGCGATAACAGGAATAATTCTACCGACAGCAGAACGATAGGCTTTATTGATAACAAGGATGTCCTCGGACACGTTGTTTTCAGGCTGTATCCGTTTAAAAAGATCGGAAGAGTCAATTAGTGATAAATAGATATAGATCTCGGAGGTGAAAGAATGAGTGAGGCAATAAGCGTTCAGTGGTTTCCCGGTCACATGGCGAAAACACGGCGTATAATGGCTTCCAATATGAAGCTGGTAGATGCCGTGGTAGAGATCACTGATGCAAGGATACCTTATTCGAGCGCAAATCCCGAGATAAAAAAGATAGTCGGCGCAAAACCAAGGCTCATTCTGCTCAATAAGGCGGATTCAGCCGATGCGAATATGACTGACCGCTGGATAGAGTTTTACAGAAAGCAGGGAGTAAGAGCGATAGCTACCGACTGCCGAAGCGGAAGAAACGTGAATAAGTTTTACAGTGAGCTTAAAGAATTGCTCAAAGATGATATTGCCAAGTGGGAATCCAAGGGAATGACGGGCAGACCGATAAGAATAATGATAGTCGGTATCCCCAATGTGGGAAAATCCTCGTTCATCAACCGCCTTGCAGGCTCTAAAATGGCTAAGGTCGAGGACAGACCGGGAGTTACCAAGGGTAAACAGTGGGTAACACTCAACGAGGGGATAGAGCTGCTTGATATGCCGGGCGTGCTGTGGCCGAAGTTTGAGGATAAGCTGGTCGGTGAAAGGCTGGCGTTCACGGGCGCTGTAAAGGATCAGATAATGGATACCGAGTACCTTGCGTGCAGACTGCTTGAATTTCTGAAAGAGAATTATAATGATCTTATAGAGGCGAGATACGGAATAACTACCGATGATGTTCCGCCAAACGATGAAGATGCCGCAGGCTGTGTCGCAGGCTTTGAGATACTTGAAAGGATAGGCAGAAAACGTGGCTTTCTTGTATCGGGCGGTGAGATAAATACCGAAAGAGCTGCAAATACCGTACTTGATGAGTACCGCAGCGGCAAGATAGGCAGAATGACGCTTGAAGCGCCTAATTGAAAGAAGTGAAACGATGACTCTTGCAGAGTTTGATAATGAGTACAGAAAAAACTGTAAACTCGTTTGCGGATGTGATGAAGCAGGCAGAGGACCTCTTGCAGGCGATGTTTTTGCAGCAGCTGTGATATTTGATGAGGGTACTGTTATCGAGGGTATCAACGACAGCAAAAAGCTGACCGAGAAAAAGCGTGAAAAGCTCTTTGACGAGATAAAGGAAAAGGCGCTTTACTGGTCGATAAAAACAGCAAGCGTTGAGGAGATAGAAAGTATAAATATCCTTAAGTCTGCAATGCTTGCAATGAAGCGTGCTGTTGAGGACCTGCCCGTAAAGCCTGATATCTGCCTTATCGACGGCAATAAAACTCCCGAGCTTGATGTTAAAGCAACAGCTATCGTTGGGGGAGATGCAAAGTCGCAGAGCATTGCGGCTGCCTCGATACTTGCTAAAGTCGCAAGGGACAGATATATGCTTGAAATGGCAAAAAAATATCCCGAGTGGCAGTTTGAAAGGCACAAGGGCTACGGCACAAAGCTGCATTATGAGATGATAGATAAGTACGGCGCAAGTGAGATACACAGACAGAGCTTTTTGAAAAAGTATTATGCAAAACTATCAGAAAAACAGCAGAAAAACGGGTGACATCGGTGAGCAGGCAACTGCCGAGTTCCTTGTAAGAAACGGCTACGAAATATTGCGCAGAAACTATACGGTCCGTGGCGGCGAGATAGATATTATCGCTGCAAAGGGCAATGTTACCGCTTTTGTCGAGGTCAAAACAAGGAAAGAGGCTCCGCTTGAGGAGGGTGAGCAGGCGATTACGCAGACTAAGAAAAAGCGTATCGCAGCAGCTGCGCAGCGATTTATAGATGAGGTAATGAACGGCTGTGAGGTCTGCCGGTTCGATGTGGCGGTCGTTACAGTCTGTAATGATACTGTCAGGCATCTGCGCTATTATGTCGGTGCATTTGACAGCAGTAAATAGTAAGGAAAGGTCGTATCATTATGTACTACAAAAGCACAAGAGATTCTAAGGTGAATGTATCGTCTGCACAGGCGATAGCTCAGGGAATTTCCGCTGAGGGCGGACTGTTCGTTCCAAGCGAGATACCTTCTGTAAGCATGGAGGATATCAAAAAGCTCGGCAGCATGGATTACCGTGAGAGAGCAAAGTTCGTTTTCTCAAAGTTCCTGACCGATTATACCGAGGCAGAGATAGCTTACTGCGTTGAAGGAGCTTATAACACAAAGAGCTTCGACAGCGATAATATAGCTGAGCTTGCGCACCTGTTTGACGGCACATATATGCTTGAGCTGTGGCATGGTCCGACCTGCGCATTCAAGGATATGGCGCTGCAGATACTCCCATATCTGCTCACAACAGCTATAAAGAAGATAAACCTGGATAAAAAGGTCGTTATCCTCGTTGCCACTTCGGGCGATACAGGAAAGGCTGCTCTTGAGGGCTTCAAGGACGTAGAGGGTACCTCTATCCTCGTGTTCTATCCCGATAACGGCGTTTCTGCTATGCAGAAAAAGCAGATGACCACTCAGGAGGGAAGCAATGTCGGCGTTTGCGCTATCAAGGGCAATTTTGACGATGCCCAGAACGGCGTTAAGGCTATCTTCACTAACGATGAGATAAAGAATAAGCTGGACAGCAACGGCTTTATGTTCTCTTCGGCAAATTCTATCAACTGGGGAAGACTTTCACCGCAGATAGTTTACTACGTTTCGGTTTATGCTCAACTGCTTGCAGACGGTGAGATAAGCGAGGGCGAAAAGATAAACATCGTAGTTCCTACAGGTAACTTCGGTAATATTCTTGCAGCTTACTATGCAAAGCACATGGGCGTTCCCGTTAATAAACTGATCTGCGCTTCAAATTCAAACAACGTGCTCACCGATTTCCTTACCACAGGTGTTTATGACAGAAACAGAGCTTTCCATGCAACTATCTCACCATCAATGGATATCCTCATTTCTTCAAACCTTGAAAGACTGCTTTATCACCTCTGCGGAGAGAACGATGCACAGATAAGAGAGTGGTTCGGTGCACTTGCACAGACCGGCAGATATGAGGTCAACGATGAAGTCAAGGCTGCACTTAAAGAGGAGTTCTGCGCAGGCTTCTGCGATGATGAGCAGACAAAAGCAACTATAAAAGAGTATTTCGAGAAGTATTCCTATACCTGCGATACCCATACAGCCGTTGCTGTAAAGGTATATGAGGACTATGTAAAGTCTACTGGCGATAAGACCAAAACAGTTATCGCTTCAACTGCAAGCCCGTATAAGTTCTCAGGCTCTGTGCTCTCTGCTATCGGCAAGGATACAGGCAAGGACGAGTTCGAGCTGGTAGATGAGCTGGCTGAATGTTCAAAGCTGCCCGTTCCTCAGTCACTTGCAGCGCTTAAAACAAAGAGCGTGCGCTTTGATAAGGTGATCGACAAGAACGATATGAAAGCATTTGTTTTTGAAACACTTGGCATCTGATAGTTTATGTACCGCCTGACTCAGTTCAGGCGGTCTTAGTTAACTCAGCATTTAGCCTTGAATGTCCTGCACTGTGTTTCATCGCAGCATTCGGGATCGCAGCAGGTGCTGCAAACCTTGATCTTACCGGCAGTGCATTCGCAGGAATCCCTGTTGTAAACGCAGTTGCTGACATCACAGCTGATGCCTCTGATCTTTTCGTTCTCCATTTGGTTTCACTCCTTTTTGCAGACTTATCTGCATAGTTATTATATGGAGAAAACTGCGGATTATCAGTCAGCTGAAAAAGTTGTGTTATTTGCTTTTTGAAATGAGGTTTTTATGCGTATTTTTACAATAGCCGATCTGCATCTGCCGCTTGGCGTTAATAAGCCAATGGATATTTTCGGCGGGTGGGATGATTATGTGAACAGGCTGCACGATAACTGGCAGAAAATAGTTTCTCCGCAGGATATTGTTGTTGTCCCAGGAGATATTTCCTGGGCGCTCAAGCTGGAGCAGACATTCAAGGACTTTGAGTTCATCAATGCGCTCAACGGCACAAAGGTCTTTATCAAGGGCAACCACGACCTTTGGTGGAGCACTCGCTCAAAGGTCGAAAAGTTCTGGTCTGATAACGGGTTCGGTACCCTGCACCTTGTCCAGAACGACTGCTACCGCATCGGCGAAAGCGCCGTGTGCGGCACGAGAGGCTGGATAAATGACGACAGCGAGCCTGCCGATGCTAAAGTAATCGCAAGGGAAGCTATCAGACTGGATATGTCTATCGGTTCTGCCGTCAGTCAGGGACTACGCCCGATAGTTTTTCTGCATTATCCGCCGCTTTATGCCAATAATTGCAACCTCGATATCCTTGAGGTGCTGCATAAATATAACATCTCTCATTGCTTTTACGGTCACTTGCACGGCAATACCCACGCTTTTGCCATAAACGGCACTCGAGATGGCATAACATATCAGCTTATTTCCGCTGATTTTTTGCAATTTGCCCCAATGGACATAACTAAAATTGTGCAAAACGACAAAACGTAAAAAATGCTTGAAAATGTGCTGAATGTGTGTTATAATGAATAGGATACATTTATAATTGGAGGAATATAAAATGAGTTTAAAGGCAACAAACAATGTCGAGACAAATAAGTATGAGCTGGAGATCGAGATCAGCGCCGAGAAGTTCGAGGAAGCTATCCAGAAGGCTTATATGAGAGAGAAGAACAAGATCCAGATCGCAGGCTTCCGTAAGGGCAAAGCCCCAAGAAAGCTGATCGAGAGAGAGTACGGCGAGGAAGTATTCTTTGAGCAGGCTGTAAATATGATCTATCCTGCTGAGGTAGACGATGCCGTTAAGGAGTCGGGACTTGAGATAGTTTCAAGACCTGAGGTAGAGGTTACCGATCTCTCAAAGGCTGAGGGCGTTAAGATCAAGGCAACAGTTTATACCAAGCCTGAGGTAGAGGTAAAGGAATATAAGGGTATAGAAGTTGAAAAAGATGTCAAGACTGTAACTGATGAGGACGTTGAGAATCAGGTAAACGCACTCAGAGAAAAGAATGCAAGAATGATTACTGTTGATGACAGAGCCGCTGAAATGGGCGACGATGTTGTTATCGACTTTGAAGGCTTCAAGGACGACGTTGCTTTCGATGGCGGAAAGGCTGAGGACTTCAACCTTTCACTTGGCAGCGGTCAGTTCATTCCGGGATTTGAGGAGCAGGTCGCAGGTCACAATATCGGCGAAGAGTTCGATATCAACGTTTCATTCCCTGATGATTACCATGTAGAAGACCTCAAGGGCGCTCCGGTAGTATTCAAGATCAAGCTCAAGAGCATCACAAAGAAGGAAGTTCCCGATCTTGACGATGAAATGGTAAAGGACGCAACTGAGTTCGATACAGTTGATGAGTATAAGGCTGATGTAAGAAAGAAGCTCGAGGAGCACGCTGAGCATCACGCTGAGCACGAAGTTGAGGATAAGCTGATGGATAAGGTCATCGAGAATATGACCGCTGAGATCCCACAGGTAATGTTCGACAACAGAGTGAACGAGATGATGATGGAGCTTGAGCAGAGACTTGCACCTCAGGGCATCTCACTTGATCTTTACTGCCAGTATACAGGTCAGACAATGGATCAGGTCAAAAAGGCTTATCAGGAGCAGGCTGAAAAGCAGGTTAAGCTCAGACTTGCACTTGAAAAGATCGCTGAGCTGGAGAATGTCGAGGTAACAGACGATGAGGCTGCTCAGGAGATACAGAAGATCGCTGACCAGTACAAGATGACTGTTGATCAGGTCAAGAATTACATCAGAGAAGAAGATGTAAAGAAGGATATCGCAGTTGGCAAGGCTGTTGATATCGTTAAGGATAACGCAGTTATAAAGTAATATACATACAGTTCCCCCGTTGTTGTAATGACGGGGGCACTGACTTATTTTAAAGCAGAAAATAATGCCGCAGGCATTGTAAGGAGGCAATTTATATGGCACTGATACCTTATGTAGTTGAACAGACAAGTCGTGGAGAAAGAAGCTATGATATCTATTCAAGGCTGCTCAATGACAGGATCATCATGCTTTGCGATCAGATAGATGACCAGGTCGCAAGCGTAGTTATCGCACAGCTTTTGTATCTTGAGGGGCAGGATCCCGAAAAGGATATCGACCTGTATATCAACAGCCCGGGAGGAGTTATCACTGCGGGAATGGCTATTTACGATACAATGCAGTATATCAAATGCGATGTTTCAACTATCTGCATAGGTATGGCTGCTTCAATGGGTTCGTTCCTGCTTTCAAGCGGAGCTAAGGGCAAAAGGTTTGCGCTGCCAAACAGCGAGATACTCATTCACCAGCCCCTTATCGCAGGCGGCGGTCTTTCGGGACAGTGCACCGATATAAAGATACATTCCGACCACATGGTCGCTACAAGGGAAAAGCTCAACAGGATCCTTGCCGAGAATACAGGCAAGCCTATCGAGCAGATCAATACAGATACCGAGCGTGATAATTATATGACCGCTCAGCAGGCTATGGAATATGGTCTTATAGATAAGGTAATAACCAAGAGATAAAGACTGACTGTAATCGGAAGGATTGATCGAAATGGCTAATAATGATCCTAAAAAATGCTGTTTCTGCGGAAAGCCGGAAAACCGTGTAACAAGTATGTTTTCCGCAGGAAATACACATATTTGCGATGAGTGCGTGCTTTATTGCTACGACCTGCTTGCAGAGCAGAACGGACTGCCTGCACATAAGAGCAAGCCGGGTAAAAAGCCGGGCGAAAGGTTCGGAATGATCGACCTTAAAAAACCTTCGCAGATCAAGGAAGTGCTCGACCAGTATGTCATCGGACAGGA
>DFFV01000048.1 GCA_002371625.1 Ruminococcus sp. UBA3767
TTTTTTGATGTGATCTTACTTTACATAAAACAGCAGTGCACCGTAGGTCGGGTAAGGCCAGTACTTTTCGCCTACCAGTGACTCTATCTCGTCGGCAGGTGTACGAAGCTCCTGCATTGCGGGGATAACGATATCACGGTAGAAGTTTGCCTGCTCCTTTATATCGCTTACGCCCTTTGCGGCATAGTGTGCATTTTCAAGCTCACCGAGGTTTTTATACATAACTGCGCTGAGATCGGAGAGCCTTTTGACCATATCGGTCTCAAAGGTGACATCTGCTCCGCAGGTCTTTGCAAGCTCGGCTGTTGAGGCAAGGTCCTTTATATAGGATGCTACAGCCGGAAGGATATCCTTTTTAGCCATATCGATCATTGTTGATGCTTCGATAGAGAGCGTTTTGCAATACTCATCGAGCAGTATCTCGACTCTTGAATGAAGCTCGGTCTCGGTATAGACACCGTACTTTTCAAACAGCTCGATATTCTCTTTGCTCTCAAAGCAAGGCACTGCATCGGGAGTGGTTCTGAGGTTGAGAAGTCCTCTCTTTTCAGCCTCTGCGCACCACTCATCGGAATAGCCGTTGCCGTTGAAGATGATATTTGCATTTTCCTTGATAGTCTTTTTGATAAGGTCATCAAGCGAATCCTGGAAGTTATCTGCTTTTTCAAGGATATCGGCAAACTCATCGAATGCCTCGGCAACTATGGTATTTATCACGGTGTTGGGTCCTGCAACGGAGAGCCTTGAACCCGGCATTCTGAACTCAAACTTATTACCTGTGAAAGCAAAAGGAGATGTTCTGTTTCTGTCGGTGGTATCCTTAGTGAAGTGCGGCAGCACATCGACACCTATCTCCATTTCGACACGTTTGCCCTCATACTTTGTGCCCTCTACGATAGAGGTGAGGATAGCGGTAAGCTCATCGCCCAGGAAGATAGAGATTATTGCCGGAGGTGCTTCATCTGCGCCAAGGCGGTGGTCGTTTCCTGCGGAAGCGACTGATGCACGCAGGATATCCTGATGCTTGTTGACCGCTTTGATTATCGCAGCGAGCACGAGCAGGAACTGTGCGTTCTCGGCAGGTGTTTTGCCGGGGTTGAGCAGGTTTACGCCTGTATTGGAAGACAGCGACCAGTTATTATGCTTGCCCGAGCCGTTGATGCCCTCAAACGGCTTTTCGTGAAGCAGGCACTTGAAATTATGCTTTCTTGCGGTACGCTTCATTATCTCCATAGTGAGCTGGTTATGGTCGGTGGCGATATTTACGGTATTATATATAGGAGCAAGCTCATGCTGGGAAGGTGCAGCTTCGTTATGCTTGGTCTTGGCATAGATACCCAGCCGCCACAGCTGCTCGTCGATATCCTTCATATAAGCTGCGACTCTTGTTTTTATCGTTCCGAAATAGTGGTCGTCAAGCTCCTGTCCTTTGGGTGCAGGTGCGCCGTAGAGCGTTCTTCCTGCAAATATCAGGTCTTTTCTGTGGGAATACATTTCTCTGTCGATAAGGAAATACTCCTGCTCGGGACCTGCATTGGCGATAACTCTTGTAGCGTCCGAGCCGAACAGCTTCAATATACGCAGTGCGGCTTTATTGATAGCATCGCAGGAGCGCAGCAGCGGTGTTTTTTTATCCAGTGCCTCGCCGCCGTAGGAGCAGAATGCTGTTGGGATACAAAGTGTGCCTGCTTTGATGAACGCATAAGAGGTAGGGTCCCATGCGGTATAGCCTCTTGCTTCAAAGGTACATCTGAGCCCTCCCGATGGGAAGCTGGAAGCGTCAGGCTCGCCTTTGATAAGCTCCTTGCCCGAAAATTCCATTATGATATGTCCGTCATCTGTCGGGGAGATAAAGCTGTCGTGCTTTTCGGCAGTGATGCCTGTCATTGGCTGGAACCAATGTGTGAAGTGGGTACAGCCCTTTTCGACTGCCCAGTCCTTCATTGCGTTTGCAACGACATTTGCAAGCTCAATATCAAGCGGCACGCCGTCCTCGATAGTTTTTTTCAGCTGCTTATAGGTGTTTTTGGGGAGCCTTTCCCTCATGACAGAGTCATTGAAAACATCCGAGCCGAAAATTGCGGACACATTTGTCATAAACATTCATTCCTTTCCCTAAATGACCATATCTTTACCTTTTAGAGTATACTTTATTACCCTTATGTTTGCAAGCATTTTTTGCATTTTCTTATTTTATCTCAAATAATAAGACATCAGCGCAAAACTTTTTAGGCATTTTTACAACTCATATATCTATTATATCTGTGCTGTCACGGTCTTTATCCCTTATGGCAAGCTCGGTGGAATCGGACGAGCGGGCGATCTTTGAGAGCCTGTGGTTGATGACGGCGCAGTTGATGACATTGACAAGTCCCGAAACGAGCAGCGCTATGCCAAGGACGGTCATTGCGATCTTTACGGGAGTCATCGGGTTGAGCACGAGCACGATGCCCACGCCAAGGGTTATGAGTGCTGGCACGCCTGTGGTCTTCCAGTCGGGGTAGCCTGCTTTGCGCATTTTAAGTGTTCCCTGAAGATTGACGATGCCGTTGATGAGCATATACATTCCGCACACTATGGCAACGACCTTTGCGATGATATCGGGCTGAATGAACACGAACACGCCTGCGGCGCACAAAAGCAGTCCGCCGACCAGCTTTGCGCCGTTATCCATCATGCTGCCGGAGGAATGTGTGAAATAGATTATCAGCATTACAGCGCCGTAGCACACGAGCAGGCCTGCGATAACATAGCCGATGGTATCGGTGAAAAAGTCGGGATCTGCGATGAGGGCAATGCCCAGCACTATACACAGCACCGAGAGTATCCAGAAGTTCTTGAAAATATTCTTTACTGTTTGCATGATGCTTTTCCCCCTTGCTTAACTATTCCCGTCATTCTGCCTGAGCCTTGTGGCTTTTATGACTTTCAGGCGTGAAAATTCTTCACGGTCTTTTTCTTCGAGCGAATCGGTGATATATTTTACGATATCCTTATTGCGTGGGATAATTATATTCTGCAGCGCATTGGCACGGCGCTGGGTCTTTCTTATCGCAACGGAAAGGCGGTAGATGCCGTTTTCGACTTCAGCGAGCACGGCGGTCATTTCCTTTACCTTTTCAAAGGCGATATATGCTCTGTCAAGCGTGGAATTGGTCCTTGCAAAGCCGTAGTATATTTTTGGCGGTTTTTTTTCAAGCTCCACCGCAGGAAGCTCGACACCCATAACGCTTTGCGAGCTTACGGTGATGCCGTTTTCTATCGGAACGCAGCGTGCGAACGTTGAAACGACGCCAAGTGACATATTTGCTTCCTGGAGTGCCTTGTACGCTTCGCTGTAAGTGCTCTCAATAGAGCTGCGCAGCATCTGCGCTTTATCCACGAGCTTCATCAGCTCACGGATAAGGATATTTCTTTTTCTGTCAAGCAGGTCATAGCCCAGCGTTGCGAGCTGGAGAGCCTTTTTTGACAGCATAAGATTTCCCTTGGTAGGGAACACCTGCTGCTCCATTGATAACACCGTCCTTTTGTCTATGAAATTGTTTGTCAAGCCCTAAGGGCTTGAGGGAAAAACATCGGGTCTTTCCATAAGGGCAGCCCTCTCTTGCAGGGCATGCCCTCTTTTAAAACAGTCCACCGGACTGTTTTAAAATTCACCTATGCGGAGCGCCTGATGGCACGGGAGAATTTCGCTGACTGCGGTCAGCGACAAGGGCTCTGCCCTTGACCCGCCACCTTTTTTTACGAGAAAAAGGTGGACGAAAAAACCTGTTGTTATTAGTTATTGAAACATTGCTTTTGCTTTTTCGGGATCGTAGAATTTATCGAGATGCTCGTCATCGACTCTGTCAAGTTCGGCACGGGGCAGTGTGGAGAGCAGCGCCCAGCCCAGATCAAGCGTTTCCTCGATAGTTCTGTTTACATCAAAGCCCTGATTTATAAAATGCGCTTCAAACAGTTTGCCGAAATTCATATACGCTTTATCGCCCTCGGAAAGCTCCTCCTCGCCTATTACCGATGCAAGCGCTCTTGCGTCCTGCACCTTGGAATATGCGGCAAAGAGCTGGTTTGCGCACATTGAATGGTCTTCACGGGTGAAGCCTTCGCCGATGCCGTCTTTCATAAGTCTTGAAAGGCTTGGCAGCACCGATACGGCAGGATAGGTACCTGTTTGTTCAAGGTGCCTGTCCATAACTATCTGTCCCTCGGTGATATAGCCCGTAAGGTCGGGGACAGGGTGTGTGATATCGTCATTAGGCATAGTAAGTATAGGTATCTGCGTAACAGAGCCGTTTGAGCCTTTTACGATGCCCGCTCTTTCATAAATCGACGCAAGGTCGGAATAGAGGTAGCCGGGGTAGCCTTTTCTTCCCGGTATCTCGCCCTTTGAGGATGAGAACTCTCTGCACGCTTCGGCATAAGAGGTCATATCGGTAAGGATAACGAGGATATGCATATCATGCTCAAATGCAAGGTACTCGGCACAGGTGAGGGCACATCTGGGGGTAAGTATCCTTTCGATGATAGGGTCGTTTGAGAGGTTGATGAACATGGCAACTCTTTCAAGTGCGCCTGTTTCCTCAAAGCTGCGCTTGAAGTAATCGGCAACGTCGTTTTTAACGCCCATTGCGCCGAAAACTATTCCAAAGCCCTGACCGTTCTCATCGGCTATCTTTGCCTGCTTGGCTATCTGCACGGCGAGCTTGTTGTGGGAAAGTCCCGAGCCTGAGAAGATAGGCAGCTTTTGACCTCGGATAAGCGTCATTAGCGCATCTATCGATGAGATGCCGGTATTGATATAGTTCCTTGGATATGTTCTTGAAACGGGGTTGAGCGGACTGCCGTTGATATCCTTGAACTTATCGGGTATGACCTCGCCGAGTCCGTCGATAGGTCTGCCCGAGCCGCTGAATATCCTGCCCAGCATTTCCTTTGAAAGCCCCAGCTCCATTGGTTTTCCGCTGAATTGTGTGGTCGTATTGGTGAGTGACAGCCCTTTTGTGCCTTCAAACACCTGAAGGACGGCTTTATCTTCCTCGACCTCAACGACTCTTGCAAGGCGGCGTGTGCCGTCATCAAGACGGAGCTGAGCTATCTCATCAAATGCGATGCCGCTGACTTTATCCAGCACGACGAGAGGACCGTTTATTTCGGAAAGTCCAACATATTTCAGTTCCAACTATGCCACCTCCGTCAGCCCTTTAAAGTCGGCTGTCATTTGTTTTTCGTACTCCCCGAACATTTCGGGCTTATCGTTTGGTATATCGTATTTTATCTTTATCAGCTTATCCGACCAGCCAAGATCGAGAATGCTCTGATAAGCTGCGCCGCCTGCGAGTGCGCTTTGTGCAAGGCTGTAAAAATCGCAGATAGCTTTCATCATAAGGTACTGCTTTTCAAGCGGCACGTATGTATCGTCCTTGTGGTAGGCGTTTTGCTGCAAAAATCCTACACGGACTATCCTTGCGGTCTCTATGAGCAGCTTCTGGTCATCGGGCAGGACATCGGTGCCCATGAGCTTTACTATTTCCATAAGGGTATTTTCCTCGACGAGAATGCTGGATATCTGCTGGCGCACCTGCATAAAATCCGCATTAACGTTTTTGGTATAGAACGCCTCAAGGTCGCCGACATACTCGGAATAGCTGGAGTTCCAGTTGATAGCGGGGTAATGTCTTGCATAGGCAAGCGATTTATCAAGCGCCCAGAAGCAGCGCACGAAACGCTTGGTATTCTGGGTAACAGGCTCGGAAAAGTCCGAACCCTGCGGTGAAACTGCGCCGATGATAGTTACCGAGCCTTCGCTTCCGCCGAGAGTTTTAACATAGCCTGCACGCTCGTAAAACTCGGATATTCTTGAAGGCAGGTATGCAGGGAAGCCCTCCTCGGCAGGCATTTCTTCAAGTCTGCCCGATATTTCACGCAGAGCCTCCGCCCAGCGAGATGTTGAATCCGCCATTATTGCGATATGATAGCCCATATCCCTGTAATACTCTGCAAGGGTTATGCCCGTGTAGATAGAGGCTTCTCTTGCGGCAACGGGCATATTGGAGGTGTTTGCGATGAGCACTGTTCTGTCGGTGAGAGGTCTTTGGGTATGCGGGTCGATAAGCTCGGAAAATTCCTCAAGCACCTGAGTCATCTCGTTGCCACGCTCGCCGCAGCCGATATACACGATTATGTCGGCATCGCACCATTTAGCGAGCTGGTGCTGGGTCATAGTCTTGCCTGTACCGAATCCGCCCGGGATAGCTGCTGTGCCGCCCTTTGCGATAGGCAGGACGGTATCTATTATCCTCTGTCCTGTGATGAGAGGTCTTGTACCGGGAAGTCTTTCTTTGCAGGGGCGTGGCGTTCTGATAGGCCATTTCTGGCACAGAGTCAGCTCCTGCTCGCCCAAAGGTGTTTTTATTTTAACGACTGTATCATTTACGGTATACTCGCCGTCGGGGGCGCACCAGACCACCTCGCCGCCCTGTGAGAGCGGTGAGAGCATACACCTGTGGGTGATAAGCTCGGTCTCGGGGCAGGTGCAGTAGATATCGCCTGCGCTGAGCTTATCTCCTACGCTGACGGTGATGGTGCAGTTATATTTTTTCTGAGTATCTATGCTGGTAACGTTTGCGCCGTCGGCAATGAATGCGCCCGAAAGCTCCTCGAGCTTTTTAAGAGGCCTTTCTATGCCGTCAAAGATATTATCAAGTATGCCCGGTCCGAGCGTTGCGCTCATGGGAGCACCTGTGCCCTCAACGGGTTCGCCCGGTTTAAGCCCTGTTGTGCCCTCGTACACCTGAATGGTAGTGAACTCGCCGGTAACTCTGATGACCTCACCGATGAGGCGCTTTTCGCCCACATAGACCATTTCCTGCATAGAAAAGCTCTTTGACGCTTTTACCTTTACGACAGGACCGTTTATTGAAAAGATATTATCCATAATACTTTCGCCTTTCAGAAATTAGCTTTTATATCATCAGATATCGGCAAGTCCCGCTTTTGCGGAGAAGCCCTGCCTTTCACGCTCAAAGGCTGCATCGTAGGTGCAGTCGTAAGCCACGCCTGTTTCATCAAAAACTACCATGACTCCTCCGAGAGTGAATGCTGTGCTTTCTTTCGCAGTCAGCTTAGTGCCCTTGCACAGCTCCTTTCCCAGCTCGATATCACGGGGAGTGAAAAAGGCTGTTCCCTTTTTATCGGGGCAGGCACTGATACATTTTTCAAGTCTTGCTTTCAGCTCGGCGGGGTACTCCTCGCCTTTGCAATGCTCCAGCAGAGATGACCTGATGTTTTCAAAAACCCGTTCGATCATTTTGCTGCGGTGGCTCAGGACATTTCTCTGAGCGGTGAGCTTGCTTGATGAGATGCTGCGCAGAGTTTGCGCTTCAAAATCCTTTTTGATTTTATCAAGCTCTGTTTTAAGCTCTGACTGCGTTTGTCTTTTGGCATCTCTCAGGCGCTGCTTTTGCTGCGAGGATGTTCCGCCGGTGATAGACTGTGCCTGACGCTGCGCTTGGGAAAACACGGCGAGCTTGAACTTATTCAGCTTTTCGGTCTCGTTCTTCATACTTTTACCGCTGCGAAAAAACGCAGCTCCCTCCTTGGAACGTGTTTAAGATCGGTTTTATCTTTTGATTTTACACCGCTTACAGCTTGATACCCACCGCTTCGGAGAGGTATCGTGAAATGGTGTCTGATATTTTCGAGGTAGCGTGTCTGTCGGGTATCTCGACGATAAGGGGCTGCTTGCAGGTGAGCTTATAGTCATACACCGTCTGTCGTATCTGTTTTACGGCAAGCTCGGTCATAAGGACTATGCCCACGTCCTCCATTTTCATTGCCTTATCCAGCGCAGAGCGTGTTTCCTCGGCGGTATGTGTAACGATGCCATCGATGCCTGCAAGACGCATTCCCATCTGGGTATCGATATTATCGCTGATCAGATAGAATTTCATTGTGGTTTTCCTTTTTCACTACTTGGTGATGTTGGATATGATAAGGATAGCTATGAGCAGACCGTAAAGTGCGATACCTTCACCCAGAACGACGAAGATAAGGGCTTTAACGAATGCCTTAGGATCCTCGGAAACTGCGCCGATAGCTGCCGGTGCACCTGCGGCAACGGCGATACCCGAGCCTATGCAGGCAAGACCTACGGCAAGGGCTGCTGCGAGGTAGCCAAGACCTGCGCCTGTTGTGATGACTGCTGCTGCGCCCTCTTCACTTGCGGCACTTACGAAGTTGCCGATAGGAAGGATAAGGGCGATGAGCATTACGCCGAAGAACGAGCAGAGGTTGCCGATAAAGGCTTTTTTGCACGACTTTCCTGTTTTGATCTTTTTAGCCATAAAGAGAAACGGTACGCACAGAAGTGCAACTGCTACAAGTGGTAAGAAATAGATTATCATGATTATATCCTCCAGAAATATTTTATATTATTGTTGTTTATCACTGCTCCTGCGGTGCAAAGCTGACACCGACAGGTTCAAAAGGTACGCCGTCGCTTTCGTTGAAACGGCTGAATATCTCATAGAACTCCAGACGGATTATCTGTATAGCCACGATCATACCCTCCATTGCCATGACAAATGCGTTTCCGATAACGAGTATGATTGGCCGGGAAATTGCCGAGCCGCCCTCCATAAGAGTCATTACCACGAGCATCATTCCTGCGTGGGAGAGCACGAAGCCGCCGACTCTGAGGAAGGACATAGTGTTGGAGATATACGAAAGGATAAACTCGAACATTTCAAAGAAGTTCTCAACTATAAATCCGCCGATAGTCATTTTTTCTTCCTCGTCTGCGCTCAGGCGGAATTTTTTGTACTTGACCGCCAGCGAGAACGGAACACGGCAGAAGATACATATAAGCGGTATAACTATAAGGCAGATAACGAACGGCGGTGACATTATTTTCATATCAAACATCATCGTGCCGACCAGCCCGACTGCGACAGAGCTGTAAAATACAAGTCCTGCTATGCCGTTGCAGCCGAATATCGCTTTTTCGTAATCCCGTTGTTTGAAGCCGATATAGATATTGATGAGCATGGACATTATTATCAGTCCCACGCCTATGGCGACAGCGGTTATGAGGATAAAGTTTGTCTGCTTGAAGACCTTCAGCGGCAGGAAGCTGATGCCCAGCTGTTCATAAAGCGGATCGAGAAGCTCCTCAAAGCCGAACACCGAGCCGTAGAGAGTTCCGAACACCATGCTTGAAAGTCCGCAGCGCACCATCATTCCGCCTGCATTTTTGTTGAGCTTTTTGCCTACTATCAGTCCCAGCAGCACCACGAGGAAGCCCTGACCGAGATCGCCGAACATTATTCCGAAAAGCAGCGTATAGGTTATCGCCACGAATGCTGTCGGGTTGAAGCCGCCGTAGTTGGGCAGGCCGTACATTTCGACCATCATATTGAACGGGCGTGTGAACCAGCTGTTTTTGAGTATCGTCGGCGGTGTGCAGTTTGCATCGGCATCGGGCGGCATATATGAGACTGTCACAGAGCCGAGCCCGTTCATCAGCTCGCTGAAATGCTTTTTATCCCTTGTGGGAACAAAGCCCTTGATATAGAATTTTCCGCTGAGGTAGCCGACTTTTTTGCGAAGCTCAAAGGTGCCGTGGAGATAGCGCAGCTTTGAATACGCCTGCTGTATCTCCTCGTAGGAGGCCGCCGAAACGGAAGATATGGTTTTCTGAGCTTCGTCGGCAAGTGCCTGCTGATGAACAAGGTCGGCGGAGAGCTGTTTTATTGCCTCATCGGCATCGCCCTCGATAGATTCCGGCAGCATTATGCGTTCAAAATACATCGAACGGAACAGGTCATCGACTATCGCCTTTTCCGACATCGGACAGAAATACATTCCCCAGCAGTAAAGATCCTGCGTTTCAAAGGGGATAAAGAAAAAGTTCTCATCGTAGTAATCGAGCTTTTCCAGGTTGTCCGTAGGCAGTCTGCCTATTCTTGAAGCGACATACTTACAGGAGAATATCTCCTTGAAATCGCTGTTCATTCCCTGCAGGTGATTTATCTGTGTGATAGTTTCGTTTATCTCGGATATTTTTTGCAGAGAGTCTTTTTTCTGCGTATTTGCCTGTTCAAAGGCTGAGCTTATCTCTTCCGCCCGGTTTGCAAAATCCTCGGGCGATTTAAGGGTGCAGGCTGAATAGTCTGTTTCCTTCAGCTCTATGCCAAGATCTGCGGCAAGCCTTTCATAA
Source organism: Ruminococcus sp. UBA3767 (assembly GCA_002371625.1). Classification (GTDB taxonomy): domain Bacteria; phylum Bacillota; class Clostridia; order Oscillospirales; family Ruminococcaceae; genus Hominimerdicola. The sequence goes on from DFFV01000048.1 coordinate 10,217, forward strand.
GATTTGAGAACTGCGGTATAGCCGTTTTTCTCGTTGAGCATTGTCAGTCCGCTTGCAGCACCTGCACTGGTGAAGGCGGGCTGAATGTGGAAGCAGCCGCTTTCGCAGCACCTGCTCAGACAGCTCTCAAGCTCGTCCATTTTGCCTACAAGGCTGACAAGCTCCATTTTTTCCATACCCAATTGAGCATTTCTCCTTTCCCGGTCGTTCAGCAGACCAGAAGATTGTTTTCTATATAAGCGGGATCCACGCCGTAGCGCACTCCCTCGATCATGTGGATTATGTTTGCGGTCTCATACTCGCAAAGCTGCGTAAAGGCATAAAGTACAACAGGCGCATTGAAGCTGCGGTAGATGGTGTGTTCAAGCCTTCGGTACTTATTGCGCTGCATGGTGACCTCTATCAGCTCATCTTCTGCAAGCTCGGTATGTGTTTCGTGCTCGCTGAGCCATTCGAGCATCTGCTCGGGAGTTTCAAGCTCATAGTAGTTATCCAGCCGTTTGCCGACGCCCTGTATCTTTATCTGATGCTGTTTTATCTGGTCTGCGGTGAAGCCGTAGAACGCTTTCATACGGTAGGCGTTTATCATGTTGAGGAAGTCTATATCGGCTTTGACCATTTTAACTACCTCATCGCTCTGGCTGTCGGGGAAGGAATCCTCGGCATGACGGATAACGTTGGTATAATACTGCGTTCTCAGTCTTCTTTCGCACTCGGTATAATCTACCGTTCCGTCCTCACCCAGAGGGACACGCACGAGCGGTTTATGGTACTTGGTCTTTCTCAGCATTTTCAGCAGCTCGGTGAAATCGCCTGCACGGCTGAGCCCGAGAAGATCAAGGCTTGTGTGCTTTATTATGTATCCCGGCAGGTCATCGAGATAGGACCTGTCAAGCCCGGTGTTTATGTTGTTGATGAGCATAAGTATGCAGCCGATCTCGGCCTTTTCTATCTGATAGCCGAAAAACGGCACTTTATCCAGCTGCTGAAATTCGCAAAGGCGGATATAGGTATCAAAGTTCTCCTTTTCAAGCAGCGTTTCAAGAAAACCTCTGTGTACGGTCATCGGGTCAACATCGCTGAGAAGCTCGCCAAAGCGCCTTGTGGTCGAAAGGTACTCGGCTATCTCGGGGACGCTGCGCTTGGTGAGTATCTCACGGTAGTTATCACGGGTGAGCATTCTGCCGTGAAGCGAGCGTATTTTTGCGACTGTTGCATTTGATGACATCGAATCGAGCATGGTGTTCACCCCTTTGGAAACAAAATTGCTGCGCCAAGGTATCAGTAATTGCTGATTATCTTTTCACAGATAGCCTTTTCCCACTTTCTGTGCTTGGTGCTGTAAAGCTCATCGAGCCTGGCGATGCGCTCTTTTTCTTCCTTTTCGGCTTTTTCGGTCTGCTCCTGTATCTCGGCTTTAGTGCGCAAAGAGAGCTTTTCACGAATGCTTTCGGTCTTTTCGACAGCATCTTTTTTAAGCTGCTGTATCTGCTCATCGGTCTGCTGTTCGAGCTGAGCTTTTTGCTCGTATGCTTTTTTTATTTTCTCCTCTGCGAGCCTGTCGGTCTCGAGTATTTCAGAAATGATGTCCATAATATCGCTCCCATTTCAACAAAACCTTAAATAAACAAATTCTTGGTTCTATTTTACACCTTTTTAAAAATTATAACAAGGGATATATTATTAACGAAATCGTTTTTAAAACAAATTCATCATTGGGCGGCTGTGAAACTGCGCTTTTGGGGGAGGTGTTTTCGGCGGGCGAACGCAACAGGTAGTTGATGCTAACGGCGGCAGACACAAGATATGGGTCGGCTGTGCAAAGCGCACAGTTTTTTGGGCAGAAAATGCGGTAAATTCTCTTGAAAGCGCAAGGCAGCGCCCCTTGACAAAATTGCTCAAAAGTGTTATATTCGTATTTGTCGCAAGTACATCTGTGCGCAGGAGGTGGACTCAATGGCGGATAAGGAAAACAGGCTGGTCATAGTCAGCTCTGAGGTATTGCCCGAGATAATCCTGAAGGTGCTCAGCGCCAAGGGAATGAGAGCAAGAGGCGAGGCTTCGACCTCGGCGGAGGCTTGCAGGGCAGTGGGTATCTCAAGGAGCGCATACTACAAGTATAAGGACTGTGTTTTCAACTATGAGGAACAGCTGACGAACAATATTTTGTCGATATATCTTATCCTGCGTGATGAAAAGGGAGTCCTCAGCTCGATAATCTCAAAGCTGTATGAGCTGAATGCGAACATACTGACGATAAATCAGAATATCCCGATAGATTCGGTCGCTACGGTGACGGTGTCGGTGAGATTCGATCACGCAGTGATGTCGGCACAGGATATCAGCGCAGAGCTGGGAAAGGTCAGCGGAGTGGTAGACGTTAAGCTGATCTCGGGCGAATAAGACGCACTTGTCAGAGAGGAAAGGTAAAGGATTATGTGTAAAGTTGCAGTTATAGGTTACGGTACGGTAGGCTCGGGAACGGTAGAGCTGTTTATGAAAAACCGTGAGTCGATCTCAAAGAAGGTGGGAAAGGATTGCGATATCAAGTATATCCTCGATCTCAGGGATTTCCCCGATTCGCCTTTTGCTGACCGCATGGTAAAGGACTTTGACACGATACTCAACGATGATGAGGTAACTGTTGTGGCAGAGGTAGTGGGAGGCACGACCTTTGCTTATGAATATACAAAAAAGCTGCTGGAGCACGGCAAGAGCGTGGTAACTTCAAACAAGGCGCTTGTTGCAGCCAAGGGCGCTGAGCTGATAAAGCTCGCCAAGGAGCACAGGTGCAACTATCTGTTTGAGGCAAGCGTAGGCGGCGGTATCCCTATTTTAAGGCCTATAAACAAGTGCCTGGCAGGAAACGAGATACTGCAGATCTCGGGTATACTCAACGGAACGACGAACTTTATACTTTCAAAGATGATAAAGGAGCAGATGTCGTTTGAGAATGCACTGAAAATGGCGCAGGAGCTGGGATATGCCGAGGCTGACCCGACGGCTGACGTTGAGGGCGAGGACGCTTGCAGAAAGATATGCATTCTCGGTTCGCTGGCTTACGGCAAGCACATTTACCCCGAGATGGTACACTGCTCGGGTATCACAAGGCTGACGCTTGATGATGTGGAATATGCCGATAATGCGGGATATGTTATAAAGCTGATAGGCTCGGTGAAAAAGCTGGAGGACGGAAAGCTCAAGGCTATCGTCTGCCCGAGATTCGTGCCTAAGACAAACCTGCTCTCAAACGTTGATGATGTTTACAATGCGATAAGCGTTGTGGGCGACGGCGTGGGCAATGTAATGTTCTACGGAAAGGGCGCAGGCAAGCTGCCGACCGCTTCGGCTGTTGTGGGAGATATAATAGACTGTCTCAAGCATCCTCAGACCGTTCTTGCAGTTAACTGGGAGGACGACGGCGACAGGAGCTTCGTGGTGAACTACAAGCTGACGAACACGTCGGTATATGTAAGGATACAGGCTGATAACGCTCAGGAGCTGAAGGGTGCTGTATCGGAGATGTTCGGCAAGGTGATGTATCTGGAGCGTGCAGGCAGACCCGATAACGAGCTGGCTTTCATTACGCCGAATATGAAGGAAGCGGACATTGACGATAACCTGGCTATCCTTTCGCACTCGGCTGAGATAAAGAGCAAGATAAGGATATACCAGTAAGGCAAATACGAAGTTTTATGACGGGAGATGTGAGGTCTCCCGTTATTTTTTTGCAAATTGGCAGGGCTGCGCTGCGGTTTTATGCAAAAAGTGTTGCAAAATAATACAAGTTGTGATATAATACTATTGAATTTGCACGAAGAAGTCTTGTTCTGCATTGGGGGAGGCTTTACAGGAAAGGATGTGTGTTGTTTGGGCAAACGTTTTACAGTCGGACTTGTGGTCGCTTATCTTTCTAACCAGTTCAGCTGGAATATCGCCAAGGGTGCGATGGCGGCGGCGCAGGAGCTGGACGTTAATCTGGTGATAATACCGATGAAGTACATCGGGCGTGATGTTGCTCCCGAAAGTGCTGATGAAAAATACGAGTATATGTTCAACACGATGCTTACGCATATATCCAACAAGGCTCTTGATTATGTTATCATGACAACCGGTGAGATAGCCTATTCGATGACACAGGAGGATATGCAGAGGCTGCTGGGAAGCATCGGTGATACGCCTGTTATGTCGATAGCGGCTGAGGTGGACGGCTTTGAGAGCCTGATATTTGACAACACCTCGGGCGTTAAGGAGGCGGTGAACTACCTTATCAAGACGGGAAGAAAACGCATAGGTCTGATGAAGGGCGAGCCTTATAACTACGACTGCATTGAGAGAAATGCGGCGTACAAGGAAGCTATTGAGGAAAACGGGCTTGAATATGACGAGAAGCTGACGATATACAATGATATGTCATCGTTCTGTCACGAGCAGGTGGAAAAGCTGCTGAATGACAACCCTGATATGGATGCGATAGTTTGCTGCAATGATGATACCGCAAAAACGGTCTATGAGGTGCTTGAAAGGCACAACATAAAGATAGGCGAACAGATAGCTGTGGTGGGCTTTGACGATATGCCGATAGCTCAGAACCTTACTCCGCCGCTTGCCTCGGTAAAGGCTGATGCGCAGCAGCTGGCTTTTGCGGCTGTGAGCAGGGCGGTGGATTACCTTAACGGCAACACTCGGTTTATAAAGCACGAACGCTTTGCCACGACCTTTATGCTCAGGGAATCCTGCTTCAGAAAGGAAGAATATCCCGATAACAGCAGGATATTCGATCTTGACAACGAGAGCTGTGCGGTAGAGATACTCAAGATAGTTTACACGGATTTTGTTTCGCCTGCACAATATGCAAAGGCGATGAAGGCGTGTGTCGGCTTCCTTGATATGTGCGATGCGGTGTTCAGGGACGGCAAAGGCACGGTCGAGGCGATGATGTCGCTGATAGACAGGGTGTTCAGGCGAAACGACGCATTTTTTGAGTACAATGTAAACAAGTTCCTTACGATCATAGATGTGGGAATGAAGTGGCTGGCGGATCATTATCCGGACAGACTCAACGACATAATCACGGTGTTTACGCACCTTTATCAGATGGTAGCATACAGCATTGAGATGCGAAGGACTTATGAAAACGAGAGGAGCCTGAGCATAAGCCACAGATCAAATATCATCACCAGAGATATGCTGATGTTTGCAACGGAGGATGTTGAGGGTGCGTGCGGCTCGATGCTGAGGCAGCTGCATCTGCTGAACATAAGGAGAGGTTATCTCTATCTTCTGGAAAAGCCGATAGTGTGCAACAGCAGGAGAGATGTGCCGCCTGACCTGACGTGGAACCTTGAGGCATACAACATAGACAGAAAGGTCTATACTATCCCGCAGGACAGGAAGCAGGTCAATGCGCAGCAGCTTTTCAGGCACGAATATCTTCCTGAGAACAGGCGCTGGACAATGGTCATGACGGTGCTGTATTCGACGAATGTGCAGTACGGACTGGCGCTGTTTGAGATGGACCTTGATTATTTCCATTACCTTGAATACCTCACCTACCAGCTCAGCGCTGCGGTGAAGATACAGGAGCTTATCAGGACGCAGAACGATACGCTGATACAGCTCAACAAGATAAATATTGCGCTGCATAATATGTCCAGCCTTGACCAGCTGACAGGAACGCTGAACAGGCGTGGTTTTTACAGCGAGGCTGCAAAGCAGTTCGAGCAGATGACCGACAGGCTGATAGTTGTGTTTGTTGACCTTGACGGTCTGAAAATGATAAACGACAACTTCGGGCATTCCGAGGGAGATGTTGCGATAAAGGCGGTAGCTGACTGTCTGCGTGAGGTCATCTCGGATATAGGTATCGTGGGCAGAGTAGGCGGAGATGAATTTGTGGGAATGATGCCTTCGATATTCGACAACATGACCGAGTATGTGAGGAACAAGTGCAACGAGGTGCTTGACCAGCTCAACGAGAGGCTGAAAAGACCTTACAGGATAGCTATGTCGATGGGTATTTTTGAGTGCAAGGCGAGCGAATACAAGAGCATTGCCGAGATAATCGACAAGGCGGACTATCTGCTTTATGTGCAAAAGCGTGAGAAGAAAAAGCTGATAGACGGTGGATAAGAATTACAAGTCCGAGGGCACTTGAAAAGTGCTTTCGGACTTTTTTGCGGATTGCAAATAGCAGTAAATCACGGATAAAAATTATAATTTCTGCATATAATTTGATAAATATGAAAATACTTGACAAAACGATGCGGGTGTGATATATTTGCTGTAAAGCAGACTGCTGCGAAGATCGGGAGTATGATTTGACAGAAAAGTGGGGTGCATGATATGAAAAGACATCTGATGATAACGGTGATCGCCTGCGCACTTGTTATGGCAGGCTGCGCCGATACAGGCAGTTCAGGTACAAGTGAAAAAACAAGCTCACAGCAGCAAAGCAGCAGCCTTGCTGACAGTTCATCCGAGGTGTCGGCAGCCGAGCCTGACGGAAAAAACAAAAAATATCCTACAAATGCACCTGAGCAGTGGAAAAGCGAGGTCAAGGTCGAGGGCAGCAGGATAACTTACGGCAGCTTTGATGAGCTTGAAAAAGCATCGGATCTTATCGTTATAGGTGAATATGCCGAAAACACAAGACAGTACCCTGAATATGAGCAAAGCATCGAATTCGGTAAAGAGATACTTGTTGACTGCGTTTCAAAAAACACGATAAAAGTTGAAAAGGTGCTGAAGGGAGATGCGGTGCAGAGCGTAAACATATCTCAGAGATACGGCATTTCCGAAACGGACGGTGAGCTTGTTGCATTCACCGGGCTGACACCGATGAAAAAAGGTGATCGCTGGATATTCTTTCTTCAATATGATAAGCAGAGAGATACCTATTGGGTGGCAGGCGATCACAGCGGCAGATACCCTTTGCCCGATGAGAAGCTGAGGGGGCTGTGCAGCAGTATGGCGGACTATAACGAAGAGCTGAACAAATATGTGAAAGAAAATAATATAGATCTGAGTAATGTTAAGCCTGAGCAGCAGGCAGGACTTGCAAAGTTTGATGAAAAACGGCAGGAGATATTGAACGGAGCAGATAAAAATGTGTTTGGTGTTTTAGATGCTGCGTCGATAAATCTGTCGCTTTACGGTGAAGTCTTAAAGAAGTTCGGTCTTTGAACAAGGATACGGTGAATAAAAAATAAACGGTGTGAAGTTGTTTCACACCGTTTTGTTGTGTTCGGGAATCTTATCGGACATTATATCTATGTAGGTATCAAAGCAGCTGTCGGCAGACTGCCTGAGCGCTGCGTGGTCGGCTCTGCGCTTGTGGTCAAGGCGTGCATACACCCTGAAACCGCCCTGCTTTGCTGCCTCTACGCCCTCGGGGATATCTTCAAACACGGCACAGTTTTCGGGCTTTTCGCCAAGCAGTTTTGCGGCGAGCAGGTATATATCGGGGAAGCCTTTGCCCCTTTCGACCTGCGATGTGGTGACGAATTCGCTGAAATACTCATACATTCCGCAGCGCTTTAAGACAGGCGTGTAAAGCTCCTGCGAGGATGCGGTGGCAAGGGCGAGCTTTACGCCTGCGGAATGGAGCTGCTTTACAAACTGCTGTGCGCCGCTGACCTCGGGAATATCGTTGGTGTAGTGCCAAATAGCCATATCACGCCACTCGGCTGCTATCTCCTCAATAGTTTCGGGCAGGGAGAAAAGCTGCTTTGTATATATCGCTGCCTGGCGAAAATCCATTGCGGAAACAGCTTTTCCGTAGTTTTCGGGCACGGCAAAGCCACGCTTGCCGAGAAAGTCAATATCTATCTGCGTCCATACATCGCCCGATTCGATAAGAGTACCGTCAAGGTCGAAGATAACGCCTTTGAGTGAATTAATGTCTATCATTGCTTACCTCTTGTTCTTTTGCTGTAATAATTCAAAGCCTTTGCCGTATATCTCGCTGCTGTCAAGCACAAGCATGAATGCGGTGCTGTCGGCTTGGGCAACGAGCTTTCTCACGGTGTGAAGGCGGCTTTTTTTCATGGCGCACATAAGCGTTTGTGCCGCAGTGCCCGTGTAGCCGGTGCGTGATGAGATGACCGTGCAGCCGACATCGGCACGGGAGAGAAGCTCAGGCAGCAGCCGGCTGCTTTTTGCGGTGACGATGAGCACGAGCTTGGCTTTGTTTGCACCGTAAAGCACGCTGTCAAGCACTTTTGAGAAAACAAACAGCCCGAGCAGCGCATAGAGTGCGGTGGAGAGGCTTTTAAACACAATGCCGCCTGCAAGGCAGACGGTGCCGTCAACAGCGAGAAAGACCTTGCCTGTGGCAAGATGCGGCCTTTTGCGAAGTATCAGCTTGGTGATGATATCGGTGCCGCCTGTTGTAGCTCCCGAAAGAAAAACTGCGCCGCAGCCAAGCCCCATAAGTGCCGAGCCGAAAACTGCTGCGAGCAGGGTATCGGTGACGGGCGGTGCAAGGGAAGAAAAACGGTCGGCTGAAAGGGCACACACGGAAATCGCAGCAAGCGTTGAAAGCGTGGCATTTTTGCCGAATGCTTTAGCATACAGCGCAAGCAGGGGGAGGTTGAGCAGCAGGGTGAATGTTCCCACGCCAAGCGGGAAAAAGTGGTCCAGCAGGACGGATATGCCTGCGACACCGCCTGCGGCAAGTTTGTTCGGACTGAGGATAAGCCCTAAGGACATTCCGAAAAGCAGGCTTCCTCCTGCGAGAAATATGCCCCGTGTCCATTTTCCCTGTGCCAGTGAATAAAGGTCCATTTTAAAGCCTCCCCGAAAAAACTCAGGATTAGTTTTTCCGAAAAAGCAGCGGATTATTCAAACCAGGGGTAGCTCACGCTTTTCATTCCGCCCTTGACGGTCATATTCAGATAAAATGTCTCCACGCCCTGGATGAACTGACCGCCCTGCAGGATGACCTCATTGGAGAGGCTGCCTGTTGAGGTGGCAGCAAAGACGGAGAAGATATCATCTCTGAGGTCGAGCACAATCTGCTCGCCGTTTTTGATGCGTGCGCCGTTTGAATCAAGCACACGAGGGTCTATCCTTGAAACGGGCTGACCGAGCGCATCGAACTGACAAAGGTCGCCGTAAAGCCCGAACTGCGCCATAAACGCCTGCTTTGAGCCGGGTATTACCCAGAAGGGCATGACTGCAGAGGCAAGTTTTTTGCGCCTTGTTACGATTATACGTTTCATTGCTGCACCTCGATGAATTCTCCCAGAAGCCCTGCGGAAAGCTCGATAAGCTCTTTGCAGGGACGCTTTTTGTAATACTCGTCCGTTCTTGCGGCGGGTGTAGGCTCGCTTGCGCCTTTCAAGCCCAGAAGCTCCTTGCATACGATGCTGTCAAAGCCGTTTTCTTCTTTGAAGCGTGCGGCAAAAGCCTGTATCAGCTTATACATTTCGCCCTTTGCCTGCCGGTCGCTCCCGTCGGTGTAGCCGTATTTCCAGTTAAGTATCATTACTGCTCCGCTGACTGTTCCGCAAACTTCACGCAGTCTTCCTATACCGCCGCCGAAGCCGCAGGAGATGCGCATGGCTGTCTGCATATCAAGTCCCACATCTTCCGCCCAGGCGGCAACTACTGCCTGCGAGCAGTTATAGCCCTGCATGAAATACTCGCCTGCAAGGCGTGCTTTTTCGTTATTGAACTGTTTCACACTATCGCTCCTTTTGCGCCCCTCGTTTTTAAATGATATTTTCAGTATAACACATCTTCCTGTGTATTTCAACCGCTGTTGTGAAAAGTGTACAAATTTAGTATAGTATTTTCATAAATAATCGTACGCAATATCTGTTCAAACACTGTTGACAAAAACGTAGATTTCAGGTATAATGAATTTGTGCAAAAAGAACAGTTTTTTTCACACAAACAGCTATGGGAGGTAAATAATTATGTCAAAATTCGTATGTTCGGTATGCGGTTACATCTATGAGGGCGAGCAGCCGCCCGAGAAGTGCCCACAGTGCGGCGTTCCGGGTTCAAAGTTCAACAAGGTAGAGGAAGAGAAGATAATGTGGGCTGACGAGCACAAGCTCGGCTCTGCACAGGGTCTTGACGAGGAGATCGTTCAGGGCCTGCGTGATAACTTCAACGGTGAGTGCAGCGAGGTAGGTATGTATCTTGCTATGGCAAGAGTTGCTTACAGAGAGGGCTACCCTGAGGTAGGTATGTATTACGAGAAGGCTGCTTTTGAGGAGGCTGAGCACGCTGCTAAGTTCGCTGAGCTGCTTGGCGAGGTAGTTACACCTTCGACAAAGAAGAACCTTGAGCTGAGATATATGGCTGAAAACGGCGCCTGCGAGGGCAAGATGAAAATTGCAAAGAAGGCTAAGGAGCTTGGCTACGACGCTATCCATGACACAGTTCACGAGATGGCTAAGGACGAGGCAAGACACGGCTGCGCTTTCAAGGGCTTGCTGGACAGATATTTTAAATAATGTTAGTACTATTGGGGAAAACTCTTTTCAAGAGGACTTACCCACAACAATACAAACAGTATTAAAAATACCCAAGAGCGTACACCAACGTTCTTGGGTATTGTTTTATCATTTTGCATTTGACAGGAACAAAAATGCTCCGTAGCAGGCGAGGATCGCAAGTCCGCCGATGCGGTAGAACAATTTGAGTCCTGCATTTTCGGTATCTTTTTTACGCATTTTCATCAGCAGTATCGCTCCCACGGCAGTTGTTGCAACAAGTCCGAAAATGTTAAGATACGAGCTTGACTTGTCGTTTGAGATGTACACCGAACCGCCTCTGTAAAGAATATCGGCTACGGAGATTATGCAGAAATTGAACACGCCGCTGCCCATAACGTTTCCTGCGCAGGCGTTGAAGTTGCCCTTGCGGATAAGTGCGATAGACGAGGTAAGCTCGGGCAGCGAGGTCGCAACACCCAGGAACAGCGCACCGCCGACGGTCTTGCCGAGATTGAACTCTTCCGAGAGGTGATCTGCTGCGATGGTGATGAAGATAGATGCCGTTACCAGCAGAACTGCCATTATGACAAATCTGATGATAATTTGTTTAAGTGTGAGGTCGCTTGTATCCTCGCCCTCGCTCTCGGCGCTGTCACCTGCCATGAATTTGATAGAGCAAGCGTAGAGCACCAGCAGTATTATCGAGTAAACGCTTATGCCGACTACCGTGTAGTCCTTTTTGAAAACAACGGGCAGCATCATTATAGCGAACATTATGAACGTTATAACAGTAGTTTTGAAGTGGCTGCTGCCGATAGTTGACTTACACAGGCTTTTTGCAGCGATAAGTGCTGCACCGCCGAAGATACACATATTAAAAAGGTTGCTGCCTAAGATGTTGCCCATTACAAGATCGGGCTGCTTTACGAAAAGCACCGCCGAGATAGAGGTGAAAAGCTCGGGCAGGCTTGTAACTGCGGCAAGGATAACGCCGCCGATGAACGCACCCGAAAGGTCGGTCTTTTTGTCGATAAGGTCAACATAGTTGGCGAGCTTGATAGAGAAAAATACCACGCACACCGCAAGTGCGGCATAGATGAACACCCACATCATAGATTTTTTAGTCCTTTCTTTCGCAAAACTGCGAGCACTACTATTATATCCCTGCAAAGTGCAAAAGTCAATAGTTTTTTAAGCTGCGCCTGCATTGCAGCGTCATCAGCCAAGCCCGACATCAAGAGCCATCATAAGAGCAAATCCCACGGCGAACATCACCGTGCCGACATTTGAATGCTTGCCCTCCTTCATCTCGGGGATAAGCTCCTCGACAACGACGTAGAACATTGCGCCTGCGGCAAAGCAGAGCAGGTAGGGCAGTATCGGCAGGAAAAAGCCTGCGGCAAGGATAGTCAGCAGCGCACCTACGGGTTCAACGACACCAGAAAGCACACCGAGCAGGAAGGTTTTTGGTTTTGACATACCCTCGGCGCAAAGGGGCATTGAAACTATCGCACCCTCGGGGAAATTCTGCAGGGCGATACCTATTGCAAGGGCGAGAGCGCTTGTCATGCTTATGCTGTCATCGCCGTAAACCCAGCCTGCGTAAACGATGCCGACAGCCATGCCCTCGGGCAGATTATGCAGCGTTACTGCGAGCACGAGCTTGGTCGTGCGTTTAAGGCCGCTTTTCAAGCCCTCCTCGCTGTTATCCATGTGGATATGCGGAATGATGACATCAAGGACGAGCAGAAAGAGCATCCCGACAAGAAAGCCTATCGTTGCAGGCACAAATGCGAGCTTTCCCTTATCGGAGGACTGCTCAAGGGCAGGGGCGATAAGGCTGAAAAACGAAGCGGACACCATTATCCCCGAGGCAAACCCTGTGAGCGCTTTGCTGAGCCTTTCGCTCATTTTGCCACGCATGAAAAACACGCAGGCAGCGCCCAGGCTCGTGCCGAGAAAGGGTATCAGTATGCCATGAGCGACTTTTATCCACATATATTTTCCCCCTTTATTTTTTTCAAGTGGTGTTAGCTTTAACTAACCCAAATCTATTATAGCACACTGTTCCCGAAAAATCAACTGTTGTCCTTGACAAATGGCTTATTATGTGTTACACTAATACCAACCTACCAAGTTGGTTTTAGAGTAAACGATTATCCGATAATAGATAATACAGAAAAGGAGTACAGCTATGATCTCTACAAAAGGGCGCTATTCACTGCGCATAATGCTTGACCTCGCAGAGCACCGCAACGGAAGCTATATCCCCATGAAAGACGTTGCAAAACGCCAGGGCATTTCACTTAAATATATCGAAAGGCTGCTGCCTGCGCTTAAAGAGGGCAAGCTGATCGACAGTCTTCACGGCAAGGGCGGCGGCTATAAGCTGACAAGAGAGCCTGAGCAGTATACTATCTGGGAGATACTTCTGCTTTCCGAGGGCGACCTTGCGCCTGTTGAGTGCCTTAAAGAGCACAGCGAACAGTGCTCACGCTCGGGCTACTGTAAAACTCTTTCCGTATGGCAGGGATATTACAAGCTCATCAAGGAATATTTTTCGGGAATAACTCTTGCCGATATCATGGGCAACAAGGTTGAATACGATTATATAATATAAGCATATAATAAGCCTCAGATGATCTCTTTGCACGAACAGTCCGCCTTTTTGGCGGGCTGTTTGCTTTTGCGGAGGATTTCTTCGGAATTTATGGCAAGTACACAAAGATAGCTATATAAACCTGCGCAGGAGGGTGATATTTTTGTCAAAACGCATATTGAAATTTGCGCTGTGTGATGTTATAATCTTAAATGGTGCAATAAAAATAATATTCGGAGGTACTTGATCATGGAGAAAATCATTTCGGGCAAGGTTCGTGAGGTCTACGACACAGGAAAGGACGAGCTTATCATCGTTACGACCGACAGGATCTCGGCTTTTGACGTTATTCTGGACAGCGAAATACCAAACAAGGGTGTTAATCTTACTCAGATAGCTAACTTCTGGTTCGATTACACAAAGGACATCGTTAAAAATCACATCGTTTCCACAAAGCAGGAGGATATGCCTGCGGAGTTTGCTGATGCATACTACAAGGACAGGACCATCAAGGTAAAGAAGCTGAAGATGCTGCCTTATGAGGTGATCGTAAGAGGTTATCTTTTCGGAAGTATGTGGACCGCTTACAAGGCAGGAGAAAAGTTCTGCGGCGCTGAGTTCAAGGGAGAGCACCAGCTGGCTGAAAAGCTCGAAGAACCTATCGTTACGCCTTCGACAAAGAGCAGCGAGGGACACGACATAAACATCACCCGTGAGGAGATGGCGCAGGGTGTAGGAAATGAGCTTGCTCAGAAGATATTCGACATTTCTATCGCTCTTTATAAAAAGTGCTACGATTATGCGCTGACAAAGGGCATTATAATCGCTGATACAAAGTTTGAGTTCGGTCTGGACGAGAACGGCGAGATAGTTCTGGCTGATGAGATGTTCACTCCCGATTCAAGCAGATTCTGGAATGCGGCTGAGTATAAGGTCGGCGAATCACCAAAGTCATACGACAAGCAGTTCGTTCGTGACTGGCTGATAGCTAACGACCTCAAGGGCGTTGAGCCTGCTCCGAAGCTGCCCGAGGAGATAGTTGCAAAAACAGCTGCTCTTTATGACGAGTGCAGAGCTAAGATCACAGGCTGACATAAATTTTCAGACTCTCCGAGAGTTTACACTTTCGGGGAGTTTTTTTACCCACTTTTAATGAAAATATATTGGAAATGTTGATAATAAAGGGTCAAAATGTCGAAAAAGTATTGACAGGTGTGTTTTGACGTGCTATAATGACAATACAAGTTGTGTAAAAATTAGAGATAGAAAAAATAATTTTGGAGATGGAAAAGAATGATAAAAAGAATAGTATCGACCGTATGTGCAGTCGTGATAGCGGCGGGCAGTATGCTCGGCTATCAGGCTCTTGCACCTGCGCAGGATGTTTCGGTAGTTGCACAGGCATTGCCAAGCTATGTTGAGAAAACTCTGCCTATGGACAGGCTCAGCGGAAGCAACAGGTATGAAACTGCGGCGATGGTTTCACAGCAGGCTTTCCCGAAAGGTTCTGCAAGCGTGGTCATTGCAAGCGGAACGGATTATGCCGATGCGCTTTGCGGAAATCCGCTGGCTAAGTCGCTGAATGCACCGCTGCTGCTGTCTGAGGACAAGCTGCTTCCTGCGGAGACCGAGAAGGAGATAAAAAGGCTTGGCGCCAAGACCGCTTTTGTTATCGGCGGTAAGGGCGTTATAAGCGAAGCTGTCAGGGTAAAGCTCCAGCAAAACGATGTGACCGTTGTCAGGGTAGCGGGCGAGGACAGATATGAGACCTCAGTCAAGGTTTCCACTATTATGGATCAGACACGCAAGTCGGCTTCACTTACTGCATTTTTCGTTAGTGCGAGTGATTATCCGGACGCACTTTCGGTAAGTGCTGTTGCGGCTATAAAGGATTCTCCGATATTCTATGTCGATAAATCGGGTAAGCTGAGCGACAGCGTCAAGAATTATCTCAAGAGCTTCAAGAAAAAGCTCGGCTTTGCTTATATCATAGGCGGCAGCGGAGCTATCGATGATAAGATATTTGAGGAATTAAAGCCTTATTTCAACGAATCGGGCAGATACGGCGGAGCTAACAGATATGACACGAATGCTTATATAAATACTGCGTTCAGAACGATTTACAAATCAAAGGACGTTTATCTGTGCACAGGAAGCGGATTCCCGGATGCGCTGGCAGGCGCTGTGCTTGCAGCAAAGGATTCTGCACCGCTGATGCTGGCTGACCGGACGGTAAACGACAAGCAGACCGAGTATCTCAGAAATTATGAGAACATCAAGATCGGCGGCAAGGAAACACTTCACATTGTCGGCGGCGAGGGCGCTGTGGCAAACACTGCCGCACAGTCGGTCCTGATGATAGAGGACGCTTCGCTGAGGGTAAATGACGGCGGAAAGAGCGCAACTCTCGCTTGGGGAAGAAACCAGTACGTTACTTCCTATCAGATACTCAGGGACGGCAAGGCTATCACCGAGATAACCGATCCTTTCCGGACGACCTACGTTGACACGGGTATCACTGCTGATGCTTCATATCAGTATACTATAAAGTACAACTACACCATAAACGGACAGAAGTATCTTGATACGGCAAAGGCTGAGCTCAAGCGCAAGATGCCCGAGTATAAGTACATAATGAATGAGGTCAATACCGCAAGGCTGAATTCGGAAAAGAACAATACGCCTAAGTATTCATTCAGGACAGAGAACGCTCAGGGCGCAACAAGCACTAACAGCTACTACGATATGAGATACCTGAAAACAGGCGATCTTGCTACACTTGAAAAGTTCGCAAGAGAGCACTTTACCAACTCGATGACCAAGGCTGACAAGGTAGCCTATACGCTCAACTGGATAAACAAGAACGTATGGTACGGCACTGTTGCTGACGGCGGCTGGGCTATACTTACGGCAATGGCTAACAATGGCACCTTCAGCTATGTAAACTGCATCTTCAACCACAAGATAGGTCAGTGCAACTGCTATAACGGCGCACTCGCCTCGATGATGCTTTACCTTGGCTATGACGCTCATCTTGTAATGGGCTATCGTGGACAGGTGAACGGTGACGGAGTTATCACAAGCAAATGGCAGCACTTCTGGTGCGAGGTCAAGATAAACGGTCAGACTTATGTTATGGAAGCCGGAAACTACGGTGAGGACGGCGACTGGATGTATCTTTGCGAGCTTTACAAGGATGTTGAGAGCAGCTATACCTATACCGACGGCAAAAAGACTAAGACGGGCTGGCACGGATATATCAAGAACGGTAAGGTTGTTCTGTAAAAGAATAAGGGCTGGCGCACATAAAAGTGCGGCAGCCCTTTGATATTGCCTTGATATTGATGAAGCTATTCGGTCAGCAGCATTATAAGCACACTGTCCACGACCACGACGGCTATGAGCATCCACAGTGAGAAGCCCGCATAAAGCAGGATGGCGCTGATGGCAAAAATAGTTGCAAGGATAACGCAGGTCACACCTGCACCCGAGGTCTTGGTCTTGTGTGCGCTGAGACGCTTGATGATCGCAGCGATGGAGATGATATAAAAAACCACCGCTATTATCAGCGCTATCAGCGCTGCTGTCGAGAGTGTCGAAGCCAGCTCTTTGTCGGTCATTGTTTTTCCCCGTTTCTGTTTTTTTAGCTGCCCTTACCTAAAGACAGCTGAGCAATAAGATTATAACACAATCAAAAGCCCCCGTCAAGCTATGGCATTATTAACAACAAATACAACAGAAACTGTACTCTTTTTTGTGCAGTAGGGAAAAAATATGCGATATTACGCTAAGTGCTTGCATTTGACGTAGAATTGGAGTATAATTATCTTACTTAACTAAAATGGACGAGATGTAAATAATTGTAATGTTGTGTGAGGTCAATAAAAAATGGACGAGAACAAAAATGAAGCTGTGGCTGCAGAAAAAGAAGAGAATACCGTTAAGTCAGCTGCGGCAACTAAGGAAGAAAAGGCAAAGCTGATCGCTCAGAGAATGTCTTCTATCTCCTTTGAAGATGAGGTGATAGAGGATAACGGCGACAGGCAGGTGGACGATGCACTGAAAAAGGTCACACAGGCTGTGAACGGAATGGATAGGACAAGCAGCAGTGCTGTGCGCCGTGCAAACGGAGAAGAAAACGATATGGCACAGAGAAGAAACGGCGCTCAGAGCCGTAACAGAAACGGTGCAAGAAGACCTTCCCAGGAACGTCCGGGCGGAACAAGACGCCCGAACACTCAGGCGAGAAGCTCTGACAGGAAGAGAAAGCCCGTAAAGAAAAAGAAAAAATCAAAGGCACCGCTGATAGCTCTGCTTTCGATACTTGGTGCGATAGTGCTGTTTTGTGCTATCGGATACATAGTTGGTGTGAACAAGTACAAGGGCGTGTTCCTTGACAATACGTTCATCAACAACCTCAATGTAAGCGGAAAGAGCAAGGAAGAGGCTTATAATATGGTCAAGGAGCAGTCTGCGCTGAAGGACAGCATCACGATAGTCCGCCTTGACGGCAACCAGATCTCGCTTCCGCTGAAGGATATCGGTTATGAGGATAAGACAGAGTACGAGATAGAAAAATTCTATAACTCGCAGAACCATTATAACTGGATAGGCTCAAAGTTCAAAAACACGCAGTTTGAGCTTACCGAAAAGTTTGAATACGACAAGACAAAGCTGGAGGCTGTTCTTAAAAAGACGATGACCTCGGCTTCAACAGGAAAAGCTCCTGAAAATGCTACTATACAAAAGAGCAGTGACGGCTCGGGCTACGTTATAATAAAGGAAAAGCCGGGCGATAAGATCAACCTGGATAAGATAAAGAACCTTTATGACTACGTTGAGCAGAATCTTGACAAGGGTACTTATGTTATTGATGTTGCAGGCGTTGACTGCTACGAAACGGCAAAGATCACTTCCGATTCGCTCAAGGAGCAGTGCGACAGGCTCAACCAGCTTGATAAGATCAATATCACCCTGGATTTCATTCACAGCAAGGAAACTATCACGGGCGCTATGATAGCAGACTGGGTAAACTTTGACAGCAAGGATAAAAACGGCATCGTTGTTGACAACAAAAAGGTCGAGGCTTATGTTGAAACGCTTGCTGAGAAGTATGATACCTATTGCAAGGACAGGCAGTTCAAGACCACCAAGAAGGGCGTTATAACCATAAAGGGGGGCAGCAAGAACGAGAATGACACGGGCTGCTACGGCTGGTGGATAGATCAGCAGAAGACTACCGAGCTTATCGCAGGACTTATCACACAGGGCACGAGCACTTCGACAAAGCCTGTATACTATCAGAACCCTTACAACAAGTATATCTATGAATGTAATGAGGCAGTATGGACCAAGGACAAGGATTACGGCAACACCTATGTCGAGATAGATATTGCGGCTCAGCACATGTGGTTTTACAAGGACGGCAAGATCGCAAAGGAATTTGACATAGTTTCGGGCTATCTGTACGATAAGAACAGATACACCCGTGAGGGCGTATTCAAGGTATGGTCCAAGCAGAGCCCATCAAGACTCAAGGGCGCAGGCTGGGACGTTAAGGTATCCTACTGGACAAACTTTTCGCTTTACGGCGCAGGCTTCCACGATGCATCGTGGCAGTACGGCGTATTCGGCGGAAACAAGTACAAGACTTCCGGTGGAGGCTCGCACGGCTGCATAAATATGTCGCTGGAGGGTGCAAAGTATGTTTACGAAAATGTACCTATTAACACACCTGTATTTGTTTACAACATTGAAAAGGCTGCTGACGGTGCAGCAACAAAACCTAACTGATGAACAAAACTCCGCAAGGCTGAACGCTCTGCGGAGTTTTTTTGGGGTAGGGGGATCATTATGAGAAACCTATTTGGTGGAAGGACTGATGAATTCTATGGGATCTATCCAGCGCTGGTTGCGTTCAAGGGCGAAGTGGAGGTGCGAGGGCAGTGAAACTTCTATCTGGGCAGTATCACCGACCGAGCCGATAGTATCGCCCGAATTTACACGGTCGCCCTCGCTGACCTGAGCGTTTGCGGCAAGCCCGTAATAGTGGCCGATAACTCCGCTGCCGTGGTCTATCTTTACGCAGCTGCCCCACAGCGCATCGTTCCACACCTTGATGACGACGCCTTTGTTCATGGCTTTTACGGCAGTGCCTGCATCGGCTTTGATGTCAACACCGTCGTGAGTTTTCCACACGCCGAGCGTTTCGCTTTTTACAAGCTCGCCGTTTGAGAACGGGGTGATTATATCCCCTTTCACGGGCATGATATCGGGCTGAGTTTTGATATCAAGGTCGCTTTTGGAGTCTTTTGCTGACGAGCCGGTCTTATCCTTGGCAGATGAAGATGACTCGGTCTTGGCGGTGGTCTTGGGAACATCGGTGACCTTGTTCTCAGCCGGTGCGGCGGTTATGGCAGAATCTGCGATAGAAAGAGTTTCGTTGATGCTGTCCATAGTTTTGTTGTATGCTGCAACGCCTGCGCCTGCAAGTGCGAGCAGGCAGGCGCCGAGGGAGATGTAAAGTCCCTTTTTGCCGAGCGTTTTGCCCAGCTTTGTGTTCTTTAAGCTGAATGATTTCATTGTGCACTATACCTTTCCCCGATACGTTTTTGTTCTGCTTTGCAGAAAAAGCCTATGCTATCGGTGCATAAGTCCTTTGGCATTATTTTGGGCAGGTCTTTGCCAATTATTCATCGCATTGAAAAAATGTTGACATAACAGCTTGTGCGTGGTATAAATGAAAGAGGAAATCACTGCGGTCGGCGGCAGGGCTCTGCCCATGACACCCAAACCTTTTTAATATTATACAGAAAAATGAGGAGAAATTTATGGCGGAAATGACCGAAAATCTTATGCTTCCCGACAAGGTGCTGCTGGCGGCGGCTGACCTTGGGGATTACGATATAGAGCTTTCACTGGACGAGCTTGAGGAGCTTGTTGAGACCGCAGGCGGCGAGGTGGTAGCAAGAGTGGTGCAAAAACGCCCTGCTTACGACAGCGCAAGCTGCATCGGTGCGGGCAGGCTTGAGGAGATAGCCGAGCTTTGCAGGCAGTTTGAGGTGGACAGGATAGTTTTTGACTGCGAACTGACGGCTACGCAGATCAGGAATATTGAAAAGGTGTGCGGCGTGTTTACTATCGACAGGACGATGCTGATACTGGATATTTTCGCTCAGCGTGCAACGACAAAAGAGGGACGCTTGCAGGTTGAGATCGCACAGAACAAATACCGTCTGCCAAGGCTCACGGGAATGGGAGCCGATCTTTCAAGGCTGGGCGGAGGTATAGGCACGAGAGGGCCGGGCGAAAGCAAGCTGGAAACGGACAAAAGACACATACGCAGCCGCATAGAAAAGCTGACTGCCGAGCTTGAAGAAGTTGCAAAGCACAGAGATATGCTGAGGAAAAGGCGCAAAAAGGACAATGTGCTGGTGGCGGCGATAGTGGGATACACGAACGTTGGAAAATCCACGCTGCTCAACACGCTTACAAAGGCAGGCGTTCTTGCGGAAAACAAGCTGTTTGCCACGCTGGAAACGACTTCAAGGGCGATAGAGCTTCCCGACGGGAGAAGCGTGACGCTCGTTGACACGGTAGGCTTGATAAGAAGACTGCCGCACAGGCTGGTAGAGGCTTTCAAATCAACTCTTGAGGAAGCGGCGAACGCTGATGTGCTGATACACGTTTGTGATGCTTCGGCTGATGACTGCGCTGAGCAGGTGAGGGTGACAAACGAGCTGCTGCACGAGCTTGGCTGCGACGGGATACCCGTTGTTACGGTGCTGAACAAGTGCGACAAGGTGCCGTACATCGACAGCCTTGATATTTCGCATAACGAGAACACTGTGAAGATGTCGGCAAAGAACGGCACGGGCATTGATGAGCTGCTTGCGGCGGTGCAGAATGCTTTGCCGCAGTCGTGCACGAGGTGCCGCCTGCTGCTGCCGTTTGACAAGGCAGGGCTTTTGAACACGATACGCAGGGACGGCAGAGTTTTTGAGGAAAGCTACACCGAGAGCGGCATTGAATGTGATGCACTGGTGGACGTTAAGGTGTATCACCTTGTTGAGCAATACAAGGTGTGAGCTTGTTCACAAAATGTTAACTTGACAAATGTTAATGATCGGAATATAATATAAGCATATTTTTGATGAAAGGATACGAAGAGATGTTTGCTGCAATAGTTACAACAGTCTTTACATACTTCTTTTTTGGCTTTGTCTTTAACTGGACAAGGTCCGTTTGTGGTGTGCGAAAAGGCGTTGGGACGAAGGCTTGCAGTTAGACTGCTTTGCATATATTTCGTTAAGATGACCGCAGTTTTGCACATTGCATTACTGCGGTTTTTTGTTTTATAATTCTTTAACAGGAGGAAAAGAAAATGATAATCGTACTGAAAAACGGGGCAACAAAGGAGCAGGTAGGCGAGCTTATCAGCTGGCTGGAGGACAGATGCAAGGTAAAGACGAACCTTGTGGAGGGCGTTCATTCCACGATAATCGGACTTATAGGCGACACGCTGCACATGGACACCGAAACTATAATGGCTAACGACTGCGTTGAGAGCGTACAGCGTGTTCAGGAACCTTACAAGAACGCTAACAGAAAGTTCCACCCGGATGACACGGTGATAAATGTAAGGGGCAGAGTTTTTGGCGGAAACAAGCTCCAGGTCATCGCAGGTCCCTGCTCGGTGGAGAGCGAGGAGCAGATAATACAGACGGCGATAGCCTGCAAAAAGGCCGGTGCAACGATGCTCAGGGGAGGCGCTTTCAAGCCGAGGACCTCGCCGTACTCTTTCCAGGGGCTGCGCAGAGAGGGCATTGACCTGCTTTTAAAGGCGAGAGAGGAAACGGGATTGCCTATCGTTACGGAGATAATGTCGGCAGCGCATCTTGATATGTTTGACGATGTTGATATAATCCAGGTCGGTGCGAGAAATATGCAGAACTTCGAGCTGCTCAAGGAGCTTGGACGCTGCGACAAGCCGATACTTCTCAAAAGG
The DNA here is from genome assembly GCA_002371625.1 of Ruminococcus sp. UBA3767. Lineage (GTDB taxonomy): Bacteria > Bacillota > Clostridia > Oscillospirales > Ruminococcaceae > Hominimerdicola. The sequence goes on from DFFV01000048.1 coordinate 32,274, forward strand.
GGACTTTCAAGCACGCTGGAGGAGCTTTTGATGAGTGCGGAATACATAATGAGCGAGGGCAACTCAAAGGTGATACTTTGCGAGCGTGGCATAAGGACATTTGAGCCGATGACGAGGAACACGCTGGATATTTCGGCTGTGCCGCTGCTCAAGCACAAGTCACACCTGCCCGTTGTTATCGATCCCAGCCATGCAACAGGCATTGCCAAGCTCGTTGAGCCGATGTCGCTTTCGGCTATCGCAGCAGGGTGCGATGCGCTGGAGATAGAGGTGCACTGTGAGCCGAAAAAGGCACTGAGCGACGGTGCGCAGCAGCTGACTCCCGAAACCTTCGCAAAGGTGATGGAGAAGATAAGCGCAATGGCACGGTTCGTAGGGAAGCCTGTCGATGATGCTCAGTAATTACGGGCGTTTATTGACAAGGCTGAGTAAAGTTGCTATAATATAAAACGGAAATACGGCTGATGGGAGGCTGCTATGAACTTTAATGTTAAACTGAAAAGAGTCGTGGACGATTCTTATGATATCGAGATAGGTTACGGACTTTACAGCAGGCTCGCTGAGGACCTGAAAGCAGGACTTGTCGGCAGCAGAAAAAGGCTTGCAGTTATAACGGACGACACGGTTGAAAAGCTGTATGCGGCGCAAATGCTTGAAAAGCTCGCAGAGGCCGGCTTTAAGGCGGAGCTGTTTGTTATTCCCAGCGGTGAAAAGTCAAAAACAAGGCAAATGAAGGAGTTCCTTGAGGACTCGATGCTGGAAAAGGGCTTTCGGCGTGACTGCGCAGTTATTGCGCTGGGCGGCGGAGTTGTGACCGATCTTGCGGGATTTACCGCAGGAACTTTCGGCAGGGGCGTGCCTTTTGTGAACTATGCCACTACGCTGCTTGCGGCGGCTGATGCCTCGGTAGGCGGAAAAACTGCCGTTGATACGCCGCTTGCAACAAATCTTATCGGTATGTTCAACCAGCCAAAGAAGGTATACATAGATATTTCTACATGGGAAACACTCCCGGACGAGCAGATCTCAAGCGGGCTTGCCGAAACGATAAAGCACGGCTGCCTTGGTGATGAACAGCTTTTTGAATACCTTGAAAAGAACATTGAAAAGGTGTTTGACTGTGACCGTGAGGTCTGCGAATATATCTCGCAGCACAACTGCGAGGTCAAGTATAAGGTGGTTATGCTCGATGAGCGTGAAAGCGGACTGAGAGAGGTGCTCAACTTAGGGCACACGGTCGGCAGGGCGATCGAAACTGTTTCCGATTATAAGCTGCTGCACGGTCAAGCCGTTGCGATAGGACTTTGTGCGCAGGCAAGGCTCGGAGAAAGGCTCGGGTTCATTTCAAAAGAGAACGTTGAAAGAGTGGAAAGACTTTGCCAAAGGGCGAAGCTGCCGACGAAGATACCCGGTTACATCGACAGGGAAAAGCTGCTGGACAAGCTGTACACCGATAAAAAGGTGCGTGACGGAAAGCTGAGGTTCGTTTTCCAGAAGCAGATAGGACAGATGGTGTGCTTTGGCGAAAACGAATACGGCAGGCAGGTCAGCCGTGAGGAAATTGCGGAAATACTTAGTGAGATGTAAAGCGGTATGATAAACACAGCTGAAAGAGATACGGAAAAGATAAGGAAAGGGCTTAAAGCAAAGTATTTCTGTATGGTGCTGGTGATCGTTTTTGAGATTGCGCTTGTACTTGTGGTGTGGCTTGTGGGGCATAGTGCCCGCCGTAAGGAAAAGGAATGTACACAGCCGCTTGATGCAGTGGTGCTGGAAGAGAGTACGAGGATAGTTAATCAGCATCATTTAGTTCGCACCAAGCATGGAGTAAAAACAAAGACTACCGCAGTGATACAGGTGAAAACTGACGGCGTGTTCAAGCAGAGTATTATAACGGTACCGACCGCTAAATATGAGCGTGGGCAGGAGCTGAAGGTGTTTTATGATCCTGACGATCCCGATGATTACTACATTGAGGGAGATATAGAAACTGCATTCACCACGCAGAAGGTCATAATTGTAATTGCGGCGCTGTGGGCGATAGTGTGCGTAATTCTTGTCAGGATCGTGAAAAAAGATGTTAAAAAACTGAAAAACACAGAGAAGTAATTAAAATGTCAAAATCAAAGTATAACAAACGACTTAAAGAACGCATCAAAAAAGAAAAAGACGAAATGAAAAGCAGGCTCAAAGCCAAGCGTATCTGTATGTGGATAATGCTGGTCTTTGAGGCTTTCCTGGTATTTTTGCTGTGTTTCGATGTCGGAAGTGAACTGAAAACTGAATGTACCCAAACGGCAAATGCCGTGGTGACGGACAAGGAGGTCGTAACAGGCGGCAACCACTATATCAAGACCCTGCTGACGATAGAGGTCGATGAGGGCAGTGATTTCAGCCTTGATGTTGTTAAAAGCACAGGCTCGGATCACGATGAAGGGGACAGGATAAAGATACACTATGAGCCGGGCGATCACAGTAATTATTATCTCGACGGTGATCTGGAATACTACACGGCTGCAAGAATAGTCCTTATCGTGCTCGCCGTGCTGATGGGGATAGTGAGTGTGCTCGTTATCAGGGCAGTTATCAACGAAAAGAAGAAACAAGAAACATGGAGAAAAGAAAACAATGGTAGTTACTATTCTTCCTAAAAAACTCAAGGGTGAGGTGAACGTTCCGCCGTCAAAAAGCGTGGCGCACAGGCTGGTGATCGCAGCGGCGCTGGCTGAGGGCAGGAGCGTGGTAAAGAACCTCAGCTTTTCAAAGGATATAACGGCAACGGTGAACGCTATGAGGGCGCTGGGTGCGCAGATAGATATAAAGGGCGATACTGCGGTGATAAGGGGCATTGAAAAAGTGCCCGAAAAGGCAGTTATCGACTGCTGCGAATCAGGCTCGACGCTGAGATTTCTTATACCCGTTGCGTGTGCGCTTGGAGTGGAAACGACTTTTCTCGGGCAGGGCAAGCTGCCGCAGCGGCCGATAACACCGTATCTTGAGGAGCTTCCAAAGCACGGGGCAGAGTTCGTTTATGAGGGGACGATGCCTTTTACGGTAAAGGGCAGGCTGGAGTGCGGCGAATATAAGCTGAGGGGAGATATATCCTCGCAGTTCGTTACGGGGCTGATGTTTGCGCTGGCGCTTTTAAAGGGCGAAAGCAGGATAACGCTGACCACTCCGCTGGAATCAAAGCCTTATGTTGACATAACCGCAGACTGCCTTTCAAAATGCGGTGCGCAGATAACGTGCGATGAGAACGGGTATACCGTTAAGGGTGCGGCTTTGCACGCTTTTGAGCAGACGACAGAGGCGGATTATTCGCAGGCTGCGTTTTTTTATGTGGCAAATTCGCTGGGAAGCAGCGTTAAAATAAAAGGTCTGAATGAAAAATCTTATCAGGGCGACAAAAAAATTGTTGAAATATGCGAAAAAATAGTGTATAATAATAATGGTGCACTCAGACCCTTTGAGCTGGATTGCTCGGATATACCCGACCTTGTGCCGATACTTGCGGTGCTTGGGAGCTTTTGCGAGGGGAAGAGCCGCATTTATAACGTCGGCAGACTGCGCATAAAGGAGAGCGACAGGCTCGAGGCAGTAAGGTGCTGTCTTAATGCGATGGGCGGAAATGTCACGGCAGGACAGGACTTTCTGGTCATAGAGGGTGCAAAAGACCTTGAGGGCGCAAAAGTCGATTGCTTTAACGACCACAGGATAGCTATGGCTATGGCGATAGCTTCGACAAGGTGCAAGAGTCCGGTTACGCTTGTGGGTGCGCAGTGCGTTGAAAAATCATACCCTGATTTTTTTGATGTTCTAAAGGCGCTTGGCGCAGAGCTGACTGTTGAAAACTGATAAATAAGCCGTCACCGGCAGTGGAGGAGAAAATAATGTCATCGACCTGGAACAATAAAATTACATTTTCGATATTTGGAGAAAGTCACGGTGCAGCTATCGGAGTGTGCATGGATAACGTTCCTGCGGGCGAAACACTCGACCTTGACGGGATATATAAATTCATGGCAAGGAGAGCTCCGAAAAAGAACGGGCTGACCACTGCACGCAGCGAGGCTGATATACCGCAGATAATGTCGGGTTTTTATAACGGCAAAACAACGGGAACTCCGCTGTGCGCAATAATCGCTAACACCGACCATCATTCGCAGGATTATTCAAACATCTCAAAGCTGGCAAGACCGGGCCACGCTGATTATACAGGTGCGCTGAGATACAGAGGCTTCAACGACCTCAGGGGCGGCGGACATTTTTCGGGAAGACTTACTGCTCCGCTTTGCTTTGCAGGCGCAGTTGCGCAGCAGATACTTTGCAAGAGAGGGATCTATATTGGTGCGCATATCAGCGAGATACACGGGATACAGGATAAGAGCTTTGACCCGATAAATACATCAAAAGATGATATCCGTGAGCTTTGGGACAAGGATTTCCCCGTTATTATCGACGTTCAGGGCAACGAGATGATAAAGGAGATAGAAAATGCCAAGGCGCAGGGCGACAGCGTGGGCGGAATTATTGAGGCTATCGCTATAAATGTTCCTGCGGGCATCGGTTCACCGATGTTTGACGGACTTGAAAACTCGATAGCTCAGCTTGTGTTCGGGATCCCTGCGGTAAAGGGACTGGAATTCGGAGCAGGCTTTGAAAGTGCAAAAATGACAGGCTCGCAGAATAATGACGAGTTCTATGTAAACGACAGAGGCGTTGTTGTAACTAAGACGAATAATCACGGCGGCATCCTGGGCGGCATTTCAAGCGGTATGCCGATAACGCTGAGGGTGGCTGTAAAGCCTACGCCTTCGATCTCAAAGCCGCAGGAGACGGTGGATTATTCGGCGATGAAGAACGAAACGCTTGAGATAAAGGGCAGACATGATCCGTGTATAGTTCCAAGGGCGGTCGCAGTGGTGGAGGCTGCACTGAACATAGCGATACTCAACCACATGCTTGATTATCCCAATTTCTGAGGGAGAGTGAGCAGGCTTGGAAAACAACCCCGAAAAGTACATATCTCCCAAGGCTAATACCGAGTTCGATGTTACGGGCGCAAAAATACTGATCGGCGATTTTCTTGCACGCTCGGATGACCGTTACACTGCTGATGAGCTCGGAGAGATACTTACGGTAAATGAAAATGTTATAGACTATTTTGTATACGTTCGGGCTTATGACGAGCTGGCGCAGGACGGGATAGTCGTTGTGGACGAAAACGGCTTTGCTGCGCTTTCCGAAAAGGGAAGAGGGCTTGTTGCAGAGCTTGAAAAACTTGTCCCCAAAAGCCTAAGGGATAAGGCTTTGATGTCGGGCGAAAGATATAAGCGTGATAAAAAAAGCAGCGGAGATACAAGGGTGTATCTTGAGGAAAACGGCGAAAGAACGGCGGCTGTGTGCGAGTGCTTTGACAACGGCAGAACGCTTATGCGGATAAAGCTGTGGAACGATGAAAAGGAGCTTGCCGAGCATGAGCGCTCGATGATGAATGCCGATCCTGTGAAACTGTACTGCAAGGTGCTTGATCTGGTGCTGGGCAGCTGTACGGACGAGGAAGCAACTTTGACAGGCACTCCGCTTGAAATAACGCTGGGTGAAGCGGTGCAAAGATATGTGCGCAGCTGCGGCAAGGCGGAAAACGTCTGCACGGCGGAATCGCAGGGCGAGGTGCGTGCGGTGTGCAGGTGCACTGCCGGCGAAAAGCTCGTTATGGAGCTTGAGGTAAACGCTCCCGATGAAACGCAGGCGGATTATCTGTGCGGCAAAATGGCTGAAAATACGGCGCTTTTTTCGCAGGTCACCAATGCTGTGCTTTCAAATTTAAGCTGAAAAAAACCGGAGCAGACGAGAGTCTGTTCTTTTTTTCAAATTTTTTCGCAAAACCCCTTGACAAATCTGATGGAATG
>DFFV01000094.1 GCA_002371625.1 Ruminococcus sp. UBA3767
AAATCTTATCGAGCTTTGCAAAAAGCACGGCAGTATGCTCGTTCAGGTGTCAACAGGCAGCGTAGCTGGCGACAGAGTAAACGGCTGCCCATTGAATGACCGAAGCCTTGATGAGCGCAGCTTCTACTTCGGGCAGACGATAGACAACGATTATGTAAAAAGCAAGTTCCTCGCAGAAAGATATGTGCTTGAGGCAATAAAAGACGGGCTCAGAGCCAAGATAATGCGTGTGGGCAATCTTGCACCGAGAGCGAAAGACGGAGAATTCCAGATAAACTTTGTTTCCAACGGCTTTATGGGCAGGCTGAGAGCTTATCTTGTTATCGGAGCATATCCGTATTCAATGATGAGCTATCCTGTTGAGCTTGCCCCGATAGATGAAACTGCGGACGCAATACTGAGGCTTTGCACAACAGGTGATAAGTGCATCGTATTCCACCCGTTCAACAATCATTATATACCGCTGGGTGATATAATACTGAGGATGAAGCAAATGGGGCTTGGCATAAACCTGTGCAATGATGAGGAGTTCATGCGCTGCGTCAAAGCGGCACAGAGCGATAAGCAAAAGGCTGCCTTGCTCACAACGCTGCTTGCTTACGAAAATAAGGACAGCAGCAAAAAGGTTGAGATGATACGCACTGAAAATGAGTATACCACGCAGTGCCTGTACCGCCTGGGCTTCAACTGGTCGATGACAGCAGATGATTATATCTCGGCCTTTTTAAAAGCTCTCAAAGGACTTGGATTCTTCATAGTGGAGGGATAATACATAATGACACTAAAAAGGAACGGAACACTTCTGGGGAAAAAATTCAACGAGTATCTTTTGCCCACTATACTCAGTGCAATGTCTATCCTTCTGGCATCGTTTGTGGACGGTATCATAGTTTCAAAGCTCATAGACCCCGATGCACTTTCGGCGGTCAATCTTGCAGAGCCTGTTATACTGTTCTTTCAGGCATTGTTTTTCCTTTTTGGCATAGGCGGTCTGATAAGCATTTCAAGGGCGCTCGGAGAAAGAAACAGCAGCAAGGCAAATTCGCTTTTTACGCTTGCGATAGTCGGTGCGGTAATTGCCTCGGTCGTTGTCACGGCAGCGGGCACGCTGTTTAAGGACGGCATCGTATCGCTGATATGCAACGAGCAAAAGCTGACACAAATGGTCAGTGAGTATGTTTCATACAGCATCTACGGAAGCTCGTTCATCATAATCGTTCCCACGTTTGTTTTTATAATGCGTGTGGACGGTATGCCCAAGTTCTCATCGGCAGTTCTGATAGTTTCAAATGCCGTAAATCTGATAATGGATATCGTCTATATCAAGGTATTTGATATGGGAATAAAGGGCGCTGCACTTGCAACGGTGACGGGCTACGCAGTCGGAGCGCTTATGGTGCTTTACTACCTGTGTATCTGTAAAAAGCGCACGCTCAGGTTTGTAAAGCCCGGTGCAGCCGAGCTGAAAAACATAGCAGAGCTTTGTACAAGCGGAATATCCTCGGTGCTCAACACCCTGCTTTTGTTCATAAAGGCGATACTGCTCAACAGGATAGTTATAAATGCTGGCGGCGCAGATGCTATATCGGCTTTCTCGGTCTGCAATTTCCTGCTGACGTTCATATCAATGTTTGTGTCGGGCGGAGCGGATACGATGACACCGATAGTAAGTATGCTCAGCGGTGAAAAGGATCACAAGGGCATAAGCATCATACTGCGAAAGACTTTTGTGTTCGTGCTGTGCTGCTGCGCTGCGGTCATAGCGATAATATGCCTGTTCCCCGAAACTGTGCTTGCGCTGTTCTCGGTGAAGTCGGAAAGCAAGCTGGCAATGGGCGTGCCTGCGGTGAGGATATTCTCACTGAGCCTTATCGGAATGGGAATAAGCTATATTATGATGAACTACTTCCAGTCGGTTAAGCACAAGCCGCTTTCCATAATGATAACCCTGCTGCGAGGGATAGTTATGACCGTACCGCTGGCTTATGCAATGTCAAAGCTGTTTGGTGTCAAGGGGATATGGTGGTCGCTGTTCATTTCGGAAATGCTTACGGCGGCAGCGGCGTTTGCAGTCAGCTTTATAATTTACCGCACGAAAAAAGATAAATACAGCAGTGTATTTCTTTTTGAACAGGCAGCGGATAACGGCGCCGTGTATGATGTGAGCCTTGATGCGCAAAAGAGGGGTGCGGTAAAGGTCTCTGAGGACATCAGCACATTCTGCCTTGAAAACTCGGTGAGCGAGCAAAAGGCAAAGTATGCAGGCTTGCTTGCGGAGGAGGCAGTCGAGCATATACGCCGCTTCAACACCGAAAAAGTTCCGCAGATAGACCTGTTCTGCAAGATCCTTGATGACAGGGTGATACTTTCCGTGCGTGATAACGGCGCAATATTTGATCCCGCAAATGTCCGGGACGACACCGAAGAATTTTCAAATCTGAAAATGATCGGCAGCGTTGCTGACAAAGTTGATTATACGAGAGTTATAGGACTTAACAATATGCTTGTTGAATTAGGAAGGTGACAAAAATGCTTAATTTTTATTGGTACAATTTTTCCTCAAAGCTGTCTGCGCAGCAGATAACTCAGCAGATAAACGATATGTGCGAGCGCACCAAACAGTATGAGCGAATGGAGGAGATAATGCTGTTTGTCTGCGTGCCTACCGTGTCGCTTGAGGCTGTGTGCAGGGAAGTTGAGGACAAGGAGCTTGTAAAGATATGCTCGCAGTGCTTTGGCGCAGGCAATATAACCGGTCTGCCCTCGCCTCAGCAGCTCAAAGAGATAGGCGCACACGCAGGTATGACAGGCCTTGCCGACAGAAGATACCTGCTCGGAGAAACCGACGAGTTCTGCCGTGACGGCGTGCAGGAGCTGCTTTCGCTTGGAATGAAGGGGCTTTTGTGTGTGGGCGAGAATTCGCAGATGAAGCAGGAGGGAACCGCACAGCAGATAGTTGCACAGCAGGTCTGCACAGGCCTTTCAAAAGTCCCTGCCGAAGCTGTTTATCGCATGGGCATAATGTACAGACCGTTGTGGGAGTTTGAAGGGAAGTGCACTGAGCTTGACTACGCCGCTGAAATGATACAAACCATAAAACAGGCTTCTATGCAGACACTGCCCGACCTGCCCGAGCCGCTGCCCGTTTTTTACGGCGGAGATGTTTCACCGCAGCAGGTCAGAGAGCTTTTGGAAAAGCAGATCATCGACGGAGTTTTTGTAGACGGTGAAAGAATGACTTCGGACGAATTTGTACGCTTGATAGACAGCGTACAGGCTGCATTTGCATAACAGGCAACAGCGGTGAGTATACTTGAATCCCAGCTCGGCTGTACGCTGTTTATTCGCACAAACCGAGGTGTAAAGCTGTGATCGGAACAAAGGCTACAGCTTAAACGTTTTCTGTAGCTTATGTCTTTAAAATATGATTGACAACAGGCAATAAAAAGTGTAAAATATAAGTGTCTTAATGACTAGTTTAACGTGGAGGTAATCTAAATGGGTAAATTTATTTCAAACAAAGAAAACAAAACACTGGGACTGGCACTGCGTATCTGTCTGATCGTAACATGGCTGATGACCAACATCAGCGTGTTCGTTTTGCTTAGCGGCTTTGCAAACTTTGATAAGGGTGCTCTCGATTCAAAAAATCCCGATAAGCAGAAAACGGCACAGGAGGTTCTGAAGATCATCGGCGATCTCGGAAGCAAGACGACACTTTACTATGTAACATTCGGTCTTATCGCTGTCTGCCTTGCACTTGCTGTAATATCAAGATACAAGACAACGCTCGTTTCATTTATCTTTAAGATCGTAGGACTTGGATTCGCACTTTTGTTTATGGGTGCAGGTATGAATTACATTGGTGCACTCAGTTCCTGCAAGGGACTTTCAAATCTCACTGTCGATGGTACAAGCACGGAGGCTGTACAGACTGCACTCTCTTCCGCAGGCTTCAGCGGCGATGCAGCAGAGACGGCAAAGATCCTCACAAACCAGGATGAATTATTTCTTGCTATTGCAGGATATATCTTCCCGATAATCATACTCTTCATTCTCGCAATAACATCTATCCACTGTCTCGTTAAGAAGAAGGATCCAAACAGCAAAGACAGCAGCGAGGGATAAAAGAAATTATATAACTACTATTTCAAAACATGGGGGTCTATGCGATGTCATATATTATGCAAACGCAGAACCTGACAAAGACCTACGGAAAGAAGGACGCTGCAAAGGATATCAACATCAATATCC
>DFFV01000036.1 GCA_002371625.1 Ruminococcus sp. UBA3767
ATATGCACGGCAGCGGCACGACAGTCACGGTGAAAATACCAAAATCAAGAAGGGAAAATGCAAAATGAAGGTTCTTATAGCAGACGACAATCAGCTGATAGTTGAGGATTACCTTGACGAAATGGGTAAGGTCGTTCCCCACGCACAGTGTATAGGCACCAGCAGACCCAAGGAGGTCATCAAGCTGTTTGAGGAGTATATGTTCGATGTTGTGATAATGGACATAGATATGCCCGAGATAAACGGCATAACCCTTGCAAAAATGATACTTGAGATAAAGCCCAGAACAAACATCATCTATGTCACCGGCTATGAAAAGTTCGCACTGCAAAGCTGGGAGACCTTTGCAAGCTCGTTTCTTATCAAGCCTGTGAGCACAGATAAATTCAAGGAGGCGTTTGCAAATCTGCGCCACCCTGTTTCAAAGATCACGGCGGAGGATGTTGAATCGGAATACGCCGGCGAAAACGTAATAGGCAGAAAGATACTCAAGCACCGTGAGGAGCGCAACATGACAAGAGAGGAGCTTGCCAGAGAGCTGGGCACTACGGTACAGACCATCTCCCGCTGGGAGAACGGAAAACGAATACCCGACATAATTACATTTCTCAAGCTCGCCCGGATACTTGCTGTTGAACCCGGTGAGCTGATGTACTGAAAACAAAAAGAGCCTGACGCCGTAATTCCACGGTATCAGGCTTTTAGTTTTGCTTTTTTACACAAGGGTTATCCCAAGCATGGTGATGTCATCGAACTGTTCAACCTCTCCTGCAAAGCTGTTGACTGCATTTGCCATCTCGGAGATAAGCTCTATCGGCATTGCCTTTTTATGCTGATCAAGGCTTTGAATTATCCTGTCCATTCCAAACATCTCATCGTTCTTATCAAACGCTTCCGGCACACCATCGGTATAAAGGAACAGCGTTCCGCCCTTTCCAAGCTCAAGCTCGTATTCCTTGAACTTAGTGCCGCTCATACCTCCGACAGCCATACAATGCGGATCCTTAAAGACTTCAAACTCACCGCCTGCCTTTTTTATTATCGGGTATTCATGCCCTGCATTTACGGCGGTTATTTTTCCGCTGGATATTTCCATAATGCCGAACCAGACGGTAACAAACATCTGCTCTCTATTGTTCTGGCAGATTATCTCATTGGTCTTTTCAAGCACCTGCGCAGGCGAAAGCCCTGTCATTGCGAAATTCTGTATAAGTATCTTGGACATCATCATAAACAGCGCCGCAGGTATTCCCTTTCCGGATACGTCTGCCATTGTAATCGCAAGATGATCCTCGTCGATGAGGAAGAAATCGTAGAAATCTCCGCCTACTGCTTTTGCGGGACTCATTGTGGCATAGATGTCAAACTCGTGCCTTTCGGGGAAGGCAGGGTAAGTGCCGGGGAGCATATCCGCCTGGAGCTTTGCGGCAAGCGACATTTCGGCAGCAACTCTTTCACGCTCGGAAACGAGCTTCATGTTTTCGTTCATATAATTCTCGATCTCGGCGGTCATTGCTGAGATCTCATCGGCAAGCCTGCCTATCTCATTTTTGGATCTTATCGAGCTTATGCTTTTTTTCACCTTTTCACTGTCTTTTGTCTTACTGTATTCGTTAACAGCATTTTGCAGACGGGAGAGAGGCATGACAGCTACACGATTCAAACGGAGTATTATCACTCCGCAGATAATAACAAGACCTGCCAACATCAGCGATACCATTATTTCTATATTCCCGATAAGCTCCTTGCGGAATTCATCCCAGTTATAATCTATGACCAGCACCGCCTGCAGTCTGCCCCTGAACATAACAGGGCGGTAAGCGGTGTAGTGACTGTTATAATCAAGGTTGTTTATCTTGCCCTCAAAGATCTCAAACTCGGTCTTATCCGACTTTCCAGAGACTATCTTTTCAAGCGCAGGGTGATTATCAATATCAATGTCTATCGTATCGCCGAGCTTGAGACCTTCTTTTTGGGGATTGTTTCCGTACTTCACCAACGCCTCGATACTTTCGTAATCACTTGCCTGATAGAAAACAAAACCGGTGTCATCCTTAATAGTCATGATATATGTATTGCCGTATCCGAAATCATTATTGTCGTAGTCCATGTTATATCTAAGGCCTTCATATGTTGCATTTGCAAATGACAGTTTTTCTTCATCACTAGCCTCTTTGTCAAATGCCTCATATATTTCTTCCTGTGTAATAATTGTTTTATCGATCAGTCCAGATCTCTTCATGGCATCGGTCCATGAAGAATCCACTACATTGGTTTCGGCTGCTTTTGCTCTTATCTGCTCATAATGATCAAGCGAGTAATCAAGGAACCAGTGAAATCCTGAATTATCCTCATTTAATCTGCAAATGTGATCCATATCACGTTCTATCATATCTTGCTTGGCGGTAAGATAGGTCCGTGTTGCGCTTCTGTAAACAAGGAACACGGTAAGTATTCCCACAAAGATATAAAATACAAGGACAAGTATTGTTACCTGTACCATAAGTCTGCGCTTTTTCATATAATACCTCTGCACTTTCGTTAGTATAGTTGACCGAGCTTTTTTTCAAGAGTAAGGATATTGTGCCCGTCACGATACTCATAGCCGATCTTATCCATGCTCTTTTTGGTCATATATATCCCAAGTCCGCCCATAGGCTTTTTATCCATTGGAACAGTGATATCGGGATCAAGTCTTTGCAGCGGATCATAAGGCACTCCGCTGTCAGCAAGGACTATACGGATAGTATCCTCAGGCAAGCGCTCTTTACTGATAGTTACCGTGCCTGTATCATCAGGGTAGGCATAGTTGGCGATATTTATAAAGCTCTCCTCTATCGCAAGCTCTATCAGCATGAGCGTTTTTTCATCACGCCCCTCAGCCTCAAGCTCTGTAATCACAAATTCAATAACATCATCGAGCTTGTCGCTCTGTGCGGGAACAGTTAATTGTTCGATCATAATACTCTGCCCTCCGTATTCAACGATGACCGCTGATACTACTCGTTATAATTGTTACACTCCGTTATGCTGCTGTCACTTACCGTTTCGGTACAGCTAAGCAAAACAGCCGCATCTTTTGCGACACGGCTGCAAAACTCACACTCTGCTGATAGTATCGGGCAGCTGTTTATCCAGCCTTGACACTGCCCTTGAAACAGAAAAAAACGAAAACAAGGATCTCGCACAATATGCGTGAAGCTCAAGGTGCGCTGAACCGTCCTCCTCTTTGATCTCCTCAAAAAGCAGTACAACAGGGCGGAACATCACACTTTTTATATAGCACGCCTTGGCATCGGGGGCACATTCCAGTGCCAGCTCTCTGCCGATATTCTTCATAGCCTTTGAGACATTATAAAGTGCCTGCTTATTGTTTTTCAGCCTTGTGCTGTAACGATAGCGCTTGTCCTTTACCCCCCGCAAAATAGCAGGTCCTGCGCCGTCGCCCACGCCCAGCGGTGATATCCATTTGCCTCCTCCCGATGCCATTCTGCCGTCATCGAGGGTAAAATAGCTGCCAACGAGGATATGCTTGATCTCACGTTTTCTTTCCTTGCTTTGTTTTTTGCGCAGCTTAGACAATGCCCGCTCTGATATGCGGGCATCATCGGTTTTGGTCTGTTTTATTTCTTCCGGCTGCTGTGCAGCATTTGTATCCTTTTTCTTTTTGCCGCTCATAAGCTACTCCTCCGCTTCGGTCAGCGTCCACTCTTTTTCGGCATTCATTACACATTTGAGTTTCTTTTTGATGCCAAGGCTTTCGCTTTTAAGTAAAAGCCTGCTGTTGAGCGCATTCACATCAGTTTCGCCGTTATCTTTTATTATAAGTGAGGTGTCCATTGAAACGTCGTAATAACTATGACCGTTTTCATCAGTGCCCTGCATTATCCTGTACAGTCCTTCGGGGACTTTTCCTTCCGCATCTACTGTAAGCGTCCAGTCTCCGCCTTCGGGCAGGATAACACGGTTTTCTTTTAGCAGATAAGGCGTTTTGCTGTCAACTGCTCCTGATGATGAAGTATTCTGGCTGACCTTGTCAACTCTCACGAGCAGCTTGCCGTCATCGGCGGCATACACGGCAATGTCCACACGGATATTCACCGCATCATATTTCACTCCATTAAGCTCGCCTGTGCGCTTATAAACAACGGTGGTATAGCCAATTGACTGAGCTGTTATGGTAGATGTCAGTTTTTTTTCGGTATCGTTCCCTTCCAGCTTTGCCAGTGCAACTCCCTGAGTTTCTTCCGAGCATTCCCACTTCATATCCGAGCTATCCTTAGCTTCGAGCGAAACAGTGGCAACACTGCCGTTTACGCTAACAGTGAGCGGATACTTTGAATCGGAAAAATACTGTGAGCTGTTATCATCGCCCTGCGACTCATCCGACTGATCGCCGCTGCTTTTTCCGAGCTTCATCACCACTACGACCAATGCCACAAGGACAATGAGAAGCACAAGACAGATCAATGCTATTTTTTTATGCTGCTTTATATTCCTGATAAAGTTTTTCATATCTCATTCCTGCTCTGATCTGCCCTACTGCCCGTTGGTATCGGTTTTTGCAGTATCGTCATCAGATCGTCCTTGTGAAGATTTCTGCTCATCAGACTGTTCCTGAGCATTGTTCTGATCGGTATTGCTGCTTGAAGTATCCGAACTGTCTGATGTGTTGTTCCTTATGATATATGTCGGCTGTGAGCTTGGCACGACTGTGACATTGATAACGTCCTTGATAGTCGGGTTATCGACTGCCCATATCGTGATCGAATAGGTCATAGGCACACTGCCCTGATTTCTCGGTATAGTCACTGCAAATGCTGTATCGTCCCTGCTTGCGACTTCGTCTGTGATATCGGTGAGGATATCGTTTGAGAGCATATCTACTCTCATATCAAAGCCTGCTTTGCTGTTATTTACAAGAACGCTTCCGCTGACTATCCTGCCGCCGTCGATCTTGATATTCTTTTCGTGGTTCTCCACCCTGCCCTTGAAGATATCCGCTGCGGTAACAGTTGTGGAAAGGGACACACGCCTGAGAGATATGACGCTTCCCTCCTCTGTGAACACGGTATCTACCTTACGGTTGATAAGTTCTTCCTCCAGCCTGTATGCTTCGATGCTGTCTATCTTCCAGCTTCCGCTTGAAGGCGTGAGCCTTATGGAATTGAGCTCCTTGAAATCGGGCAGGAACAAACGCACGAGCGTTCTTTCTCCCGTTTTGAACTGCTTGTCTGCAGACTGGATATACTGCCTGATATCGCCTATTACTTTGGTCTTTTCCGCATTCATGCTGTCGGTGTAGGTGAACTCAGCGCTGACAGGTACATTTATTCCGCTTTCGGCGTTATCTGCAGCTTTGGCAGATGTGAAGTAGAAGTCAAGCGGAGTTACCGATTTTTCTCCTGTCATGCCTGTAACACCCGTAAGCTCTCTTTGGATATTTGATGTTGCAAAGGACTGGTTGAAGCTGAAGCACTCCTCCAGCTTGACCGCCTTGGGATCGGACTCAGAGCAGCTGTAATTGATGCCCATTGCCGACTCAACAGTAGCTTTGATATTTCCAAAGGAGATTATCCGGTATCCCGTTATCTGCGACAGGTACGGCACATTGAACCCGACCTCCGCCATCATTCCGGGGTAGATCTTGTTTATTCCCGCCTCGGTCAGATAAACATACGGTGAATAATACTCGGTATTGGGATCAAGCGTTGACTTGTATTTAAGGCATACGGCAATATCGTTCGGAGCAAGGTTATCATCGCTCAATCCGAACAGTGACATCTCGGTAGTATCGGTCCCCAGCGAAAGCAAGAGCTTTTGCTTTTTGGGATCATACACCTTTGTGAATGACGAAGGCAGTGCCTTGAGTCCCAGCGTTGCCGATGCACCGCCGAAATCGAACGAATAGGTAGTTACAACTACGCCTTCTCTTACCTGCTGAACTATTGCATGGTCAAATGATACCTTGGTATTTCTGCACTGTATAGACAGCGATGAAATGTTTTTCATTCCCGTTGCAGTAAGTCCGTTGAAATAGAACATCGCATTTTCGGTACCGCTTGCATACACGTTCATCATGCTTTGCTTGACCTGCATAACTCTTGAATCGGAGATGTTGAACTGTACTGCAGCACCTACGGCAACGTTTTCGATATTTCTTGTTGATGCGGACGGGAAAAGATAGACATTAAGGGTATCGTTAGTCGATTCGGGGAACTTGGACACAGATGATGCCCATGAAGTATTTTCTGCCCATGAAATAGTATTATCGCTGAAGTACACTGTCAGCTTCTGAGCTTCACCTGCCGGCAGGAGCAGCTCCTCATACTCTTTTCCGCCCTTCTTTATCATCTCACACAAAGGTATAGTCTGCATTGAACGCAGATACTCGCCGTCGGTAGAATTATTGCTTGCGGTGAGCGTTACTACGCCGCTGTCTGATTTGATCCTGGAAATAGAGATACCGCCTATTATCCACTTGGAAATTTTATTATTTCTGCTCGTTGCTTTGAATGTCATGCTTGAAATGGACTTGACATTGGTAAGCGAAGGCAGGATGAATCTATCGGTATGGTTAGGACGAAGCATCCAGTGCGGATCCGATATAGTTCCCATATTCTTATATATCGCAGAATCTGCACCCTCTCCGCCGTCGAATGCTTTAGCGGTCTTGTTCATATAGGAAGCCATTCTTGAGATAACATCAAAGCTGACTGTTCTTGGCTGTCCCTGCGTATCAACATAGTTAAGGTCACATGAAACGCTTGCCTCAACGTCCATATAATCGGTATCCCAGGGCAGCGACTTGATCTCGCACAGAAGATTTATCACCTTTTGCTTATATGATGTTTTGAAGGATTTTGCGACCGCTGACAGCGAACGTCCTTCACGGGCTTTAACTGCTGCGTCCTGAGATTTGTCATTATAGTCTATGCCTATCCAGCCGACGTTATCGAAAACGAACTGGTCTGCAGAGCCGCCTGATGTACGCTCGGTAACAGTCATCTGCTCGATATTGAGCTTATCGAAAACATCACTGTCCTCGGTAACATCCTCAGGGATTATCCTTACTCCCGTCACCTCGCCGTAATCACGGTTTATTGCAATAGCAAACGTTTCATCGCAGCCCGCTCTGAATGCGTCAGAGGACAGCTGCTGATTAGCGAGCACGAATGCACTTTTTCCGCTTTTGAAAAGCAGCTGGAAGTAGAAATGGTTGCTTGAACCCGAGTCACCGTTAAAGTTTCCCGCATCGGGATCATCAGCTACCTTGACATTGATATCATAGGTCTTTCGCACTCTTGCAAAGCCGTAGTTCTCCTTGGTCTGCTCGTAGGACATTGAGTAGCGCACGCTGTTGAAATCGGTCTCTCTTGCGGTGACCAGCGTACCCTCTCCGGTATTGAATGCGAAGCTGTCACCTGAGGTGACGAGCAGCTGCATATTTACAGGGAACGGCGGGATAACCGTTGAATTCATCGTGCGCACGATACGGTAGCCGCTGGAGGCAGTTCCTGCTCTGAGAGGCTGCGCATATATCCTGCGCTTGCCCATTGAGTGAAGCGCTGCAACAGATACTCCCGATACCTGCCAGTCGCCTGAATCAGAGCCTACGCTAAGCTCAACACTGGTTATTGCGCCCACATCCGAGAGCTGTACGGGGAACTCAACTATATTGCCCGGCTGTGTCGAGTAGTTATAGCCGAAATTTGATCTTGCATTATCGCTTGCAGGCCAGTAGCCCAGATAATTCATTACCTCATTTGAGATCGAATAGTAAGGTGAGGTCATCTCAGAGCCTGAGGTATCATGATATGTAAGGCGTATCCTGGTCGTTCCGGTGGGCTGTGCGCCGTTTATGGAATCTGTTTTGACACGGATCAGGATATTGTTCTTATCCTCTGCGCCTATCAGCGGTGCGCCCTGTTTATACGCCACCATTTTGAATGTATCCGAAGCACCCGGGTTTATACGGATACCCTGGAGATTTGCAGAGGTATTATAAAGAATCGGTGCGCTCTCGCTGAAATCAAATGTATAGGTATAGCTTATCAGCTTGGCTTTGGAAACAGCGTCCTCGCCTGCCTGGGTATTGGACATACGGCAGGTTCCTTTATACATTGATATGCCTGCTACACGGATATAGTCGCTGTCAAGTGCAGTGATAAGTCTTTCTCTTTCACGGCTGGTACCTGTCGGCGCAATGCCGCCTTCGGAGGCGATCTTATCTCTTGCTGCTTTGCCGACAAATAGCCTGGTGCTTATGAGAGATGAATACTCCGGCAGGCAGGCTGTAAAGGCAAGGGTATCCCCTCGCTGAGCAAGTCCTGCCGTACGCACGGTATCATTGGTGCGCTTATACTGTCCAAGAACAGATAAAAGCACGGGTACGGTGACGGTTCTCGTCCAGTTATTCTTATCCTTATAGCTGATCTCAAGCGCAAGGTGCTCTGCAACAGGACCTGCTGCGGGATCGCTGTTATTGGGATCATTTCTGAGAAGGTTTTCTATTCCTCCGTCAAGAACATCGGAAAAATCAAGTCTGAATGAATAAAGGTCATTGAACTGTGAGGCTGATGTAGCACTTTCATTGAGCTGCTTCAATCCAAAGTACAAAGAGCTGTCGCCGCCGATATTTATAAGTGTATCACCGTTGGCATTAAAGGTCTGCGTACCTGTTTTTTTGCTTTGCAGCTCACTTATCCTCTGCTTGCCGAGCGCAAGAAAATACTTGCCCGAATAATAACCGTACTCACCATAGCCGCCGATACTTGTTACACGGCTGACACACATTCCCTGTACCGTCCAGCTGCCGCCTGACATAAACACATCTATACCGTTTACGCTTTTTATTGCAGTATCGGTCTTGAACAGCAGCTCCTCGGTCGACCAAGCATCAAGAACATCGCCTTTTGTAGTATTCTCATTGATAGTGTATCCCAGTTCACGCAGGCTTTTATGGCTTTCGGTAAGGTTTTCAAGGAACTTGCTGCCTGTCATTTTGACCTGCCCGTCAACATAATTATCCACTACTGACTGGACATCATAGAATTCTCTCGTTGCTGCTTCTACTGCTGCACGGTCGGGCTTTACTGTAACAGTTGCTGGTTCAAATACATCCTTGTATTCATCAGGTCCGATAAGCTCCTTACGTCTTTTTACGCCCGTGATAGTGGTATCCTTCCACACCTTTCCCGGAACATTGCCGGAAATATTCTTTATATAGTCGCTGACCATATTCTGACGCTCTTTTGTCGGGAAGATATACTTGGTCTGGGCTGCACCGTTGGTATCGGTATAGCGTATTGCGAAATACTGGATAGTTGTGCCGGGCTTTACACCTGTGGAAACAGTAAGCGTATAAAGGTCATCAACAGCATCGAGCGAAGGTCTGCCGCTGTTGAATTCTTCGGCAGAAAGCGCCTTGCTTGTAGGATCGGTGCTGCCTTTGACAGAATTATCGTCCCAGCTGACACCTGTTTTTACCTCAGCCTGATACACCTCGCCGTTTTTATATATCTCCATCGAAGACGCATCTGTCTGCTGCGCATTTCTTTCCTGCAAAGCAGCCTCACGCTCCTGCGCCTGCTGCTGTGCCTGTGTCTGCTGTTCGCTCTCAGGCTCGGCATGGACTTCAAGGCACAGCGAAGAAGGCACTAAGGAAACAGTTATCATCAGTGCTGCAAGTCTTATTAAGAATTTTCCGATAAGGCTTTTTTTGATCTTCATTTTAAGTTAAACATCTCCGCATATCCGATCATTTCAAGAACTTCTTCTATATTGGGCGAGGCATTGATAATGGTAAGCTCTCCGCCGTTGCCATGCACTTTCATATACAGCTTTTTCAAAGAACGTATTCCTGCGCTGGAAATATATTTGAGTCCGCTGAGATTAAGGGTAATGTCCCTGAACCTGTCGGCTGTTTTCAAAAACAGCTCTCCGACCTGTACAGCGTTGTTATTATCCAGCTTTCCGGTAAGTATAAGCTCACCCTGCTGTCCTCTGTCGACAAGCTTTATATCCATTATCATGCACCCCTTCTTTTTCTGGAATCCTTGATATAAGACGCAAGCTCATCAAGCGAAACTTCCATAGTGTTGACATCTATCTCCTCCATACGCTGATCAAGTGTCATTTCGCTGTAGCTTTCAAGCTGCTCATCAAGCAGCGCCATAATATCAAACTTAGGTGTGAAATCGTTATCAGGCTCGCTCTCCTGCTCCTGTTCCTCTTCTTCTATCTCAGACTCGGCAGGCTTATACGATGAATGCGAGCCGCCCATACCCATTGCCGGTGCGGCGATCCTGCTTTCAGGCTCAGCGACAGTCTGTGGGGTCTCGGCTTCAAGCTCATTGGTATCAACTGCTTCGGGCTGTGCCACGGGAGCTGACTGAGCAGAGAGCTGCTGCGAAGCAAGCTGCGCCTCCATTTCACGCTTGACCTCCTGACGTATCGCTGTCATCAGCGAAGCGATATCCAGCACAGGCTGTGCGGGCTGGACAGGCTGCGGCTGCGGTGCAGGAGCCGGCGGAAGTTCTTCAAAGGTGACTGTATCGTCATCGCTTTGAGGTGCAAAATCATCAACAGCATATCTTTCCCTGCGGCTTTGCCTTTTAGCATACTGCTCATTGAGCCTGTCTGCTTCCTCGGGAGTTATCTCACTGAAAGTGAATCCCTCGTGATCATCTTCATCCTCGTGGGTTTCATATACATAGCCCGGGATCCTGTTGCCGATATTAGCCTCATGCTCGCTGCGGCTGTCGGCTACAAAATCCTCCCAGACCTCAGCTCCGTCTTCATCGCTGAAATAGTGCGACTGATAATCTGGCTGTTCAAACATATCTACCATAGTCTGCGGAACTTCGATCATAAACGATGATCTGCTGGTAGGGCTCATAACAGTGAAAGCCATGCCTCGTGGTGCAGTGACTATCTGATCCTGCTCGATCTCGTTGATGCCGCCTGCTTTTTCATACAGCTTGCACAGGTCGTCCATATCGTTAGGTGCCAGGCCGAAGATAAAGCTATACTGGCAGGCATTGATGATAGCGGTAGATTTTCTTGCTATCTCCTCACTGCCGACGAAATCCTTGATATTCTGAGTAATAACTATCTGCATACCGTTATACTTTCGTATACGCTTTGCAAGCTGGAACATAAAGTCCAGAGCTATCGGGAATTTGTTATCTATGAAAACGTGCGCCTCGTCGATAACAACGACTATTTTTCTGTTAAGTCCGTATTTGCGGTTATAATCACGGTTTTTGATTATCTCGTTATCGATATACTTGAGTACGAGCAGCATCTGAGCATTGGCAATGGTGGAGTTGCGGTTTGCAAGGAGCGACTGGAAATTGAATACCGAGAAGTTTTCCTCGGTGGTGACCGAAGACGGTCCGTTCCATATATTCGCATTTCTTCCGCCTGTGGAGAACTTTGAAACGTAGTTCATAAGCGTCTGGAGCATATTTCTCAGATACTCGTTTTTAGTGCGCTGGAAATCCTCAAGGACTATATCATACAGGTCGTCAAACACAGGATAGTCCTCGGGAGAGAGCTTGGAAAGGTCAGTTTCCATAGTTATGCCGAAATTCGTATAAAGTCTTTCGACCATGGAATTAAGGTGCTCAAGCGCTTCCTTATCAACATCGGGAAGTATCTGCTTAAAGAACTCCTCCAAGAACTGCAGGTGTGCTGAAAATCCCGTACCTGTGGCATCTCCGCCATCCTCATCATCTTCAAGAGTTGTAATGATGTGGAAAGGATTGAGCCTGCCGAACTTGGCATTGCCGACGTTGATTATTTTTCCGTGGAGAGTATGGGCAAGCTCGGTATACTCATTCTCGGGATCGAGGATAAATATTTTCGCATCCTCCGAAGCCATGTTTGTAAGCAGGGCTTTGGTGCCGTAGGATTTACCTGAACCTGACTTACCGATGATGACCATATTTGAATTGACTCTTTCCGAATCTCTGCGGAAAAAGTCGATAAACACAGGAACTCCGTCCTGCGTGCCAAGGCGTATACCGCCTTCATCTGAAACTCGTGCATATATCCAGGGATACATAGCGGCGATAGTATTTGCAGGCATAGGACGTCCGTCACTGAGCAAAGGATCATAGCCCGAGACCTGCGAACCGATGAACGCTTCAAGCTGGGAATAATCCATCGGAAGCAGTTTCATTCCGGTTTCCTGCCATATCCTGCGCACTGTCTTTTTCATATCTGCTATGACCGAGAGCGAGGAATCCTTTACAGCATCAGCGTCGCCAAGCTCCGAGGTCTTCATAGCATCGTACATACTGATGTAGATATTTACAGTAAGCAGCGCTTCATTATCCTGCTGGAGAGTTACGAGCAGCCTGCCGAGAGTTTCGATATGCGATTCAAGCTCAAGGCGCTTGGAATCGATACCTGTATTCATCAGCCTGCCACGAAGCTCCTGGAGAGAACGGTCGATTGTACGGATAGACCTTGTTCTTTCCATCGGAGTTATTTTGACTACCACCTTTGTAGCCGGCACAGACATTACGCCTGCAAGCCACGCATCTCCGACATCTGACGGATAAGAAACGACTCTCATCTGATGAGTGATTATCTTGTTTATCTCCGCCCTTCTTGTTGTGAAGGAAACGCTTTCGGGCATAGCCCACTTAACATAATCCTTGGGATCGATCTTTTCTATATCACGCTCGTCAAAATCGAGGTAGTTGGTATATTTAAGGAATATCGCAAGCTCTTTATCATCAACCAGCCTGCGCACCGTCAGCTCGCCCTGCATGAGAGCAGATATTGCCGCCTCGGTATCTATCAGCAGCTGGCGCTTATCGATATTAAAAAGTGTAAAGTAATAAAACGGCTGGACTACCTTATTATCAAAGCATATATCACGCAGTGCATTGATACGGTCATACTGTATCTCCACACGGCTTTTCAGCTCGTCTTCGGTAAGCAGTCCCTTCTCATAAGTTGCTTTCAGTTCATCGAGCTTATCGTACTCCCTGTCAAGATACCTATCGTAAATGATAGGGCGGTCAATTTTGATGATATTTGCAGAATAGTCCATTTTAAGAGAACGCATTATTTTGCCAAGGCAGTTCTCGATAGAGGAATCCCTGCGGTACTGGCTGAAAAAGCGGAACTCGATAGGATCTATCTCGATAACGGTACCGTAGTATTTTCCGTTATATTCAACAAATCCGCCGTTTATGCCTGTAAATGGGATGATATCCTCGATATCCTTATAGTTTTTGTTTGCAGATGCTTTGTTTTCTTCTTTTTTCTTTGCAGCAGCAGCTTCTCTTTTCTTTCTTTCCTGCCATATCTCGTTTTTCTCCTTATCGGAGAGGTCGCTGTCGGCAAGGCGCTTATCCTCCAGCTTGCGCTGCTTTTTTTCCTCCATTATCTTCTCTATGCTTTCACGCAGAGAGTAGTCATCATCAGGCTCATACTTTTCGGAAAAGAACTCGTTCCAGTGTTCGCCTTTTTTTATCTCAGTCGTGCTGGAGATAAGGTGCTTATCGGTAAACGTTCTCCAGTAATGTCTTGGAAAGGCAAAATACTTGAGCAGATTGAGGATCAGCTTATAGTTCGGCTGCGAGTCCATTCTGAGCACAAGCAGTATGCCAACCGCAACTATTCCCACAGCGATATAGATGCGGCCGGGAATAGTTGAAAGGATAACAAGCGCTATCAAGCCGAGCGTTACCAGGCCGACAATGATATCACCCAGAGTGATCCCACGGAATAATTCAATTTTAACTTTGGTTTTTCCCGGTATCAGTCTCATTGTCCGTTATCCTTTCATAAAGATGTGGTCATTATGGTTTATTGTTCCTCTTCGGAGGAGGCTTGATATTATTGCTGTTTTTCCTATTACTATTGAGCATTTCTGTATAAGAAGTCTGGCCTGACCTCGGTGCTTCGGCCCGCTGACTTCTTTGTGCCGTCCTTACTGCTCTGTTGACACCGGCAGTATCTTTAAGACTGCCCTGATCGTCATAAGGCAGCATAGCTCTCTCATTCTCACTGAGCTGAGGAGCATCATAATATGCAGACGGGATATTTATCGGAGCCTTTTGCTCTGACACTGACTGCTTGGAATCTATGCCAAGTGCATCGAGCATAGCATCAAGTTCCCTGTTCTGCTGTGCAAGGTCACCCTGATTATGCGGCAGCGCATTATTGCCGCCCTCATCAAACAGCTTCTGAATCTCAGGATCAAGCTGACGTCCGTGGCTCGCTGAGTTGCTTCCTGCGTTATTGCCTGTGACATTTCCGCCTGCACCTCGTGTGTTGACAACATTGCCGTTTGCATCAACGCCAAACAGCTTCTGCGTTGCTGCATCATACTTTCCTGCGTTATTGGCAGCTCCTCTTGCTCCTGCAGCGCCTGCTCCGCCGACACTGCCTGCATTTGCTCCTGCGCCTCGTGTGTTGACAACATTGCCGTTTGCATCAACGCCAAACAGCTTCTGCGTTGCAGCATTATACTTTCCTGCGTTGTTGGCAGCTCCTCCTGCACCAGCAGCGCCTGCTCCGCCGACACTGCCTGCATTTGCTCCTGCTGCTCGTGTGTTGACAACATTGCCGTTTGCATCAACGCCAAACAGCTTCTGCGTTGCAGCATTATACTTTCCTGCGTTGTTGGCAGCTCCTCCTGCACCTGCAGCGCCTGCTCCGCCGACACTGCCTGCATTTGCTCCTGCTGCTCGTGTGTTGACAACATTTCCGTTTTCATCAACACCGAACAGCTTCTGCGTTGCAGCATCATACTTTCCTGCGTTATTGGCAGCTCCTCTTGCACCAGCAGCGCCTGCTCCGCCGACACTGCCTGCATTTGCTCCTGCACCTCGTGTGTTGACAACATTTCCATTTGCATCAACGCCAAACAGCTTCTGCGTTGCTGCATCATACTTTCCTGCGTTATTGGCAGCTCCTCTTGCTCCTGCAGCGCCTGCTCCGCCGACACTGCCTGCATTTGCTCCTGCACCTCGTGTGTTGACAACATTTCCGTTTGCATCAACGCCAAACAGCTTCTGCGTTGTTGCATCATACTTTCCTGCGTTGTTGGCAGCTCCTCTTGCTCCTGCAGCGCCTGCTCCGCCGACATCAACAGCATTTCCACCTGAACCTGCACCGGCACCCGAGTCGGCACCCGTGCCAATGCCGGCGCCAACACCAACGCCGAGCGATCCTGCCGGCTGAGATCCGCTCTTCAGGCTGCTGCTATTTGCAGCACCGCCCGAAGCTCTTGGCGGAACTGTACCTGAGCCGCCCTGCTGCGCCTGACCTGCCAGGTAACTGCTAACTGTATTTCTGAACTGCTTCTGTTCATTACGATCCTGGGCTGCTTTATTCTGCGCCTTAGCATCAGCTTGCCTTTTCATCTCATCGGGAGATGAAACGACGGAATTGGAAAGCTTATTTTCAAATCCGCTGAAGCCTTCGGAGAACCTTGAAGCTGTATTTGCAACTGCTCCGACAAGCGGTCTGAACGGCAGTGCAGCCGTCCTGCCGACTGCACCGAGAGTGCCCTTGGCTATACCCATAGCCTTGCCTGCGACAGCAGTAACAGGTGCCGCTGCAGTTCTTTCGACAGAGCTTTGTGCAGCGCTTGCAAGCCTTCCCACCGTGCTTCCCTTGACATCCTGTGCGGTACTTCCTGCCATGATCGACTGCCAGCCTGCATTATCAGCAAGTATACCTGTGAGAAGTCCGTTAGCTTTTTCGATAGCTACCGTTCCTGCCCAGATCATTACCAGCTTGCCCATTGTACTTACAACAGAATTTTCGACCAGCTGAAGACTCGGGTTCATAACGATAGGAACAAATATCAGGAATATCCTCATTGAGATGACTGTTGCAAATACCGAGAACGCCTGAATTATGAATGCTGTCAGCCACTGTTTGAATTTGCCTCCGTCATCAAGCGGTGAAACTGCTATTATAGGCGGTGCGATTATATACAGGAACAGCAGGTTGAATATACGCACTATACAATTGACGATTATTATCGCCATATTAACAACTATCGCTATACCTACAAGATAAATGAGCAGATAGTTCATTCTTGAGAAGGATACATAGAAATCCTCGTTGACCTGGTCAAGATCATATATGCTCTTATCACCCGTATAATAGGGTGCACGGACATTATCCAGCATATCGGGGTTTTTGTTGAACGCATCGTTCTTGGCGGCTGCGTTATTGCCTATGCCCATAGTTCCGCTGAGGAAAAGCACACGGTCCAGCGAGACCTCGTCTTTATTGTACTGACGGGTTTTATCATACTCCTGCAGGGCACGGAAGCTATAATCGTTCATAAGTACCTGCTTGCAATGGTTCAGCGCATTTGCTATACCTTCCTCGTATTTATCTACGGGCTGTTCTTTATTATAATCAGCCGCAGTTGCAAGCTCCTGAAGCACCGACTGCCAGGTATTTTTCTCCTTGCCGTCTTCCTTATCATTATAATAGTAATCAAATACTCCCGTATCTGCGAGATATTTAAGATCGCTCCTTATCTCGTTATAGCAGGTATTAAGGTTATACCTGTTATTGCTCGAAGGGTTGAGCGAATAGTTGCCGACGGTATTAAAGACTCTTGCCATAGCGGCATACTGCTCATTGGTATACTCGATATGTGTTTCGCCGTCAACAAGTGTAGGCGCATTATTGAACACATCGTTCACCGAATCCATAAGGACATTTGTGAAGTTGATGGTGATGGTCATGAAAAGCGAAAGGCTGATGATAATAAAAATGCTTCGCATGAACGAGCGCAGTATCTGCCCGTGAGACTGCCGCATTTTATCATCAAGGTCAAAGCCTTTTCGTGTTACCGCCATTATGGTAAAGATGAACACCATAACTATACCGATGGCTGCCATGCCCCAGTAGATAGCATTTACGACTTTATTGCCAAAAAACACATTGATAAGGTATTCATCATTGTTTTTATATTTAGCTGGTGTTATACCCGTAAAAACACTGAATAGCTGCTGAAGCCAGCTAATAAACAGGCACACTATCCGTTCGATCGCATATAGTATTCGACCGAGAAAATTATCCAGTTTTTCTATCAGCTGGTCTACAACGCCGCTCATACTTCTATCTCACTCTCAATCTCTTTCTCGACCAGATCATGTATCCGATCGCTGCTGCTATTACTGCCAGGAACAAAAGACCGAACAACAATCCCTGGTAATTTAGATAAAACTTTATCTCGAACTTTTCCGTCACTTCGTTTCCCGCATCATCGGTTATTGTAAGCTCGTATTTCCCGGGAAGCGTCAGCTTATCGTCCTGGGGAAAACTATAATCCTCTCCGTTGAGCAGGATATCAAATGAATCTTCCTTTGCGTAATCCTTTATTGTTACCGGTCCTCTTGCAGAACCGTCCTTTACACCTTCAAGTGTAACGGCAGGCGGTACATGGTCTATGGTAACGCTCAGCCCGTAGTCTTTTCCGGTAAGGTTGCAGTGGTAGGTTATGGTATAATCGCCGTCCTGTGAAAGATCGACTACACCGACATTGCTGAACTGCTCTTCTCTCCCCGATATATGAAGCTCTTTAAGATCAAATCCAAGCGGGAGCTTATAGCTGCTGACCGAGCCTGTTTTCTTGGGGATTATCGTAAACGAGATCAGCTGGTGATCTGTGCCCGACCCCGTGACCACCAACGAATACTTGCCGGGATCCTTGATGTTTTTAAGGTCAGCGTCCTTTTCCTCCTCACCGTCAAGGTACAAAACGCTTGAAAGTCCGCTGTCGATCTCCAGACTGACAGGATCCGTAGTCATCATCCCGTCAGCAACGCTTGAGGTAACAGTCAGGTTCGTATCAGGTGCTGTGTAGATAAACATTTCAGACTCTGTATCATAAAGACTGCCGTCGGCAAGTGCTATCGTGCGGCGTGATGATGTATCCTCGCTGCTTATGGGATTGCCGCTGTATATATCGACTTCGCCCTCGTAGTCCATATCTACTCCGCCAACAGTATTTGCCGCCATGACCAACGCCATTGACAGAGATACCAGCTTAGCCGCTAACATTGACTGCACTCCCTTCATTATTTATTCTTTCAGCTTGTTTGCCCCAGAACTATCTCATTTCGCTCCTGAAGATCATAGTAGACCTCATCAGCCCTGAACATGTGGCTCCTCAGCCCGTTCATATCCATTGTGCCCATTTTATAATAGGGGCATTTATAGCTTGGGGTATACCTGGTTTTAAGCGGATAATTACCAAATGTAACTATTATCGCATTGCCCGTAGATTCCTTATTATTGAGCATCTGAAGCTCACTGGGGTAGATAAGAGGCCGTACCTGCGTCTGACTTGAGAGGTTGATATCTCCCTCTTTTGCGCCGATAGCCGAGGAGGTACTTGTTGTTCTTACGGTCATGTTTCCGCACAGCTTTGAGAACTCCTCGCATGTGCCTATATCGTTTGAACCGATAAACATTTTCATTCCGCAGTTGGATTTTACGATATCAGCGACCTCATTGCCGTAGACATTTGAAAGTTGAGAATAGGACTGAACTACCATATTGAACCATATCTTTCTTGAACGTCCTACGGTTATCATTTTATCGAACTTCTCGATCTTTGGCATATTACCGAACTCATCGAGAATAAAATAGACGTTTCTTGGAAGTGAAAGGTCCTCTCTTGCAGAGGCGACCTTGATAAGCGCTTTATACATACAAAGCACGAACACTGCTGCCAATCCGTGTCTTGTATCCTTTTCATCGGGTATTTTCATAAACAGCGCCGTAGGCTTATCGGCAAACGATGCCGCATCCACATCCGTTGCACTGGTCAGACCGCACAATCCACGGTCGTTGAACATATTGAGCTTATCAAAGGTTATAGACATATAGGACGAAAGAGTGGTATCCGCAGCGGAAAGCACCTGTCTGGACAGGGTATACGCCTGGGAGAGCTTATTTCTGCCTTTGAAGTAATCTTTAAGAGCCTGAAACTCGTTCTCGGAGTTAGTAAGTGCCTTGTTGATATTGAAAAAGTTGAA
>DFFV01000032.1 GCA_002371625.1 Ruminococcus sp. UBA3767
TTGGCGTAAAGTGCGTCCTTTTCCTGCATAATGTCGTAAAGGCGCTTGTTGCCCATAATTACCGTGTCAAGCACAGTGTATTCATCAAATGCGAAGTGATCCTGGCGAAGCACCGAAAGGCGTGTATCCTTGGGGATAATGACTTCTCCCGTTGTGGGTTCGAGCTCACCGCAGAGGATACGCAGAAAGGTGGATTTACCTGCGCCGTTAGCACCGATGATGCCGTAACAGTTGTTGGGTGTGAATTTGAGGTCAACGTCCTTGAAAAGCTGCTGACCGGCAAATGAGATGCTCACGTTTGAAACTGTAATCATTTTTTACTCTCCTTGTTTTAGTAGATTAATAATTCAGTATAACATATAACAATGGATTAGTCAATCGTAAGCAGCGTTCACTATTTGTTTCCACCGAGTTCGCTTTTCGTTTACATATATGTGGTATATATTATAAAAAGGTAATATTTGATAATTCTGAAAAATCAGGGAGGACTATTATGAAAAAGAAATTTTTAGCAGCTATTGTCGCTATGACAATGGCAGTGGCTTGTATGACGGCGTGCAGCGAAAGCAGCAAGAGCGACGATAAATCATCGAGCAGCCAAGCAGAAAGCAGCTCGGCTGCTGACAGCAGCAAGGAGGCTGAACCGCAAAGCTCGGCGGTCGATGAGCAATCATCGAATGTAAATGAAAACAAAGATCAAGAGGCTTTAAAAACCGCTAACAGTAATGCTAAACTCGTATTTACGACAATAAATAATACTGCTTCTGATCGGATCGCTGACGGTGAGGGCGTTGAAGCATTAAAGTATAAAGGCACGGTAGACGGTCTTTCGGGAACACTTGGCGAAGCTGTCAAAAAGGCATTAGGAGAAAATGGTGCAGGAAACGGATATGTTTACATAGACTTTGATCCGAGTAAAGATGAAGGTTCGTTTGCACAGTGGTCTGAGGCGGAAACAGGCGCAGTTGTTGGTCAATACCCGAATCCTCCGAAAAGCGTTGAAGAAGCAAAATCGGTATATCCTGGAGAGAGAATCGGTGTTCCCAAATCAAGTGACGATTCATCGGAATCTTATGTTTGGGGTGACAACGGTGCGGTGAAAGGCGACAGCGAAGAGTTGAAAACAGCTAACACCAATGCAAAGCATATTTTCATAATAGTAAACAATACTGCTGCAGATAAGATAGCTGACGGTGAGAAAGTTGATACACTTGACTATAAGGGAACGGTAGCAGGGCTGTCGGGTCCGCTCGGTGATGCGGTCAAGGCTGCTGCAAAAGATAATATTGATAATCATTCGTATGTTGCGATCCACTTTGACACATCTGATGATACTGATAATAATTTTGTACATTGGTCGGCATCAGAGAGCGGTGCAGTTGTGGGGCAATTTCCTAATTCTGCCACAACAACTGAAGACGCAAAGCGTATTATTTTTGGAAAAAAAGCATAACATATAAAGCAGCCTTAGGGCTGCTTTTTTTATGTCAGAGTGCCCTATGTCAAAAGTTTTGCCGAAAATAAGTCAAATGCCGTTGCTGTATTGACAAAGACAGGCGGCGGTGATACAATACACATAGAAATAATGCAAAGGAGCGAGGCTTATGAAAAAGAGAGCTTTAGCGATAGTTTTGTCGGTTTTTATGGCGGCTTGCATGACTGCCTGCGGTGACAGTTCATCAGCAAGCGAGAGCAAAAAGGACGAGACTCCGAAGGCTGACAGAGAAACTATCTATCAGGTATCACTATTGCAGGGTCTGACACTTGGTGACTATAACGGAAGCGTAAGTGTCAAGGAACTGAAACAAAAAGGTGATACGGGCATAGGGACATTTGAGGGTGTCAACGGAGAGCTTATCATGGTGGA
Organism: Ruminococcus sp. UBA3767; assembly: GCA_002371625.1. Classification (GTDB taxonomy): domain Bacteria; phylum Bacillota; class Clostridia; order Oscillospirales; family Ruminococcaceae; genus Hominimerdicola. Next base: position 1,868 of record DFFV01000032.1, read on the forward strand.
CGGAACAGTTTACAGAGCAAAATCAGATGGCTCGATAGAAACTGCACCTGATGACGAAACTATCCCGTTTGCAAATGTAACATTTTTTGACACCGATGAAAAGCAGGATATCAGCGGTGTTTCAAGCATTGCAGACCTTAAAAAGCTGCTTGATGAAAAGGTCGAAAAGCTCGGCAGGAACCAATTCTATATGGTCAGAGTTGACGGCACGTTCAAAAAGATGCACGCACGCAGCGAGCTGAAACAGGAAAAACCGTACAAGCCGCTTGCAGAGGCGCTTAAAACCGATCAGAGAGAATTCAGCTGGGATAATATAGAGGGAACTGTGGTCGCTTTGTACTGTCCGCAGTATATGGAAGACCTCAATGCCGCAGGCTGGCATCTGCATTTTGTTTCAAAGGACAAAAAGTACGGCGGTCATGTACTTGAGCTTGATGTTGATAAAGCAGAGCTTAAAATAGACTGCACACAGGGCTTTAATATGCAGCTGCCTGACACGGAGATGTTCCCGACACTTGATTTGACAAAAGATCAGTCGGAAGACATCAAAAAGGTCGAGACAAAGGATTGATTATTAATTGCGAACAGTCGGGATAAGACCCGGCTGTTTTTGTTTGCGGTCTATGTTAAAAGTTTTGCGATTGCGGTTGACATTCCTTTGCGCTTGTTGTATAATATATAGTGTATTTTTATAGCTATATGTGAGTGTAGCGGTATCAATTAAAAAGATAACTGATAAAGGTGGAAAGATAAAATGGGTTTAGTAGATAAGTTGTTTGGCAACTACTCCAAAAAAGAGCTTAAAAAGATAGAGCCTATCAAGCAGAAGGTGCTTGACCTTGAAGAAAAGTATCAGGCTATGGACAATAAGGAGCTTTCTGCTCAGACACAGGTGCTCAGGGACAGAGTAAGCGGCGGAGAAACGCTTGACGATGTTCTTTGCGATGCGCTGGCTGTCTGCCGTGAGGCTGCTTACAGAGTGCTTGACAAAAAGGCTTACCCCGTGCAGATAATCGGTGCTATCGTGCTGCATCAGGGACGTATCGCAGAAATGAAAACAGGTGAGGGTAAAACGCTCGTTGCCTGCCTTGCCGCTTACGCTAACTCGCTCGACGGAAAAGGCGTTCACGTTGTAACGGTCAACGACTACCTGGCTAAGTTCCAGTCGGAAGAGATGGGCAAGGTGTTCAAGTTCCTTGGCTGCACTATCGGCTGCGTACTGCCGGGCATGAGCAAGGAAGAGAAGAGAAAGGCTTATTTCTCGGATATCACTTATGGTACCAACAACGAGTTCGGTTTTGATTACCTGCGTGATAACATGGTAATATACAAGAAAGACAAGGTGCAGAGAGAGCATTCGTTCGCTATCGTGGACGAGGTGGACTCTATCCTCATAGACGAGGCAAGAACTCCGCTCATCATTTCGGGACAGGGCGACAAATCGACTCAGCTCTATACCCTTGCAGACAGATTTGCAAAGACACTTAAAGCAGTCAAGGTCGTTGAGATGGACGACAAAGCCGATAACGATGCGCTCGGCGGAGATTATATCATCGACGAGAAGGCAAGGACCGCTACACTTACCAAGAGCGGTGTTAAAAAGGCTGAAAAGGCATTCAACGTTATCAACCTTATGGATACCGAGAATATGACGCTCCTGCATCATATCAACCAGGCTATCAAGGCTAACGGCACTATGCGCAAGGATATAGACTACGTTGTAAAGGACGGACAGGTGCTTATCGTTGACGAGTTCACGGGCCGTATCATGATAGGCAGACGTTTCAATGACGGTCTGCATCAGGCTATCGAGGCAAAGGAAGGCGTTGAGGTAGCAAGGGAGTCAAAGACTATCGCTACTATCACTTTCCAGAACTATTTCAGGCTTTACGAAAAGCTCTCTGGTATGACAGGTACTGCGCTTACCGAGGAGGACGAGTTCAGAGAGATCTATAAGCTCGATGTTATTGAAGTTCCTACAAACAAGCCTATTGCAAGGATAGACCACCCCGATGTTATCTTCAAGACAGAAAAGGGCAAGTATAACGCAGTTATCGAGCAGATACAGGAATGCCACGAGAAAGGTCAGCCTGTGCTTGTGGGTACTGTTTCTATCGAAAAGAGTGAATATCTCTCCAAGCTGCTCAAGAACAAGGGCATAAAGCATGAAGTGCTCAACGCCAAGTATCACGATAAGGAAGCGCTCATAGTTGCTCAGGCAGGTAAATACGGCGCTGTTACTATCGCAACCAACATGGCAGGACGTGGTACGGATATCATGCTGGGCGGTAACGCTGAATACAAGGCACTTGCTCAGCTTCAGAAAGAGGGCTACTCCGAGGAGGTCGCTGTTGCGGCATCGGGTCCGTCGGTTACCGAGGATGAGGAGATTCTTAAAGCAAGAGAAAGATATACCGAGCTTTATAAGGGCTTCTCGGCAGAGGTGGCAGAGCTTGCGGATAAGGTAAGAGAAGCAGGCGGACTTTATATTATCGGTACTGAAAGACATGAGGCAAGACGTATCGATAACCAGCTCAGAGGACGTTCGGGACGTCAGGGCGATCCCGGTGAGAGCACATTCTTCCTCTCGCTTGAAGATGACCTGATGAGAATATTCGGCGGAGATAAGGTAACAGGTATAATGGACGCTCTGAAGGTGGACGAGAATACACCGATACAGTCGAAAATGCTTTCAAATATAATAGAATCATCGCAGAAGAAGATAGAGGGCAGAAACTTCAACATCAGAAAGAATGTCCTCAACTACGACGATGTTATGAATACTCAGCGTGAGATCATCTACTCGCAGAGACAGAAGGTGCTTGACGGTGAGGACGTTCACGATTATATCGTGAATATGATAAATCAGTATGTTGTTGACTCGGTAGATGCTTATCTGCTCGATGATGACATCAAGGACGACTGGAACCTTTCGGGTCTGCGTGAGCACCTTATGGGAATACTCACGACAGAGGACGATTTCAATTACACCGTTCAGGAGCTGGACGATGTTAATAAGGAAGATATCGTAAAGCAGCTCACCGAGCGTGCAGATGCGCTTTATGCAAAGCGTGAGGAGGATCTGGGAACAGAGCTTCTGCACGAGGTCGAGAGAGTATGTCTGCTTAAAGTTGTTGATACCAAGTGGATGGCTCACATTGACGATATGGAGGAGCTGAAAAAGGGTATCGGACTGCGTTCGTACGGACAGAAGAACCCTGTTGTCGAGTACCGTGTTGAAGGTATGGATATGTTCGATGACATGGTAGCATCTATCCGTGAGGATACTGTAAGAATGCTGTTCACCATTCAGGTAAGAAAGAATGAAGAAGCTCCCGAGCGTGAGGACGTTTACAAGGAAAACAAGGTGCACCACAATATGACTATCCGCAGGAAAGAAAAGATAGGCAGAAATGCACCGTGCCCATGCGGAAGCGGAAAGAAATACAAGAACTGCTGCGGCGCAAATAAGACCACCACCGCACAGGCTGAAAAGGATGCTGCTGATGATAAGGCGGCTGACGAGGCAGAAAAAGAAACAGAAGAATAATCGTAAAGCAGGGTGGTAAGTTTTTGCCGCCCTGTTTCTGCAATTTGCAGGCAGGGGGGAGAGTATGAACATACTGGCATTGGTATGTACCATAGAGCTGCTCGCAGCAGCATTGTTATGGTATATGGATACGTTTATCCTGTGGGTGTTCGGATATATAGGGTTCATGGCACTTTTGCCCGTGACTGTGGCGGCGTGGATAGGGCACTTTTACAACAAATCGAGAATGGCGCAGGGCAAGCCGAAGGGGAACGTGCTTGTGATATTTGCGATATGTTCGGGGATCTGTTTTGTGGCTTGCTTTATTTTCAGTATGCTCTATTTTAATACCGAAAAGCCGACCGATAAGTTCAAATACGCTTTTATTTCGGATTTTTTTCTATCGCCGATACTGTTTTTGGAGTTCATTGGAACGCTTATCGCAGCGATCATGAAAAACAAGGACCGCAAGCAGCAGAACAATGCTCCCTACGGCGCTTATGCAAACCCTGTAAATGCGCAGTATAACAATATGTATCAGGGCTATCCCGGCGGTGCTTATCCCAATTATCAGAGCTATCCTTATCAGAACGGGAATTATCAGAATTATCCGAACTATCAGAATTATCCCAACGGGTACGACCCAAACTTCCCGAACAACAATTACCGGAACAATAATTTCGGGAATTTCGGAGGGAGATAGAATATGCAGTACGTTTACAGAAAGGCGGAGCTGTGCGATCTTGAGCTGCTTGTAAAGTCAAGGGTAATGGTGCTCAGAGCCGCAAACAAGCTGCCTGATGACGCTGATATGAGCGAGATAGAAAGGCAGTCAAGGGAGTACTACAAAAGGGCGCTTGCTGACGGCAGCCACACGGCGTATCTCGTTTTTGACGGGCAGAGGCTTATCGGTACGGGCGGTATGAGCTATTACAGCGTTATGCCGACCTGCGATGTACCCACAGGCAAAAAGGCTTATGTTATGAATATGTACACAGACCCCGGGTACAGACGGCAGGGTATCGCATACAGGACACTTGAACTGCTGGTGCAGGACGCAAAGGCAAGGGGAGTTGAGCATATAACGCTTGAGGCGACGGACATGGGCAGACCGTTTTATGAAAAGTACGGCTTTGTGCAGATGCAAAGCGAGATGCAGTTCAGAGGTAAGAGATAAGAAGTAAGAGGTAGGAGATATGGTTGTAAATGTGATAAAGTCGGTCATATATTCGGCGGCAGCTATTGCGGGACTGATGGTATCTCCGCATAAGCCGGAGAATTTGTTTTTGATCGTATTTCTCTTTTTTACACCCGTTGCACTTGGCTCGTGGTATATGGTCATTTCCGATCGTATAAGAGAAAAGAAAGGTTTGCACAAAAGAGAGCGCTATCTCGTAATGGCAGTATTTACAGCAATTTCTGCTGTGACGGCGACACTGTATTTGTCTGTTCTGAATGATTTCGCCGCAGGATTATTCTGGCTTTTCTTTGTTGTTCCGACATACTGCATCGAGCTTGGCTGGTTTATTTTTATGTATTGTTACAAAAAAGCAAAAGAGCAGTTGGAGGCAGAGGAGATATATTCAACGCAGCAAGGCGGGACTTAGCCTCTTACCTCTTACATCTGACGATCAAAAGCAGCAATACTTTGCAGCTTGTATATTAAAAACAAAAATCTTAAACATAAAGGAGTTCGATCTAAATGGCAGCATTCAAGCCGGCAGATATTCTTCTGCCAAAGAATACGGATATGACAAAGTGGGCGGTCGTTGCCTGCGACCAGTACACCAGCGAGCCGCAGTACTGGGCGGATGTTGAAAAGATAACTCAGGGCAGCAAAACTACCCTTGACCTTATCCTGCCTGAGGTCTACCTTGAGGGTGACGACGTTGATGCACGCATTGACAGGATACACGAGAAGATGAATGAGTATATGGCGCAGGATACTTTTACCGAGTACAAGGACGCACTTATCTACATCGAGCGCACTCAGGCTGACGGAAAGGTGAGAGCAGGCATTGTCGGCGCTGTCGACCTGGAGGAGTATGATTACAACAAAGGCTCAAAAAGCCAGGTGAGAGCTACCGAGGCAACGGTAGTTGAGCGCATACCGCCAAGAATAAGGGTAAGGCGTGGCGCACCTGTTGAGCTGCCGCATATAATGATACTTATAGACGATGTCAAAAAGCAGATAGTTGAGCCGCTTGCTGCAAAAAAGGACAGCTTTGAAAAGCTGTATGACTTTGACATGATGAAAAACGGCGGCCACATCACAGGCTGGCTTATCGATAAGTCCACACAGGCGCAGCTGCTTGAGGAGCTGGAGAGATTCTCTTCAAAGGAAGCGTTCAGCGAGCGCTACGGCTATGAGAATGAAGCGGTGCTTACATTTGCAATGGGCGACGGCAACCACTCGCTTGCGACTGCAAAGGCATTTTATGAGGAGCAAAAGGCGAACAATGCAGGCAAGGATATGACAGGCGCAAGGTGCAGATATGCGCTTGTTGAGATAGTTGACCTCCATTCGCCCGCACTTGAATTTGAGGCTATCCACAGGATATGCACGGGCATCGACAGGGCAAAGCTGATGGCTGAAATGACCGATGCGCTGGGACTTTCAAAGGAGCTCAGCGAGCAGAAGATAACAGTCGTTACTGACGGCGCACAGGAGGAATTTTATATCCACAAGCCAAGCTCAAAGCTGACTGTCGGCTCACTTCAGAATTTCCTTGATGATTACATTAAGAAAAACGGCGGAAAGATAGATTACATTCACGGCGCTGATGTTATTGAGGAGCTTTCAAAAAGCGCAGATGCACTGGGCGTGCTTCTGCCTGATATGGCTAAATCAGAGCTTTTCCCGACAGTTATCTGTGACGGCGCACTTCCGAGAAAGACTTTTTCAATGGGACACGCACACGATAAGAGATTTTACGTTGAGGCAAGAAGGATAGCAGACTGACGAGAGCATCGTCTTAGAACGGAGTTTTAATGGAGTATTTGTACGAAACTCACTGCCACACATCTCAGGCAAGTGCCTGCGGAATGGTAAGCGGCGAGGAGCTTGCGAGGTTTTATAAGCAAAAAGGCTACGACGGCATTATCGTTACCGATCACTTTTTTAACGGCAACACCGCAATAGATCAGAGCCTTGACTGGAAGACAAAGTGCGAGCTTTACTGCTCGGGCTATGAGCAGGCAAAGCGTGTCGGTGATGAGATAGGGCTGACGGTGATGTTCGGGATAGAGTATTCTTACGAGGGCACCGACCTGCTCACCTACGGAGTGGACAAGGCTTGGCTGATCGCACACCCCGAGGTCATGGAGATAGATGTGCATGAGTATATAAAGCTGGTCCACGAAAGCGGCGGAATGATAGTTCACGCTCACCCATTCAGAGAGGCGTGGTATATCAAAATGATAAGGCTGCTGCCTTACGAGGTGGACGCAGTCGAAGTGTTCAACGCAGGCAACCCCGATCCCGAATTTGACAGACGTGCTAACTGGTATGCCGACAGCTACGGGCTTGTAAAAACAGCAGGCAGTGACAGGCACGATACACAGAAGACAGAGTACGCAGCGACTGTTTTTGAAGAAAAGCTCACCGGCATCGGAGATTATATCCGGCTGGTAAAGGGCGATAAGGTCGCACGGCTGATATGTGAAAGATAATACAGCCCGCCAGTATTGGTGTACCTACATAGAAGTTTTATAAATGATTAAGGAACAGCTCTTTTTGCTAAGAACTGTTCCTTTATCTTATTCCCCGACCGTAAATATTTTTCACAAGATTTTCAAATTAGTTTAAGGTTTATTTTAACCCAAACGGGTATAATACAAACATAGACAAGAGCAAGAGGCGCACGAAAAAATGTGCGCAGCTTGATAAATACCCCGAATATACGGGGATGTGTCATAATAATTTCTTCTTTCTCCCTATAAAAGCAAGGGCCGCAGTAAAGCCAACTACTGCGGTCCTTGTTTTGTGTTTGTTAAGTTTCGCCGAACTGCGAATTGTAAAGCTCGGCATAGAATCCGTTTTTGCGCATAAGTGACTTGTGGTCGCCCTGCTCGATGATATGCCCCTGCTTCATAACGATTATGGTGTCGGCTTCCTTTATGGTCGAGAGCCTGTGTGCGATGATAAAGCTGGTGCGCCCTTTCATCAGCTTGGCAAATGCGTTCTGAACGAGTATCTCGGTCCTTGTGTCGATAGATGAGGTCGCTTCGTCAAGTATCAGCATTTCGGGAACACAAAGCATTACCCTGGCTATGCACAGCAGCTGCTTCTGTCCTGCCGAAAGTGTGGCGTAGCTGTCGGAAATTACGGTGTCATAGCCCTGCGGCAAGCGCTTTATAAAGCTGTGGCAGTAAGCTGCCTTTGCCGCTGCGACCACTTCCTCATCGGTGGCATCGGGTTTGCCGTAGGCGATGTTTTCACGAACGGTGGCGGTTTTGAGCCATGTTTCCTGCAAAACCATAGCGTAAGTGGAACGCAGCGAGGAGCGAGTGATGTTTCTTATATCTTGTCCGCTTACGCAAATACTGCCTTTGTCAACATCATAAAAGCGCATAAGCAGGTTTATTATCGTGGTCTTTCCGCAGCCCGTGGGACCTACTATCGCTGTGCGTTCGCCCTTTTTGACATGAAGCTCAAAGCTCTCTATCAGCGGTCTGTCGGGAATGTATGAAAAGCTGACGTTGTTCACATCGACAGTTCCGTCTGGGTGTGCAAGCTCAATAGCATTTTCGCTGTCGGCTGTTTCCTGCTTTTCGGCAATAAGCGAGAACACCCTGCTTGCGCTTGCAAGTGCCCCCTGCAGCTCGGTGATCACGCCCGATATCTCGTTGAAGGGCTTGGTGTACTGGTTTGCGTAGGTGAGAAAGCTGGAAAGCTGCCCGACGGTTATTGCTCCCGAAAATGCCGAAAATGCGCCGAAAATGCCAACGCCCGTATATACGAGCCCGTTCACAAAGCGTGTTGTGGGATTGGTAAGGCTTGAAAAGAATATCGCCTTTACGCTTATTTTTGAAAGCTCCTTGTTCGCATCGTCAAAGCGCCTTTGCGCCTCCTGCTCGTAGCTGAATGCACTGACGGTCTTGCGGTTGCCTGTCATTTCTTCAACAAGGTCGGTCAGCTCGCCCCTTGCAACAGACTGCTTGTGGAACAGCTTATAGGTGTTGCCCGAAACGAACCTTGCCACAAACAGCGAAAGCGGCGTTATCAGCACAACGACCATCGTTATTTTAAAGTTTATCGTAAGCATGAAAACGAGCGTGCCCACGATAGTGCATATACCCGTGAAAAGCTGTGCAAAGCCCATAAGCAAGCCGTCTGATATCTGTTCAACATCGGTTATAACTCTGCTTATCAGGTCACCGTGAGGGTGAGAGTCGATATACGACAGCGGCAGCCGTGTGAGCTTATCAAAGGCTTTTATGCGCAGATCCCTTACGATGTTGTAGGTTATCTTGTTGGTGCAAAGTGTCATCAGCCACTGGCTGAGCGCACTTACCGAGATCAGCACGCCGAGCTTTATCATTATTGGTATCAGCGCATCAAAATCGACATTATCCCTGCCTATTATCACATCAACGCCCTTGCCTATAAGGATAGGTGCGTAAAGCGTAGCCGCAACGCTTATCAGCGCAAGTATCATTGCCGGCAGGAAAAGATGCTTGTAAGGCTTTGCAAATTCGAGCAGCGCCTTTAAGGTTTTCAGTGAGCTTTCGCCTTTTTTAGCCGGTCTTTTTTTCTCAGCCATCAGCCTGCACCTCCTCCTCGGAGAGCTGCGACAGGCAGATCTCTTTATAGACCCCGCAGGAAGAATAAAGCTCGCTGTGCGTGCCTTTACCTGCGATCTTACCGTCATCGAGCACGATTATCATATCCGCATTCCTGATAGACGATATTCTTTGAGAAACTATAAAAACGGTCATTCCCGTTGTGTTTTCGCTTATCGCCCTGCGCAGCGCTCTGTCGGTGGCAAGGTCCAGCGCAGATGCTGAGTCATCAAGTATAAGTATCTCAGGCTCGCCTACCAGTGCACGAGCGATAGTCAGCCTTTGCCGCTGACCGCCCGAAAGGTTTTTGCCCTGTGAGAGTATCTCGTGGTCGAGCACGCCCGGCTTTTGCTTTACAAACTCTGCTGCCTGTGCTGTTTCAAGAGCTTTCATTATCTGCTCATCGCTTGCGTTCTTGTCACGCCAGCGCATATTGTCCCTTACCGTGCCCTTGAAAAGCACAGCCTTTTGCGGAACTATACCTATTTTGCTGCGAAGCTGAGTGAACGGGTACTTTCTCACGTCCACGCCGTCCACCTTGACGCTGCCCGATGTTACATCGTAAAAACGTGGTATAAGGTTTATCAGCGAGGTCTTTCCCGAGCCTGTTCCGCCGATAATGCCGATAACAGAGCCTTTTGCAGCCTTAAAACTGATATCCTCCAGTGAGCCGTCGCTGCTTTGGTCATAGTGCATTGAAACATTTTCAAATTCAACGCAGGGGCTGCCGCCGATCTCGCTGACGGGTGTATTGCCCTCATCGGTCACGCTTGCCGTTACATCAAACACTTCGTTTATCCTGCCTGCACAGGCATACATTCTTGTAATATTGGTCACCAGCAGAGCAACTGCCAGCAGCGCAAGCAGTATCTGGTTCATATAGTTTAACAGTGCGATCACCTCGCCCTGAGTGATGCTGCCGCTGTTTACGGACTTTCCGCCGAACCAGAGGATAGCTATTATCGCAATGTTGACGATGACATAAGTCGCAGGGTTCATAACAGCGGATATCCTGCCTGCTGTTATCTGCATCCTGCGAAGCTCCTGTGCGTTGCTTTCAAACTCCTTCTGCTCATTCTCCTGACGTGAAAATGCCCGTATGACTCTTGTTCCCACAAGGTTCTCAGAGGTTATCAGATTGGTCTTGTCAAGTGTTTTCTGAACGTTTTTGAAGCGTGGTATGGTAGAGGTCATTATGCGGTAGATAACATAAGCAAGGGCAGGGGAAACTATAAGGAAGATAAGCGTCAGCTTTACCGAGATAGTAAATGCCATTATCACCGAGCCGACAACTATGAAAGGCGAGCGCAGGAAAAGCCTTAGCACCATATTCACACCTGTCTGCGCCTGATTGATATCCGAGGTCATCCTTGTAACGAGCGTGTGGCTGCCCAGCTTGTCTATCTCTGAGTAGGAGAGGGTGTTTATGTGCCTGAAAAGTGCGCTGCGCAGCTGTTCGCCAAAGCCCACAGATGCCTTTGCAGCAAAATACTGCGCCGTCAGCGAGCAGGCAAGTCCCAATGCGCCCAGCAGTATCAGCAGTCCGCCTCTCCATAGGATATAAGCGCTGTCCTCATTTTTGATGCCCGTATCTATTATATCCGCCATTACCAGCGGTACAGCAAGCTCAAAGCACGCCTCTATCAGCTTGAAAAGAGGACCGAAAATGCTTTGTATCTTGTAGTTCTTTAAAAATCTTGCAAGCCTGAACAATCAAATAACTCCCTTTAATCAATACTGTCACTTACTTATTTGCATGAACACGGGGAAAACCCTTTGTTCAGAAGTTTTCCCCGAATGCTGTTATTGCTTTTTGCCGCTGAAGAATGCTTTTATCCTTGCCCACAAGCCCTTCTTCTGCTTGCCCTCCTCCTGCGGCTGAGCAGCAGTTTCGGCAGGTGCGGCGGTAATTGCGGGTGCGGCTGCGGAAACGGTCTGAACAGCAGGCGGTTCATAAAGCGGCGGTGCATTTTCATAAGCCATGGCAATGAACTTTTCCTGTGAACAGCATTTTGCATTGCTGTCTGCTGCACGCACATATTTCCCGTCCGGCTGCATTATCCTTGCCTTGACATTATCGTGCATCTGTATATCAAAATACTCCAGCACACGCTTTGCAATGTCCTCATCAAGTATCGGCACACCGACCTCGACACGCCTTGTGGTGTTCCTTGTCATGTAGTCGGCGCTTGATATGTAGACCTTTTTGCGCACACCTGCGCCGAAAATGTATATTCTTGAATGTTCAAGGAACCTGCCCACGATAGAGCGTATGGTGATGTTGTCCGTAACGTCCTTGACGCCTGCCACAAGGCAGGAGATACCCCTTATCACAAGCTCGACCTTAACGCCTGCCTGCGAACATTCTATCAGCTTGTCGATAATGACCTTGTCCGTGAGAGAGTTGAGCTTTGCGCCAACGTAGCCCTCGCCGCCTGCTTTGGCGATAGCTATCTCATCGTCCATAAATTCAAGCACCCTGTTTTGCAGGCATTTTGGTGCGACAAGCAGCGTAGAGGATTCCTCAACGAGCCTGCCCGTGCACAGCGCCGAAAAGACCTCGGCAGCATCTGCGGCGATATCGCCGTTTGATGTCATAAGGCAAAAATCGGTGTAGAGCTTTGCGGTTTTTTCGTTGTAGTTTCCTGTTCCTATCTGAACGGTGTACTTAGGCTGACCGCCGACATTCCTCGTGATAAGGCACAGCTTTGAATGTACCTTCATTCTCGGTGGACCGTAAATAACATGGCAGCCCGATTCTTCAAGTGCCTTTGACCAGCCGATGTTGTTTTCCTCATCAAACCTTGCACGCAGCTCTACCAGCACGACTATCTCCTTGCCGTTTTCGCTGGCTTTGCAAAGCGCCCTTATCACCTTTGAATTCTTAGCCACTCTGTAAAGAGTCATTTTTATGGAAACGACCTCGGGATCCTCCGCAGCCTCGTTCAGCAGTCTGATAAACGGATCTATCGACTCATACGGATATGAAAGGAACAGGTCATGCTCATCTATCTGCGCTATCATCGGTCTTGCCTGGTCTACCATAGGTGAACGCTGCGGTTCAAAAGGCGCAAAGAAAAGTCCTTTTCTTCCCTGAGCCTTGCTAAAGATCTCACCGACGTAGGAAATATCCAGCGGAGCTTTTTCGACAAATACCTGCTTTTTTGAAAGCTCAAGTCTTTCGCACAGCGAATCAACGGTGCTGTCCGAAAGCGATTTTGAAAGCTGCAGGCGCACAGGGCACAGCCTTTTTCTCTTGCTTATCACAACAGACATATTCTGCCTGAAATCAAGCTCCGAGTCATAGCTTTCGTCAACATCAATATCCGCATTTCTTGTTATGCGCATCAGCGCCTTTTCTTCGATCTTGTAGTTGCTGAATATCTCGTCTGCATAGTGTGAGATCACGTCCTCGACGAGCACATAGTTTATATCGCTGCTCTCGTCGTTGGGCAGAAAGATCACTCTGCTGAATTTTTCGGTGCACCCTATCATTCCCAGCGATTTGCTGCCCTTTGCCGTCAGCTTGGTGACAACATAGATGCTCTTGTTTGTAAGGAACGGGAACGGGTGGCGCTTATCTATGATATTTGCGTTTATGAACGGCTTTATCTCATATTCATAGTAACCCTGAACGTATTCAAGCTCAAGGTGAGAGAGGCTTTTAACAGACTTGTGGTGTATGCCCTTGGCTTTCAGCTCTTTTGAAAGCGTTTCAAATGAGATATCTCTCATCGCATTCAGCTCTCTTACCCTGCTGAATATAGCGCTGAGCTGTTCCGATGGGCGCAGCTTGGTCTTGTTGTCCTTGTGGTCGTCATCGACCAGTGAGGAATCATACAACGAGCCAACACGCACCATAAAGAATTCATCAAGGTTGCTTGAAAAGATAGACTCAAACATCAGCCTTTCCAAAAGCGGAACATTCTCGTCCTGCGCTTCTTCAAGCACACGCTCGTTGAATTTCAGCCACGACAGTTCTCTGTTGTCAAAGACCTTTTTGCTCATTTATTGCCCTGCTTTCCTGTAAGTAGTTTCTGATTATTATTGTAATATAAATCCCGCTAAAAGTCAAACGCCTGCTCGCATTGGCTCACTCCTGCCAGTTAAGGCTGCGCTGCACGGCCTTGTGCCACTTTGCACGCAGCTCATCACGCTTTTGCTGCGGCATTGTCGGAGCAAACTCCTTAAAGCTGCCCGATATCTGATTTAACTCTTCCTGCGAGCTCCACACGCCGCAGCCAAGTCCTGCGAGGAAAGCTGCGCCTGTTGCGGTGGATTCCACATTTTCTGGACGTATTACCGGTCTGTCAAGTATATCCGACTGGAATTCCATAATAAAATCATTTGCCGATGCACCGCCGTCAACACGGATCCTGTTAAGGCTGCCCGTGTCCAGCACCATCGCATCTATAACGTCAGCTGTCTGATAGCATATAGACTCAAGGCAGGCACGCACTATATGCGCTCTTGAAGAGCCTCGTGTAAGCCCGAAAATGCTTCCCCTTGCGCTTGGGTCCCAATATGGAGTGCCCAGCCCGACAAATGCGGGAACAACATAAACTCCGCCCGAGTCCTCAACACTTCTTGCTATCTCCAGCGTCTGTGAAGCGTCATCTATCAGCCGCAGCTCATCACGCAGCCATTTTACCACCGCACCTGCAACGAACACCGAGCCTTCAAGGGCGTAGCTCACCTTTCCGCCTATGCTCCATGCGATAGTTGTGAGCAGACCGCTTTTGCTTTTTACAGGCTCGCTGCCCGTGTTCATCAGCAGAAAGCCGCCCGTGCCGTAGGTGTTTTTGATATCTCCCTTGTGGAAGCAGCACTGCCCGAAAAGCGCAGCCTGCTGGTCGCCTGCGCAGCCGCATATCCTTATCGGCGCACCAAACAGCGAAGGCTCTGTAACGCCTATCTCTCCGCTTGAATCTACTACCTTTGGCAGCATAGCCTTAGGTATCCCCAGCAAGCCGAGTATCTCATCGTCCCATTCAAGCGTGTGAATGTTGAAAAGCATAGTCCTTGAAGCGTTTGTGTAGTCGGTAGCGTGTATCTTTCCGCCTGTCAGGTTCCATATCAGCCAGCTGTCCACCGTGCCGAAAAGCAGTTCTCCGTTTTCTGCCCTTTCACGCACGCCCTCAACGTTATCCAGTATCCATTTTATCTTTGTAGCTGAAAAATAGGGATCGATAACAAGCCCTGTCTTATCCTTGAAAAACTTTGAAAGTCCCTGTTTTTCAAGCCTTTCGCAAATATCAGCCGTGCGCCTGCACTGCCACACGATAGCGTTGTAAACGGGCTTTCCCGTGCTTTTATCCCATATTATCGCAGTTTCACGCTGATTTGTAACACCTATGCCGCTTATCTCCTGCGCAGATATGCCTGCCTGCTTTACAGCCTGCCGTGCGACCTCCAGCTGAGACTGCCAGATATCGTTCGGATCGTGCTCTACCCAGCCCTCGTTTTTGAATATCTGCTCAAATTCCTGCTGGCAGCAGGAGAGCTTTTCGCCCTTTTCGTTGAAAATAAGTGCTCGTGACGAGGTCGTTCCCTGGTCAAGTGAAAGTATGTATCTGCTCATGCTTTTTCCTTTCTAAAGCGGATCGTCGGAGAACCTCAGCGTTTTGTATTCTACCTTATCGCCTGTTTTCAGGTTCTCCCACTCCGCAAAACCATATTCTATCTTTTGCGTGCTGCCGTTGTGATCCTTAATGACGGCGTAGTATTTCTCTGTCTTTGCACCCTGCCGTTTGTCGCCGTATTTTGGTGCACTAACGCTTGTCGGCAGATCTGTTTCAGCCCATTTCGGTTCATGGTCGCTGCCCGATGTGTCGAGCGTTTTGATCTGTTTCCACTTATCTATATTGTAATAGTATTTTGTATCGTATATCGGTTCCTGCCGATAAACAGGCGTTTTTACCCGCTCGTTCTCGTAGACGGTCTTGTACTTTGGCTTTTTTACTTCCTTGAACTGTCCGTTGCCAAGATCCTTATATTCAACTTTATAACCGTCCTGCACCCTTTTGGCGACTCTCTTTGTTTTGTATTCGTAATGGTCAAGCACCTGGCGGTAACTTCGTATCTCTCTGTTGGAGGAAACAAGCTCCGCACCGCCCGGAACGCTCCAGCCGCTTTCTTTTACTCTCTGATATTCCTCAACGCCGATGCTGCGTTCCCATTCAAACCCCGTTATCTCGCCTGTGCGTGTAACAGGCTTGAACAGCCATACGAAAAACAGTATCGCAAGTATCACTGCGCCGAGAAGTATCAGTCTTTTGCGTGCCTTGCTGCTCAGCTTCTTTTTTGCCGGAGCTTCAGGCTCGTTCGTTGGTTTTTCCGGCTTGCTGAAATAATCCCCCAAAGCGTCCGAACGCTTTGCACCGCAGTTTTCGCAATGATCCTTTTCGGCGGGGTTCTGCGAACGGCAGAAAGAGCACAGCCAGTTTGCCTCGTCGCTTTCCTGCGCTTCATCAACATATTCGACAGGTTTATCGGTGTCCATAAAGAACTTTACATCGTTTGGTATCGAAGCACCGCATTTGGTGCAGTCCTTGTGGTCCGCCCTGACTACCTCACCGCAGTACGGGCATTTCCAGTACCCCCATACGTTCATCTGCTATACCCCTTTACATACATATACTTTTTTAATATAATAATACTATGATTTCTCACGCTTGTCAAACATTCCTGCCTGTTTGCCGAAAAGTCCGATATTATGTACATATCAGCCTTGCAAAAGCTGTGCAAATGTGCTATACTCTATCTGATAAATCACGAGCTTTATTCTACGTTTGTGTTGTCAGGCAGATAAACTTGAATTTGCTGCCGGATGCAAGAATACCAGAGGCAAGAGTCAAGAAAAGGAGTCCGCCAACGGCGGACGATTTATAGCATCGCTGCTTCCGGCGGATAATTATGATTATTCCCGGCAACACTTATGTAAATGGGATATCTCGAAAAGGAGAGAGCGGATATGGCAAAAGTAAAAAGCAGCTATGTGTGCAGTCAGTGCGGATACGAAACTGCAAAATGGAACGGAAAGTGCCCTAACTGCGGTGAATGGAACACGCTTGAGGAGGTCGAGGTAACTGTAAGAGCAGGCTCAAAAGCCCGTTCGGCTTCGGCGGTAAAGGACGTTTCTGATAATATCGTCGGTATATGCGAGGTCGATGCAAGCTACAACGAAACACGCTATAAAACGGGGCTTACCGAGCTTGACAGGGTGCTCGGCGGAGGGCTCGTTAAAGGCTCAGTTGTGCTGCTCGGCGGTGAACCGGGCATAGGCAAATCAACTATACTGCTTCAGATATGCGCTTTTCTCGGTCAGGAGCATACCATACTTTACGTTTCGGGAGAGGAATCGCTGAGGCAGATAAAGCTGCGTGCGGACAGGCTGGGCGTTAACAGCGAGAACCTTTACCTGCTTGCCGAGACCGACTGCGAAAAGATTTGCAGCGTTGTTGTAAAGCAGCAGCCCGAGATAGTTATTATCGACTCTATCCAGACGATGAGCGTTGCCGAGATATCCTCGGCACAAGGCTCGGTAACACAGGTGAGAGAGTGCACCAATATGTTCACACGCACGGCAAAGTCCGAGGAGATACCTATGTTTATCGTCGGGCACGTCAATAAGGACGGCGCTATCGCAGGTCCTAAGGTAATGGAGCATATCGTTGACTGTGTGCTTTATTTTGAAGGGCAGAGAAACCTTACATACCGTATCCTGCGTGCAGCTAAGAACCGCTTCGGCTCGACCAACGAGATCGGCGTTTTTGAAATGGCGGATAAAGGGCTTTTACAGGTGGAAAACCCCTCTATGCTGATGCTTGAGGGCAGACCGACCGACGTTTCGGGAACCTGCGTTGCCTGCACTATGGAGGGCACAAGACCGCTTATGGCGGAGGTGCAGGCGCTCGTTTCAAAGTCCGCCCTTTCCACCCCGAGAAGAACAGCTACCGGAATAGATTATTACCGTATGTCCATTATAATCGCTGTGCTCGAAAAAAGGCTCGGGTACTTTTTCGGGGGACTTGATGTGTATATCAACATTGTCGGCGGACTGCGGCTGGACGATACCGCAGCAGACCTTTCCGTCGCAATGGCGCTTTATTCCAGCCTTACCGATAAGATCATAGACAGCAATACCATCGCCTTTGGTGAGATAGGTCTCGGCGGCGAGCTGAGAAGTGTTACGCACGCAGCCCAGCGTATTGCCGAAGCCGAAAGAATGGGCTTTGAAAAGGTGATACTGCCCGCACATTCGCTCAAAGGCGTGGAAACAGGTAAGTTCGGCATAAAAATAATCGGCGTGCGCTCCATAAAAGAGGCGTTCAGGGAGATATAACGGCAGTAAAAAGTAAACTTTATGTAAATTTTCGCAAATTCCTTGACTTTTTCTATGATATATGGTATCATATTTAAGCCGCATATCTACGGTAAACAAGTTCGGTATATACCCCGACACCGTATAATAGCGAGTTCATGAAAAGGCAGGTGCATATTGAATGTACGCAGTAATCGAAACAGGCGGAAAGCAGTACCAGGTCAAGGCAGGCGATGAGGTATTCATCGAGAAGCTCGACGCTGAGGCTGATGAGAAGGTGACTTTCGACAAGGTGATGATGATCGCTGACGATAAGGGCGCAGCAACAGTTGGTGCTCCTTATGTTGACGGTGCTACTGTAAGCGCTAAGGTGCTCAAGAACGGCAAGTCAAAGAAGATCACAGTTTTCACCTACAAGCCTAAGAAGGGCGAAAAGAGAAAGATGGGTCACAGACAGCCATATACTAAGGTACAGATCGAGGCAATCAACGCATAAGGAATAAGCGATGATAAAGGCTGATTTCTACCGTGACAGTCGTGAAAAGCTGCTGGGCTTTGAAGTATCAGGGCACGCAGGGCTTGCCGACGAAGGACAGGACGTTTGCTGTGCAAGCGTATCCTCAGCCGTCATGCTGGCGGCAAACACGATCACCGAAGCGTTCAGGATAACGGCAAAGGTGAGCGTAGAAGAGAATGAAATCATGTTGAAGCTGGGAGAAGATCCGCAGGGTGAGGGCGATAAGGTGCTTTTAGGGCTGCTTACGCATCTATATCTGCTGCAGGAGGAATTCCCGGGCTATGTTATGGTCAAGGTCCACGACAGATGACCTTGGCGAAGGTCACACTAATGGAGGTGTATTTACGATGATCAGGATCTCAATGCAGTTTTTTGCTCATAAAAAGGGAATGGGTTCCACAAAGAACGGCCGTGATTCCGAGTCCAAGAGACTTGGCGTCCAAGAGAGCAGACGGACAGTTCGTTCTCGCAGGCAACATTCTGGTAAGACAGAGAGGAACACACATTCATCCGGGCGAGAATGTTAAGCGTGGTTCAGACGACACACTTTTTGCAACAAGTGACGGCGTTGTAAAGTTTGAAAGACTTGGCAAGGACCGTAAAAAAGTATCTGTTTATCCACAGGCTTGATTTAATGAAAACTACCGACCCCGAGCTTGAGGCTTGGGGTCATATTTTTGCAGCGTGTGCGCTGCAACCGGATGTAAGAGATAAGAAGTAAGAAGTAAGAAACCGAGTTTTTCGGCAGTCGGCAGAGGTCTTTCTGCCTTTCTTGCCGAACAAGTGAAGATGTTGTTTAGAAAGAATTGTTTGACAAAGGAGGGAGAGCGTTGTTTGTTGACAGTGCCAAGATATATGTTAAGGCAGGGGACGGCGGCGACGGAGCAGTATCGTTCCACAGAGAAAAATATGTAGCCGCAGGCGGCCCCGACGGCGGTGACGGCGGAAAAGGCGGAGATATCGTCTTTAAGGTGGATAACAACCTTTCCAGCCTTATAGATTTCACCTACAAGAGAAAATATATCGCAAACAAGGGCGATAACGGTTCTGCAAAGAACAGCTTCGGTAAAAGTGCGCCCGATGTCGTTATAAAAGTCCCAAGAGGAACTGTTATAAAGGAAGCAAAAACGGGCAGGATACTTGCGGATATGTCGGGCGATGAGCCTGTGGTTATCGCTAAAGGCGGCAAGGGCGGCAGAGGAAACGCTCACTTTGCCACTTCTACAAGGCAGATACCAAAGTTCGCAAAACCGGGCTTCAGAGGCGATGAGTATGAGCTGCTGCTGGAGCTGAAGCTGATAGCTGATGTGGGACTTGTGGGGTTCCCAAATGTGGGCAAATCCACGCTTATCTCTGTCGTATCTGCGGCAAAACCGAAAATTGCGAATTATCATTTTACAACTCTCACACCTGTGCTCGGCGTTGTGAAGATACAGGAAGGGCAGTCGTTCGTTATGGCTGATATCCCCGGACTTATCGAGGGCGCAAGCGAGGGAGTGGGACTTGGACATGAGTTCTTGCGCCACGTTGAAAGGTGCAGGCTGATTGTCCATATAGTTGACGTTTCAGGCAGCGAGGGCAGAGATCCGATAGAGGACTTTGAAGCGATAAATAAAGAGCTTGCAGGCTTTTCGCAGGAGCTTGCGCAGGCACCGCAGATAGTTGCGGCAAATAAGTCCGATATGGCAGCGGACGAACAGATACAGCGATTTAAGGACTATATACAAAGCAAGGGCTATAAGTTCTTTGAAATTTCTGCGGCTACCACAAAGGGCACAAAGGAGCTTACCTACGGGATATGGGAGGAGCTTTCAATGCTGCCGCCCGTTAAGCAGTTTGAAGCCCAGCCGCTTACCAGAGAGGAACTTGACGCTAAGCTGCTTTCAAAGAAGAAATTCGAGATCACGGTCGAGGACGGCATTTATTTTGTGGAAGCCGACTGGCTGTGGGATATAATAAGAGTTGCGGATATGGAGGACTATTCATCGCTGCAGTATTTCCAGAACGTGCTGCGCTCCAGCGGCATAATAGATAAGCTCGAGGAAATGGGCATAAATGAGGGCGATACAGTCGCTATATTCGATTTTGAGTTCGAGTATGTCAGGTAAGGAGGAGTCGCTACGCAGATAAAACTGACAGACCATGAGGCTATGCAGTATTCACCGCTTGCGCTCGCTTTTCTGGGCGATGCGGTATATGAGCAGCTGGTGAGGGAAAAACTGCTGCTGAAAGCGAATACCTCCGCAAATACGCTCCATACGCTCTCGGTGGAAAAGGTCTGTGCTGAGTTTCAGTCGCAGGCAGTGCACGAGCTGATCGAAAAAGGTCTGCTCGATGAAACTGAGCTTGATGTTTATAAAAGAGGAAGAAATGCCAACGGCATAAATGCCCCCAAGCATTCATCGACCGCACAGTACAGGAGCGCAACAGGACTTGAAGCGCTGTTCGGGTTTTTAAAGCTCACCGACAGAACACAGCGTATCGAGGAGCTTTTCAGGCTGATATGGCAGCTCGGCGAAGATACAGACGGTAATAATATTGTTTCAAATAAGTAAGAGGAGTGAAAACAATGTCAGGTCATTCAAAATGGGAAAACATTAAAAGAAAAAAAGGTGCAACAGACGCTGCAAGAGCAAAGATATTCACCAAGATAGGCAGAGAGATAGCTGTGTGCGTTAAGGAAGGCGGAGCCGATCCCGCAGGTAATGCAAGACTGCGTGACCTTATCCAGAAGGCAAAGGCTAACAACGTTCCTAACGATAATATCGAAAGATGCATCAAAAAGGCTGCCGGCGACGGAGATAAGAACAATTACGAGTCAATGGTATATGAGGGCT
>DFFV01000057.1 GCA_002371625.1 Ruminococcus sp. UBA3767
AGTACACATTCACGATGCCTTCCGAAAGCGTGGTAGTTTCTGCCGAGTTTGAAGAGGACGAGAACGCACAGAGCTACATCAGCGGCGCAAGCCTCTCGATCGAAGGTGAGATAGGTGTAAACATCTACATTAAGCCCGGCAACAACATAGAAAACGGCTATGTAATGGTCAAAGGACCGAATGATGAACAGGCTAAGAAAATTGAGCTAACCAAGGAAAATTACAATGAAAAAACAGAGGACTACATGGTAAGCTGCCCTGTATATGCACCGCAGATGGGCGAGAAAGTTGAGTTCACGCTTTTCGATGAAAACGATGTTCAGCATGATATATGGAACAGTTTAAAAACGAGCAGCTATGAAGTTTACAGATATGCTGTGAACGATTACATCGAAACTGCGATCAACAGCGAAAAGACTTCGGAAAAGCTCAAAAATCTCGCACGCAAAATGCAGAATTACGGCGCATGGTCAAGAGATTACCTTATCTCAAGCAAACAGATAAGCAGCGATACCGCTGAAATTGCCACTCCGACAGAAGTGACAGGCGTTAATGTAAGTACGTTTGCGAAAAAGCAGGTCGTAGAGAGTGACGATTTCAACGTAGAGGATTTTAATATATCTCTCGTACTTGATTCTCAAACTGCTCTGAGACTTTATTACTCGGGTGACTACATGGCAAACATCACCGTTACCCGTGCAGGAGAGACTGTTAAGATCAAAAAAGGCAGATCAGGCGGTGACAACTACATTGAGATACCAAATATCCCTGCACAATACCTTGATGATGATCTTGTTGTTGATTTCGGCGATAAGGGAAACGCAACAGTAAGCGCATATTCATATTATTACCTTGTTCTTGCTAAAAGCACGAACGAAAAGCTGAAAAACACAGTCAAGGCAATGTATGAGTACAACACTGCAGCAGATGCTTACTTTGATTAATATCGAAGTAAAAAAAGATATTCAATAATAGTGATTGGAATCATCAGAATTCAGCGGATAACTACCTAATAATACGTTAAAAAACAAAAGGGATCACTGTACATTTTTGGACAGTGGTCCCGTTTTCTCGGATAATATTATAACATCATCAACTTGCCCGAAAAATCAGGAGACCGAAATACTTCCGGTCGACTGATAGAGACTGCTGAATTTGAAAAACGCTCGTACCTATGGGTGCGGGCGTTTTTGCGGCTTAGGCGGGAGCTGAGAGTTGAGGTTTTTACTGCTTTAATGTGTAAAATGCCTAATTAGTTATTTGAGTGGTGGAAAACTTTGTTTGATTTAACCTTGACAAATAGCGAAAATGCGTGGTATATTAGTATTATCCTTATAAAAGATTTATGGGGAATATTTTAAAGGAGTGAAATGAAAATGAAAATCGCAAAGAAACTCATGGCTCTTTCACTTGCCGCTGTTATGGCAGGTTCATGCCTGACTGCCTGCGGTGATTCAAGCAAGGCTGACGGCAAGGGCGGAGATGAAAAGACTCTCGTTATCGGCGGAAGCGGTCCGCTCACAGGTGGTGCTGCTCAGTACGGTACTGCTGTTAAAAACGCAGCTCAGCTCGCAGTTGATGAGATCAACGAGGCAGGCGGAGTTGACGGGGTAAAGTTCAAGCTCGTATTCGAGGATGACGAGGCTGATAAGGGCGATAAGGCTGTAAATGCATATAACGCTCTCAAGGATAAGGGTATGCAGGTAATGCTGGGCACTGTTACAACAGGCTCTTGCCTTGCCGTTATCGACAAGACAAAGCAGGATAATGTTTTCCAGCTCACACCTTCCGCATCAGCTCAGGACGTTATCAAGAACGATAACGCTTTCCAGGTTTGCTTCACCGATCCTAACCAGGGTAAAGCATCAGCTGACTACATCGCTCAGAACAATATAGCTAAGAAGATCGCTGTTATCTATGACAACTCTGACGCTTATTCTTCGGGAATTTACAACACATTCAAGTCTGAGGCTTCAGAAAAGGGACTTGATATAGTTGCAGAGCAGTCTTTCACAAGCGATTCAAAGACTGACTTCTCAGCACAGATCACAGCTGCAAAGAATGCAAATGCTGAGCTGCTGTTCCTGCCTATCTACTATCAGGAGGCTTCTCTGATACTTGCACAGGCTAAGTCTGCAGGCTATTCTCCTAAGTTCTTCGGCTGCGACGGACTTGACGGACTGCTTGATGTTGAGAACTTTGATAAGTCACTTGCTGAGGGCGTAATGCTGCTTACACCGTTTGCTGCTGACGCTGCTGATGATGCAACTCAGAAGTTCGTAAAGGCTTACAAGGAAAAGTACAACAACGAAACTCCTAACCAGTTCGCTGCCGATGCTTACGACGGAGTAAAGGTGATCGCTAAGCTGGTAGAGAAGGAAAAGATCAAGGGCAACATGAGCACAAGCGAGATCTGCGACAAGCTCAAGAACGCTATCACAGACGGATTCAGCTATGACGGACTTACAGGTCAGGGCATGACCTGGGGCAAGGACGGAGCAGTTTCCAAGGATCCTAAGGCTGTTGTTATCAAGGACGGAGCTTACAGCGCACTTGACAAATAACATAAGTTAATATTTTCTGACCGACAGTTTGCTGCTGTCGGTCTTTTTTTGTGTAAAAAAGTACTTTTATTAAGAAATTTGTGTTGCAAAAACGGTATGAATGTGGTATAATATTTGAAGATTGTGCCCGATAGGACTTTGAAACGGGCGCAGCACCCAAAAATAATGGAAGGAAGTTTGTTTTATGGCTTTTCTTGATAACCTGATCAATGGTATGAGCCTTGGCAGTATCTATGCTGTTATCGCACTTGGCTATACACTGGTCTATGGTATCGCAAAAATGCTCAACTTTGCCCACGGAGATGTTATTATGGTAGGCGGTTACGTTGTTTTCACCGCAATGGTAACGGCAAACCTCTCACCGTGGCTGTCGATATTGATCGGAATAGCTGCCTGCACAGTGCTTGGCATTGTGATAGAAAAGGTGGCTTATAAGCCTCTGCGAAAGGCTTCGAGCTTATCGGTGCTGATAACAGCGATAGGTGTCAGCTACTTTTTGCAGAATATGGCGCTGCTTGTTTTCGGTGAAAAGCCCCGTACATTCACATCTGTTGTAAATATCCCAAAGATCAGCCTTTTTGACGGAAAGGTAGTTATAAAGGGAGAAACTATTGCTGCGATAATAGTTTCGGTAGTTATTGTTGTGTGCCTATCACTTTTTGTAAACCACACACAAAAGGGAAGAGCGATGCTTGCAGTTTCCGAGGACAAGGACGCTGCGCAGCTGATGGGCATAAACGTCAACAGCACTATTTCGCTGACATTTGCCATCGGCTCCGGACTTGCTGCGATAGCAGGCGTGCTGCTTTGCTCATCCTACCCGACACTTACCAACACCACAGGAGCAATGCCGGGAATAAAGGCATTCGTTGCGGCTGTTTTAGGCGGTATCGGTTCTATCCCCGGTGCAATGATCGGAGGAATACTTATCGGAGTTATCGAGATACTCGGCAGAGCTTATATCTCTCCGCAGCTGGCTGATGCGATAGTTTTTGCGGTGCTGATACTTGTGCTCATCGTAAAGCCGACAGGTATTCTTGGAAAGAAAGTAAACGAGAAGGTTTAATTTTTACCGAAAGGAAAGATCATTGTGAAAAAGAAGATAAGTCCGATGACCAGAAAGAGCTTTGTTACTTACGGTCTTCTGGTTCTCGCTTTTATAGCTGTTGAGATACTTCTCAATACAGGCAATATCAGCAGCATGATGAAAGGTCTGCTTGTGCCGATCTGCGTTTATTCTATCCTTGCTGTTTCGCTCAACTTAACGGTCGGAATACTCGGTGAGCTGAGTCTTGGACAGGCAGGCTTTATGTGCATCGGTGCATATTCAAGTGCTATTTTCTCAAATATGGTCAAGGAGACTATCACCGAGCCGATGATAAGATTCCCGCTTGCTATACTCGTGGGAGGTATCTTTGCGGCGATATTCGGTCTGCTGATAGGCATCCCTGTTTTAAGGCTCAGGGGCGACTACCTGGCTATCGTTACGCTG
The DNA here is from genome assembly GCA_002371625.1 of Ruminococcus sp. UBA3767. Lineage (GTDB taxonomy): Bacteria > Bacillota > Clostridia > Oscillospirales > Ruminococcaceae > Hominimerdicola. The sequence continues at coordinate 4,057 of DFFV01000057.1, forward strand.
GCGTTCGGTGAGATAATCAAGAACGTTTTTGCTGCGCTTTATATCGGCTACGACAGCGCAGGACTTCATATCTCGCTCAAAAGCCAGGGCGACCTGAAGCTCGCTGCGGACGGAAAAATGGTTATCAACGGTGCGCTTGGCATAAGCGGCACACCGAACGATTCGACCTTTGAGATAGCTGCGGTGATACTTCTGATAACCGTGATAATCGCTTATAACTTTGTAAATTCAAGAACGGGCAGAGCTGTTATGTCGATAAGAGATAACCGTATCGCTGCTGAATCGGTAGGACTGAACATTACTAAGTACAAGCTGATAACATTTGGTCTTACTGCCTTCCTTGCAGGTATCGCAGGCGTTCTTTATTCGCACAACTTCTATTCGCTGCAGGCTTCAAAGTTCGATTATAATATGTCTATCCTCGTGCTCGTGTTCGTTGTTCTCGGCGGTATCGGAAGCATAAGGGGAAGCATTATTGCTGCGTCCGTGCTGACGCTTCTGCCTGAGCTGCTGCGAAGCGTGAACAAGTATCGTATGCTCATGTACGCAATTGTGCTTATCGTTATGATGATATGCACCTCCAATGCTACGATAAGGGGCTTCTTTGTGAGAAATGCGCAAAAGTTCATTTCGCTTTTCAAAAAGAACAAGGCACAGCCCGAAGCGGTAAAGGAGGGTGAGTGATATGGCACTTCTTGATGTCAAAAAGCTGGGTATCTCCTTTGGCGGACTTCGTGCAGTTGACGAGTTTTCGATAAGGATAGGCAAGGGTGAGCTTTACGGGCTTATCGGTCCTAACGGCGCAGGAAAGACCACTGTGTTCAACCTTCTCACAGGCGTTTATAAGCCGACTGACGGCACTATCACTCTTGACGGCAAGGACATTACGGGCATGAACACCATGCAGATCAACCGTCAGGGTATTGCGAGAACATTCCAGAACATAAGGCTTTTCCACAACCTCAGCGTAATAGATAACGTTAAGGTAGGACTTCACAATAACTACAAGTATTCTACGGGCACGGGTATTTTCAGGCTGCCGGGGTATTTCAAGACGGAAAAGAAAATGAACGAGAAGGCACTGGAGCTGCTCAGCGTTTTTGACCTTGAAAAAGACGCTTATCTGCCTGCTTCGGGACTGCCTTACGGTAAGCAGAGAAAGCTGGAGATAGCAAGGGCGCTTGCTACCGAGCCTAAGCTGCTGCTGCTGGATGAGCCTGCTGCGGGAATGAACCCGAACGAAACTGCGGAGCTTATGAACACTATAAGGGCAGTAAGAGATAATTTTGATATGACTGTTCTGCTGATAGAACACGATATGAGTCTGGTTTCAGGTATATGCGAGAAGCTGTCGGTGCTTAATTTCGGTCAGCTGCTGTGTCAGGGTAAAACGGCTGACGTTTTATCCGATCCTGAAGTTATCACGGCTTATCTTGGCGAATAAGGAGGACCTGCTATGGCAATGCTTGAGATAAAGGATCTGTGCGTTAATTATGGCGTTATCAAGGCACTCAAGGGTATCTCCTTTGAGGTCAACGAGGGTGAGGTCATCGCACTGATAGGTGCAAACGGCGCAGGAAAGACTACGACACTTCACACTATCACAGGACTTATAAATGCAAAGTCCGGCTCGATAGTGCTTGAGGGCAAGGATATAACCAGGACACCTGCACATAAGATAGTAAAAATGGGCATAGCTCACGTTCCCGAGGGACGAAGGATATTCCAGAACCTGACGGTGCTTGACAACATAAGGCTGGGTGCTTTCACAAGAAAGGACAAGGACGGGATTGCCGAGGATATCGAAAAGGTTTACAAGCTGTTCCCAAGGCTTTCGGAAAGAAAAACTCAGGTCGCAGGTACGCTTTCCGGCGGTGAACAGCAGATGCTGGCTATGGGCAGAGCGCTGATGTCAAAGCCAAGGATCGTCGTTATGGACGAGCCTTCAATGGGACTTTCACCGATACTTGTTAGCGAGATATTTGAGATAATCGAATCTATAAGAAAGCAGGGAACTACTGTTTTGCTGGTCGAGCAGAATGCTAAAAAAGCACTTTCGATAGCCGACAGGGCGTATGTTCTTGAAACGGGAAAGATCGTGCTTTCGGGCAAGGCGAGCGACCTTATAAACGATGAATCGGTAAAGAAAGCATATCTCGGAGAATAGGAGGTCTGGACATGACAAGGATAATCACTATCGCAAGAGGTATGGGGAGCGGCGGAAGAACTATCGGCAAAATGCTCTCCGAACAGCTGGGTATGAAGTATTATGATAAGGAGCTTATCAGGCTTGCAAGTGAGGAAAGCGGCATAAATGAAGCATTCTTCGGCAGAGTCGATGAGAAGCTGAAAACTTCATTCATACGCAAAAACGGTGTTTACAAGGGCGGACTGATCGACCCTGCGAGCAAGGATTTTACAAGCGACAAGAACCTTTTCAACTTTCAGGCTAAGATAATCAAGGAGCTTGCCGAAAAGGAGCCTGCTGTCATAGTCGGCAGGTGCGCAGATTTCGTGCTTGCGGACAGAGATGATGTGCTGAAACTGTTTATTTACTGCGATATAAGAACGGCGATGAACAATGTTATTGAGGCTTACGGCGGAAACGGCAAGGACGCAAGAAAGCTCATTGAAAAGACGGACAAGGACAGAAGCGATTACTACAAGCATTACACAGGCAGAAGCTGGGTAGATGCAAGGAATTATAATATCTGCCTTGACACGAGCAGCATGGATTACCAGACCTGCGTTGACGTTATAAAGGGATATATCAGCATTATCGACAAATAAAAGCAAAGACCTCATCGGTGAACGGTGAGGTCTTTTTTGCGGTTGACTTTTCGGGCGAGTGGTTTTATAATATAATCAGCAAGGATCAAAAGGGAGTGACCGTGGTGGAGATACAATATGTCCATGAGCCAACGGATCTGCAGTGCGGACAGGCGGTGATAGCTATGCTGCTGGCAAAGCCCGTTGCGCAGGTGTGCGAGGAGCTTGGCAACGAGCGTGAAACGACGCTTGCCGAGATGAAAGATGCGATAATTGCAGGCGGGATAGAGTTTTGTGAGCGCAGAAAGCAGGCTTTTGATAAGAGCGAGCTTCCAAGGATAGCTCTGCTGAGCCTTGAAACTCCGAGGTGCTGGCACTGGTCACTTTACTGTGAGGGAGTATTTTACGATCCCGAACATGGCGTAATGGACGATTTTCCGCAGTCAAACAGGCGGTTTTACTGGGAACTGAAAGTGAAAGAATAATAAGAAAGAGGTGCAGGATAATGACATTACAGGAAATGGTGAACGATTCAAAGAGCATTGTGTTTTTCGGCGGAGCAGGAGTTTCGACCGAGAGCGGTATCCCCGATTTTCGCTCGGTAGACGGGCTTTACAACCAGAAATATGATTATCCGCCCGAGATGATACTTTCGCATACGTTCTTTGTTCAGAATACAAAGGAGTTTTATGATTTTTACCGTGACAAGATGATATGCCTTGATGCAAAGCCGAACAAGGCGCATCTTAAGCTGGCGGAGCTTGAAAAGGCAGGAAAGCTGACTGCGGTGGTCACGCAGAATATCGACGGGCTGCATTCGCAGGCAGGAAGCAGGACAGTATATGAGCTTCACGGCAGCGTGCACAGGAATTACTGCACAAAATGCGGTAAGTTTTACGGCATTGAAGCGATACAAAACAGCACAGGAGTGCCAAAGTGTGAGTGCGGCGGAGTTATAAAGCCTGATGTTGTGCTTTACGAGGAAGGGCTTGACAATGACACGGTAGAGGGTGCAGTTAAGGCGATAGCAAACTGCGATATGCTGATAATTGCCGGCACCTCGATGACAGTTTACCCTGCGGCAGGGCTTATAAGGTATTTCACAGGAAAGTACCTTGTTGAGATAAACCGTGACGCTACTGCGATAGACGATAAGTGCGACCTGGTCATTCACGACAAGGTCGGGGAAACGCTTGGCAAGCTGGAAGTGTGAAAGTAAAACAAACGCAGAAACAACAGAGCAGCGGACGTTTGATGTCTGCTGCTCTGTTTATATTTATTATGGCTTTGTCAGCTGAATGCTTTCGCTGTTTTTGATTTTTGCGGCAGCTGCGCAGTGATGCCGAGCTTTTTGCGTGTTATATGGAAGTACGCTATTGCGTTCATTGCAAGTGCGCCGAACCAAGCTGCTGTTTCTGCGATAGCTGTTGCCGTGAAGCCTGCGGACTTGATGAAGATGATTATCACGCCGACTCTCATAAGCATCTCAACTATCCCCGAACACATAGGGATAAGCGGATAGCCCATTGCCTGAACGCAGTTTCTGAACACGAAAAGGAAATCGACTGCGAAAAGTGTTGCGCCGCATATCCTGAAATACTTTGCTGCGATAGTTATCGGCTCATCGCCGTCAAGCAGGATGTTGCCAAGGAACTCGGGGAAGAACACCATCACCGAGCCAAGCACGAAATATGAAACGCTGGCGATAAGAATGCAAACGCACATTCCGTCCTTTATCCTGTTGTATTTCTTTGCGCCGTAGTTCTGGCTCGCAAAGGCGGACATTGTAAATCCTGCTGTGCAGGCAGGCTGCATGAACATATTGATAAATCTGCTGCAAGCCGAGTATGCAGATGTGTATGCAACGCCAAGCCCGTTTACGAAATACTGGACCGTCATACAGCCGATAGCAGTAATGGAATTCATAAGCGCCATAGGAATGCCGTTTTTGAGCAGCGATTTATCCAGCTTGAAAGAAAAGCTGAAATCGCTGCGCCTGAGCCTGAGGAATTCTATTTTTACCAGCTTGCGCAGGCAAACTACCGAGGAGATGACCTGCGAAAGAACAGTTGCCGCTGCTGCGCCCCATACGCCTGTTTTTAGAATGAATATAAAGAAGCTGTCCAGCAGGATATTTACAATAGTCGATATTATTATAGCGATAAGCGGAGTTTTGCTGTCGCCCAGTGCCCTGAGTATACCCGAGCACATATTGTAAAGCAGCGCTGTTGAAAGACCTGCAAATATGACCATTCCGTAGGAGAGGCTGTCAGCCATGATGGTTTCATCTGTCTGCAAAAGCACCAGCACGCTTTTTAAAAATACAGTGCTCAGTGCTGTGAGAACAACTGCGATAACTGCGCAAAGGCGGATAGAAGCTGCAAGATACCTGCGCAGCTGTTTGTAGTCGCCTGCACCGAAGCTCTGCGCTGTAAGCACGTTGAAGCCGTTGGCAAGTCCCATTGAAAAGCCGATTATCAGAAATGTGAGCGAGGAAATGTTGCCCACAGCTGCAAGCGCATTATCGCCAAGGCCTTTGCCGACTATCGCCGTATCGGCGACGGCATACACCTGCTGAAGCATATTGGTCATCAGCATCGGAAAAAAGAATGTGAGGATCAGCTTAGAGGTTTTTCCTTTTGTAAGATCATAAGTTTTTGTCATAGCGGTTTTGCGTCCTGTGGGACGTTTCCTCCTTTCCTTGAAATGTGTTTTTTGTTTGTTGTTTACTTTCTGTTTTCTGCGTTCTACTTTCCTTACTGATTGAAATTATAATCATTACTAAGAAAAACTTTATCAATTCCATTGCATTTTTATCAAAAATATGATACAATATCAAAAAACAAAGGAGAATTGCCATGAATACAAACCGAGATCTGAATTACCGCTTGTTCGTGCAAAAGGAAACAGGCTTTACAAGGACCGATTTTCACAGTGAGTTCGGCAGATACAATGACATCGTTGAGGGCAATATAAATGCGCTCAAAGAGCATTTCAAGCGCCCACGCTCAGAGTTTTATGAGGGCAAGGGACAGCTTTCGGACGATCCGCTGAGAAATGTGATCTATCATCATGTGGTGTGCGTTGGTGTTGTGGCAAGGCTTTGTGTTGATGCGGGAATGGATATGAATGTTGCATACACGCTGAGCGATATTTACATCAAGCGAGCGGATGTTGCAAGGACTCCCGACGAGGTGCTTGATGTTATGGAGGAATTCCAGCTGGATTTTGCCGCAAGGATGAGGGAGATAAAAAAAGGCGGAATGATGAGCCTTCACGTTAAAAAAAGCGCAGATTACATCTATGAGCACCTGCACGAGAGCATCACGCTGGCAGACATTGCAAAGGCTGAGGGGATAAACCCGAGCTACCTTTCGAAGCTGTTTTCAAAAGAGCTTGGCATGGGCGTAAAGGATTACATAATAAAGGCGAAGATAGAAACCTCAAAAAATATACTGCGCTACTCGGATTTCTCGATACTGGATATTTCAATATCGCTGGGCTACTCCTCGCAGAGTGCTTTTACCAGCGCATTCAGGAAGGAAGTTGGCATGACGCCGAAAAAGTACCGTGATATGTATTATGACGGGAACACTTTTATTAAGGAGAGAAAAAATGGCTAATCATTCTGATCCGGGCGCAAAGCTGCTTATTGTCGATGACGACAGGGAGCTTTCGTTTATTATAAAAAAGATGCTGGAAAGCTACGGCTACACGGTCACGCTGGCGAAAAGCTGCGATGAAGCCTTTGAGATACTTACCTCGGGAGGCTTTGATCTTGTGCTGCTTGATGTAAATCTTCCCGACGGTACAGGTTTTGATATATGCAGGCAGCTGCGTGCGGCTTGCGATGTGCCTGTTATCTTCGCAAGTGCAAGAACGAGCGAGGACGACAGGGTGACGGGGTTTGACATTGGCGGAGATGATTATCTGCCAAAGCCTTACTCGATGAGAGAGCTGCTTTCAAGGGTGAATGCGCTGCTCAGGCGCACATTTAAAAACAGCGGCAAGGAAAAGATAGTTTCCTTTGGCGATGTTCGGGTGAATATTACCGCAAGAACGGTAGAAAAGGACGGAAAAGCAGTTGCACTCTCGCTGAAGGAATTCGACCTGCTTTCATATCTGTGTGAACACGCAAACACGGCTGTTTCAAGGGACAAGCTGCTGGCAGGTGTCTGGGGAGCCTTCACGGAGGTAGAGCCTTCAACGGTGGCTGTGCATATCCGCTGGCTGAGAGAAAAGCTCGAAAAGAACGCTGCCGAGCCTGAATACATAAAGACAGTGCGCAAGGTAGGATATATGCTGGAGGTGAAAGGCGATGAGGTTTAAGCCGCTTATTGTGGGGGCACTGCTTTCGCTGGTGATAGTTGTAACAGCAGTGGTAATGACATTTCTCCCCGAAAGCAAAAGCCACGATGAGCTTTCGCAGATAGCCGTAATGGCAAACGAGATAAGCAACCTTTCGCAAAGCGATGAGATATCACAAAAAACGAGCGAGATAGCCGAGCTTTCAAGGCAGTGCGACAGGAAACTTAAAAACAGCACAGATCTGAGATATACTGCGATAGCTGTTATTGCGGTGGTCATAGTGAACGGCGCTGTGATATATATATGGGTCGGCATCATCAAGCCTTTCAGAAAGCTGGAGAGGTATGCGGACAAGATAGCTGCGGGAGAATTTGATACAGCGCTCGATTACGAGCGGACAAACTATTTCGGTAAGTTCACCTGGGCATTTGATAATATGCGCCGTGAGATAATCAAGGCAAGGAGCTGTGAGAGGGAAGCGATCGAAAACAACAAAACCATGATAGCTACGCTTTCACACGATATAAAAACGCCTGTGGCTTCAATAAGCACATACACCGAGGCGCTCACCAACGGGCTTTATGACGGCAGGGATGAGATGTATGAATACCTCGGTGTCATCTCTAAAAAGTGCGCCGAGCTTACAGCGCTGACAAATGATATGCTCACTCATGCAATAAGTGAGCTTGGTGCGCTGAAAATGCAGCCCGAGGAGACCGACCTTTACACCATTCTTTCTCAGGCGGTGGACGAATACGATCACGGCGGAAGCTCAAAGGTCATCAAGCCGATGTTTCCTGCGCAGGTTTTTGCGGACAGAAAAAGGCTTTTGCAGCTTGCAGGCAACCTTATCACAAATGCAAAGAAATATGCAGGCGGCAGGCTTGATATAAGCATCACTAAAAAGGAAGGGCGGTTTGATATACATTTTTGCGATCATGGCGGAGGCGTTCCCGATGAGGAGCTGCCGTTTTTGTTCGATAAGTTTTACAGGGGCTCGGGCAGCAAGGAGCAAAGCGGTTCGGGACTCGGGCTTTATATAGTAAGGTATATTGCGCAGCAGTCACACGGTGATGCTTATGCGAAAAATAACGATAACGGGCTTGAGGTGATAGTATCGCTCCCTGTTTTTTCAGAAAACTCCAAGTCTTAAAGATTTCTTAATCTTGGCTGTGGTATAGTTATTACAGAAGTTAAACAGCCAAAGAATAAAAAGGGGAAAGCTATGAAAGAAACTATACTCAAAGCAAAAAAACTGTGTAAGTCATTTGCCGCAAACGGTGTGCAGAACCATGTTCTGACGGGGATAGACCTTGATGTTTACAAGGGCGACCTTACCGTTGTTATGGGCGCATCAGGCTCGGGAAAATCCACGCTGCTCTATGCGCTCAGCGGTATGGACAGGGCAACATCGGGCGAGGTCATCTACGGGGAAAGGGACCTTGTCAAGCTCAGTGAAAAGGAGCTTACGCTGCTGCGAAGAAAAGACTTCGGGTTCGTGTTCCAGAAAATGCACCTTGTAAGCAACATGACCATGTTTGAAAATGTTGTTGTGCCAGCATATCTTGACAAGAATGTACCCTCAGCGCAGACTGACAAAAAGGCGAATGAGCTGTTTGAGCAGATGGGCATAAGCGAGATAAAAACGCACCTGCCATCGCAGTGCTCGGGCGGTGAGCAGCAAAGGTGTGCTATGATAAGGGCTGTGATAAGTGAGCCTGCGGTGCTGTTTGCAGATGAGCCGACAGGAGCACTTAACAAGCGCAACACGATAGAGGTGCTTGACCTGCTGACTGCGCTCAACAGCAGAGGACAGTCGGTGTTTATGGTAACGCACGATGTCAGGGCAGCTGTCAGGGCGACAAGGCTGATATACATTGAGGACGGAACGATAAGCGGCGAGCTGACGCTTCCGCCTTATGAGCAGGACAAGGAAAAGAGCCGTGAAGCACAGGTCAATTCATGGCTGAACTCGATGAAGTGGTAAAGGGGGCGAGCAGATGAAGCCTGTACTTTACTTGCTTAAAAATAACATCAAATACAAGACCGGCGCATTCAAGAGCGTAATTGTGCTGATGGCGATAATCGTTTTCTCGTTCTCCTGCTCGGTCAGCAATTCCAAAAACCTGAACGAGAGCCTTACAAGCTCGCTTGAGCATTACAGTGCAGGCGACCTGATAATGACTTTCAAGGGTAAGCAAGTGCCTGAGCGAGTGCTGCAGGGACTTGAAAAGAACGATAAGGTCGATAAGTTCCGTACTGATAATATGCTGTTTGTTGCAATGGACTGCTACTGTGACGGCAAGGAGCTTGAATTTGAAACGAGGCTTATCAAGCAGAAAAACGAGCTTAAGGTTTTCAAGGACGACTTTGATGAGTTCTACGAACAGCCGCCCAAACTCAATGAGGGCGAGGTCTATGTTTCGTATTGCTTCAGCAAGCTGAATGACGTGAAAAAGGGAAGTGTGCTTGAGATACAGACCTCTCCCGACAGCCGTGAGAAGTTCAAGGTAGCAGGGTTCGTTGAAGACCCCATTTACGGCACGAGCCTTGTGGCTTATGAGAATTTCTTTATCCACGAGAACGACTGGGAGCGCATAGCAAAGGGCGTTGACAGTGGCAGCGTGAATAATAACTATATTTATCATACGCAGATGCTGCATATATTCAAATCAGGCGATGTAAAGGATTTCAAGCTGGTAAAAGAGCTTAACGATGAATGCGGACTTGTTGATGAGTCGATGCTTTATGTTACAAAAAGCGAGCTTATCACCTACACGCAGATCTATGCAGATGTAGGAACGAGCCTGTTGTATGTTTTTGTAGGACTGCTTGCAGTGGTAGTCGGGCTGATGATGCTCAACAGCATAAATTCCACCGTTGAGATGCAGTATGTTGACCTTGGAATACTCAAATCGCAGGGCTTTACCGTTTGGCAGATACGTTTATCTTACATATTGCAGTATGTGACAGCACTGCTTGCGGGTACGATAATAGGGCTGGCAGTTTCGGTGCCTGTGCTTTCGGTAATGGGTAAGCTGTTTATGATGGTAACGGGTATCATGACAGACTGCAGTATAGATCTTGTGCGCTGCGGTATGATCTCGCTGGTAATAATTGCAGTGTTTGTTCTGTTCATACTGCTTGCAACACGCAAGCTCGCTAAGATATCTCCCGTAAATGCACTTAACAATGCGCACAAGGACGTTCATTTCACAGGCAGGCTGAATATGCCGATGAGGCAGCGCACACTCAGCGTTTCAATGTCGCTGCGTGCGCTGACTTCGGGACTGAGGCATTATGTTTTCGTATTCCTGATAACTGTACTTCTGATGTTCTTTATGGTGACTATCTTCAACCTTACAAGAGGTATCGACTTTGAGGAGCTGTTTGGCTACAACTGGTCGGATATCACGGTAAACCTGTTCAACGAGTTTGAAGAAGAAGATATGCAGCGTGTAAGAGATAAGCTGACGGAGCTTGACCCCAAGGCTGAGGCGGATTTTGTAGCGTATACAGATAACATCATGGCTGACGATGTGCTATACGGCTCAAATGCCACGGATAATCTGGAACGCTATTATAAGCCGATAAAGGGCAGACTTGCGAAATACGACAACGAGGTTATCGTTACAAAGATAGTTTCGCAGGAGCTTGAAAAGGGCATAGGCGATACAATAACTGTCTCAAATTCGGGCAAGAAAGCAGACTACATGATAGTCGGTGTTATTCAGACCTCTGCGCAGTCGGGCAGGCTGTTCTGCATGACGCTCGAAGGTGCTAAAAAGCTGGACATAAAGCCGTTAATTTCCAACGTTTATATTGATGACAAGGATAAGGCTGATGACGTTTCAGCTGAGCTTAACAAGCAGTTCGGCGACAGGCTTTTTGCAAAGAACGTAAAGAACAAGACGATCTATGACAACACGAAGGATCTTGTAAATGTATTCCTTGTGCTGATTGTTGTGATAGTTGTAGCTGTTTCAGCGATATTCCTGCTGGTTGCGGTTAGCCTTATCTGCAAGGTGACTTTCCTGCGAGAGCGCACCGATACGGGAATATTCAAGGCAACAGGCTTTACGACCGGTAACCTCAGAGCACAGTTCTCTATAAGGTTCCTTATAGTTGGCGTGCTTGGCTGCCTGTTAGGGACACTGATTGCAGTGTTTGCCACAAAGCCTTTGCTTTCAGCGCTGATGAGCATAGTTGGCATAACCGACTTTATGCACAGCCTGACGTTCATTGAGGTGCTTATACCTGCACTTGTGATAAGCGGCTGCTTTGCAGGCTTCTCGTATATGTCATCAAGAAGGATAAAAACAGTCAGCACCACAGAGCTGATATGTGAATGATACTACTCCAAAACAAAACCACCTTAGCAGTACTTTTACGGCTAAGGTGGTTTTGGTCTGTCAAATAATCTATCCGGGGAGTTGTGTTCCGAATTCTATCTTGTTCATCTCCTCAAGTGAAGGCGGCTCGGGATACTGACCTATCGGTGCTCCTGCTTCAGATGATGACCACTGAACGAAGCATGGCTCTTTTTCGTTGCTTTTGTCAAAGTGCAAATAAACATAGCTCTTATCATAGTCAAAGGTTATTGTTGTGTAAATACCTTTTTTTGTTAATGCTGTGTCTTTACCTGCAACTATCATTTCAAGCGGATCGGTCGAGTTTTTGTAATTCGCAACAGGAACAGGCTTATCGGTCACAAGTGCTTTTACAGCTTTTCCGTCTGCTATCATGTCAGATGCCTCAGTATTTAAACGGGTATATATCTCCTTGGCGATCATGTTCGCCATATACTGATCGTTAGCCTTATCCTCTGTGATATCACTGCGGTGATAAGTGCCTGTTTTTCCGTCCAGCGACAGCTTCATTTCATCCTTTGAAATAGAAAGGATATCGATTTTTGAAAGTACAGCAGACTCAGTCTCAGAATTCTCACGGATAACCATTTTATCCTCGTTTTCGGGTATCGAATAATAGAGCGGCTCCGAACCGAATGAAATACTTCCGTCTTTTTTCGTTAAGCCCTTTGTGAACAATAATACCTCTTTATCCTTGGAGTCTGTAAAGACGTTGTTTCCGTCACTTTCCCAAACACCGAATACATATTCGCTTTTATCGAATGCACTGCCTTTCTCATCGCCTTTTTGCTCAGAGCTGTCCTTTTCGGATGTTTCTGGTGCCTCCGAGGAAAAAGTGATGCTTTTTTCGCTGCTCAGATCAGATGAAGATGAGCTTGTAGAAGCAGTGCTTTCGCTGCGCTTTGAACTGCTGTCTTCACAAGAGGTGATGCAGGCTGCAGCAAGTATTATTGATAAAACTAATGCAACTGTTTTTTTCATGTTAACTCTCCCTTGATTCAGTATTGATTATTGCCGTTTGCTGAGCTTGCTTTGTTTACAAAAGCAACTGTTGCGATTATTCCTGCACAGGCTATCCACAAAAGATAATACCAGGCATTGAATGAGTATACAAGATGTTTGCTTTCATTTGCAGCAATTGCGAAAACACTTTTGATATATATCATTATCAATAGCTGTGCAATTACAGCTATTGATGAGAAAACAAGCAGCTTTTGTATTTTTTGATTGTCCCTTGTTTTTGTGCCAACGGATTTGTACAGCTCATAAATAGTCATGGCGGTAAATACTGCTGCAGTGATCGCTAAGCAATACTCTAATACCATAACTATCCTTGCCAACGTAGTGCTGTATTCCGGCTTTGTTTTGATAGTAACGCCACGGATAGTAACAGGATCGGGCACGTCGTCGTAATGCTTGCTTGCCTCCCAGATACCGTCCATAGCTTTCCAGGAGGATATATCAGTAGATAAATTGTAACCTTTACTTTCATAATACCTGGGAGTCGAATCAATACTGATAGTGTTAAAGAATACAGCAAATATTGAGAAAAGGTTCAGAGCAAGCAGTATGAAGATGTATGTTGATTTTTTCTTCAGCGCATCAGAAACTTTTATTGGAGCACGGTTAGTGGTGCTGCCGCTTGAAGAGATCACAGGTTCACCGCAGCTTCTGCAGAATGTTTCGTTTGAATTGATAGCAGCGCCGCATTTGGAGCAGAAACCGCCGGCTGCAGTTCTTGAGGAAGTATTCATCTGCGGTCGTGGCTTTGGCGGCTGCTGAGTGGTTGAGCCGTTGTTTACTGCAGTGCCGCATACGGGGCAAGCTGTTGTTCCCGGGTATATGTTTTTACCGCAATTAGGACAGATCATATTTTATCACCTTTTTACTTATCAGATTTTTTTATATTCGTGTTTTCTTCCGCTTTCGCCCGACAAAACAAGCTCCGACGAGGTCAGCTTTTCGATAGTGTAGTATCGGTCCTTTTCACCATCCGGTCTTTCGCTGAACATCAGCTTGTCGCCGTCAATAGTGTAATAGACGGTATCGATCCTATCGTCTTCGATATATGTTGTCCAGCGTCCGTCGCTGTCAAATTCCTCTACCTTTGGAATCACATCGTCCCCTACTGCTGCCCATTTTCCGATAATGAGCTGCTTTTTGGTTCGGAATATCACAAAGTAGCAGGTAAGTAATAATGCAATCACAACAAAAACTGCAATCACGGTGAGCACACCTTTTGAGCTTGAGTTTTGTTGAGCTGTTGGCTTGTTGAATACCTGCGGTTGTGGTTGAGGCTGTGGAATCGGCTGCGGTTGTGGAGTTGGCTGCGGCTGGGGAGTTGGCTGCGGTGAAGGTGAGTTATTTGAAAAGCTTCCGCTTCTGTGCCACTGATCCTGATCGGTACTGATATTATCATTTGATGAAGCTGAGCTTGCGGATCGGATCTGTTTTGTGCCGCACACAGGACAGATATCAGTTGAGCCGCTTAGCTTTTTACCGCAATTTGAGCAGGTCATGATTACATTCCTCCTATCAGAGCTTTATTTATTCAGCTGAGCATTCTGCTTGACTGAGTTTACAGAAAAATTGCTGTTGTTTTCATCTGAGATCTTTACATCACAGTCCAGTAGTTTCTGATCTGCTTTGTCAGGGTTTATCGTAGCATAATCCTGTAAAGTGATCTCAGCGGAGCTGTAATCGAGCTTGTAAACAATTATACAGTATCCGCTGGGGTATTCGGGCGGACCGACACCGCTGTTGACGGTGGTCGAAAAAAGCATACCCTTACTTTTGCAGTACCCGATGGTACTGCCGCAGTGACCCTTGGAGATGAGTTTGGATGAACCTGATGAAGCATCAAATCTGTATATCTCCACCTCACCCATTCTCGCACCTGTCATGAAGTGGATAACAAGCTCCTGAACCCCGTCATTGTTGATGTCACAAACAAAAAACGAGGTGCTTATGTTATTATCGTAATTGTACTTTGAAGTATTGATAACATCGGCATAGCTTTTATATATCTCATCATTCTCGGCTTTTACAGTTGCTGCGGCAGTTTCTTTTTTACGGGCAGTCGTAGTCGTTTCGGCAGGTGAGGCCGTAGTTTCCGTATTGGTCTGGGTGTCATATTTGCCCATGCTTCTTCTCAGCTTTTCGGTATCCGAAAGTGAGCTGTCGTTCGGCGAACTCCAGTCGCCCATGCTTTTCCTCAGCCTTTCCAGGTCGTCCATTGATTCCTCGGATACTGTTTTTTCAGTTGATACCTCCGTTGTTGTCTGCCCCGATGTGACAGCATTTTCTGAGGGGCTTTCCGGAGTAGTCTTTTGCACATCATCTGTGAGCAGGTTTGGGATAAGCACACAAGCTGCACCTATCACGCAGACAGCTGAAATGGCGATAGCAATTATCTTGCCGTTGCTTTTTGGCCTGTTTGCCATTCGGCTCACCGCCTTACGTTCTTTTGGAACGTTATTTGCGTAATAGCTGTATCCCGTATCTTTTTGTACATTGCCCGCTGAACTGCTTTGTGCTGTATCTGTTCGTGCTGTGGGTGTGCCGCATACCTGACATACGGTCTGTGAATCATCAAGTATTTTGCCGCATTTTTGACACATTTTCATGATCGGCCGGCACCTTTCTTAACGAAATGGATTTGTTTTACCGCAGTTTAAGCAAAAATCACCTTTGTTCACCGTTGAACATACAGGGCACACCCAATCGCTGTGAGGAGCTGTGCTTCCTGTAAATGCTTGATGTTGCTGCGGCGGAACCTGCTGAGCATAGATAGGCTGCTGCGGTGGAACCTGCTGATCATAGATAGGCTGCGGCGGCGGAACCTGCTGATCATAGATAGGCTGCTGTGGCGGAACCTGCTGTTCGTAGAACGGCTGCTGCGGAGCATTGTTCGCATAAGTTGGCTGCTGCGGAGCATCCTGCTTTGCAACGGCTCTTGGCTTGAGAACTGCAAGCAGCAGACCGATCCAGCCGAGCAGAAAACCGCATAAAAACCAGTGTCCCTTGGGATGTCCCTTGCTTTTTACAATAGCTTCGCAGGCAAATCCGCAGACAAATGCGCTTACCAGAACTATTACCGAATACATAACTATCGTTGATGTATTAAACTGAACTGTTGTATTCAAAGTTATCACCTCGTTATATTTTATTAAAAACTTCGCTGCCAAAAGGCTTTATGCTGTTATCCGCAGTATAGCTGAAAGAGTAATACGAATCCATAAGTGCTTTTTTGCGCTGCTGCTGATCCATTGAATTCATATACTGCTGATAGTTTATAGTTTTGATATTAGCCTTGAGCGGAGTCATAGCTGAATATGTGCTGTTGTAAATGCTTTTTGCCTGTGAGGCAGATATCCTGCCGCTGTCCTGAAGAGAAGCAGAAAAAGCATTTGCTTCACCCTGACGAGTATCATAAGAGTAGCTAAGTATATTCCTTTTGCTCTGGTCGGGGTTTGTGGTGTTAAAGTCATATTTATATATTGTGAAAGTTCCTGCGTACTTGGGATCAATATTACCCGGATCGCTTGTATAGCGGTAGAACTGCGTGTGCATAAATACGAGCTTTCCGCTGCTTTCTTTGTATGCCTGCATAACAAAGGCGTTGTGACCGTGCTTTCCAAGATGGGCGTTATCCGGTCTTAAATGAACTGTTCCGCCGTTTCCGCCGTTTATCATAACATCAAAGCAGTATACCTGTCCTTGCCCCATTCCTTCTATACCTCCGACCGAGAAGCCGCCTACTACAAGATCGGGATCTCCGTCGCCGTCCATATCCTGAAACCACATTTCATCCTCCTGTGTCCCTTCGTGCCCGAGGTAACCATAGTATGTCATAAAAGCAGCTGCCGGGCCTCCGGGCTGCCCCTGGTAAGAGGGATCGGTAGTTTCAAGCATTTTCTTTATCATTTCCGGAACAGGCTTTTCGGCAGGCTTTGGCGCAGCTGTCGTCGTTGTGGGAGCAGTTGTTGTGGCGGTAACGTCATCTTTTCCGCTGCCATCTTTACCCATGCTTCTTCTCAGCTTTTCTGTATCCGAAAGTGAGCTGTCGTTTGGCGAATGCCAGTCGCCCATGCTTTTTTTCAGTCTTTCAGCATCTGTCAGTGAGCTTTCATCGCTGTAATTCTCATAGGTCGTGCTTTCTGCTTCCGGTGATTCACTGCTGTAAGCTGTACCTTTCTCTGAAGCTGATGAGCTGTTGCTGTCCGATGTTTGAATGTCGTCCTTGAACAGCTTTGGAATAAGCAGCGCTGAAGCACCGATCACAATAATAAGTGCAGCAGCTATCAAAGCAAGCTTTCCGTTGTTGCTTGTTTTTTTTATGCCGCTGTTATTTGCTGCATGCTGCACAGCTTCGCCTGAAAAGGATTGTTTTCCCTGCGAAAAAAAGCCTGATGAGTGATAACGAGGATCTTTTATGTCATTTGCGTATACCGTATCTGTTCTTTGTACGGGAGTTCCGCATATATGACATACAGTCTGATCATCACTCAGAAGTTTGCCGCATTTTTTACATTGATAATTACTCATTTTTTTCACTATCCTTAAATTATCGTCCTTTAGCTAAACGATATGTTTATAATAAGAATAACCAAATTATAATAATTATTATTACTACGATCCACGCTATGTAGTATGCTATTTTTCCTTTATTATCTGTATCGTAGTAATAGCTGCCCGACAGATTGGAAGAGCTGCTTTGAACAGTGTTATTGGTGCTTTGGTTGCTTACTGAATTTTTGCCAAACTGTTTTAAATACTCTTTAAAATCACCGTCACGTCTTTTATCCTTTATCTCGTTTTGCTTTATATCCGACTTGATCTGTTTGAGCTTACTGATGTAGCTGCTTTCAAAACTGCACCAGGGACAGCGATCAAGGTGAGAATAAAACTCGTGTTCGTGCTTTACAGCGCAGCGGCACAGGTTCTTTCTCAGGTCAAGCAGCGCATAATACCAGCTTGCCGCATCAGGTCGGTTATCCTTGCTCAGAAATGCCTTTTTGAAAAGCAGCTGTATCTTTGATGGCAGTATGTTTATATCGGGTGCCTGTATAGTTCTCTCAAGTCTGCCGTCAAGGCTTGTTTCCTTAAAAAATGCACAACGGTAGTTTTTGATATTGCTGACAGGCTGATATTCACTTACAGAAAGGCTTGTTGAAGAACAAGCAAAAGGGTGAACTCCGTTCATAAGCAGCCTGAAAAGTATAACTGCAAGACAAAAGCAGTCGGTGTTAGTGCTGAAAACCGATCTATTCCTGATGCTCAGGGTATCCAGTCCCTGAAGCTCGGGAGCTGCGAATTCGGGCGTTGCCACTAAGCAAGGATAGATCTTTCCTGAGGCTGTTCTTATATCATAAGAATCGGTATCCACAAAAGCGACCTTGCAATCGCTGGTATTAACAAGTATGTTTTCGGGTTTAAGATCACCGATAATTAAACCATGCTCGTGCAGTGTTCCCACAACAGCAGCAATATTCATTGCAACGGCAACGTATTTTGCCCACGAGTATTTGCGCCTGTTATCAAACACATAGAAATCTATAAGTTGTTCGTATCCTGAGAGCTTGGTCATCATAAAACCGCAGAAATTGCTGTCAATAAACAGCATACATATAGGCCATGAATATTCGGGCAGCAAACGGTAGTCCGTTTCAAGCATCGCTCTGATCTTTTCTTGCCTGTCCTGAGTTCTGTATTTCGGGTAGTATATTTTCGCAACAACATCAGGTTCGTTTTCTATCTCATATATCTCACCTTCACCGCCGGCGCCGATACATTTTCCCTTGAGTATATGTACATACCCGTTTTCATCTGTAACAAGTACTGAATTCTTTCCCATATTTTCTCCACGACCTATTCGTTAGTTTGCTTGTCCTGATCATCAGCCTGGTCATTTTCATCGTCACGGTTGTTTTTGTCTTCCTGTTCGGTCTTTTCTTTCTTCCCGGCTTCTTCTTTTTCGGGCTTCTTGTTATTATCAGGCTCCGTAATTTGTTCAGCCTTTGATCCGTTTTTCCCGTCAACATTTTTATTATTATCAGGCTCCGTAATTTGTTCAGCCTTTGATCCGTTTTTCCCGTCAACTTTTTTCTGCTGCTTCTGAGAAGACCCGTTCTCTTCTTTTGTCGTTATGTTAAAAGGTATCGTCTTCAGATCTGTTCTGCTGTTGTCGTCAGATGGTGGTCTCAGGATAAGGACACAAAGCAGGATAACTGTAACAATGAAAAGAAAAGCCATGATGATACCTGAGATAAGCATATTTCTGCGCAGCTTGCTGATCGTTCTGTTCTTTTGCGCTATGGTCCTGGTAAGAGCTTGTATGTGCTGATTTTGCTTTTCAATACTTGACTGCAAAGTGCTTATATCTGTATCATTTTTGCCAACCGGAGGTACATCGGTATCGTCATTTGCCGCCGGCGTTCTCCGGTAGATTATATTCAGCATATTCTCATGAAGCGCTTCCAAATCGGGCATCTTGTAATAGCTTTTGTCCTTGAGAGCAGGCATTATTTCGGTGTTGATAACACCCACCAGAGTTTTATCGTCGCTTATATTCTGATCGTGGCTGAACTTTTCAGATGAGATATAATCAGAGATCTTTTTTTGCAGCACAACAAAATCCTCACTGTTGTTAGCCTTGAGGATATTTCTGTCCATAAACTTGCGGATAAATGGTATAACTATCGGCGGCTTGTTGTTTTTCAAAAGGGGAGAGCAGACAAGGTCAAAAATGCCGTCGGTCATCATTGTGAATGCGCAGACCTGCTCGCTGCATTTATTGAAACTCCAGTATTTTTCTCCGTTGAGAAGCGGATGAGTCTCATTAAAATTCTCGCCCTTTTCCGCTTCGGTGATGCGCTCGTAATCGCCCTGATAGGTCAGTGCGATGATCCCGCCGTCGCCGCAGTGCCCGAAATACAGGTCGCTTCCGTTATAAAGCGCAACAGTCAGCGTTGAATTATATTCAGTCGGCGGTATCCCGTTGCTATCTGCAGCTTTTATAGTTTCGTTATAAGCAGCGATAAAAGCGCCTTTCAGAGCCTGAAGATGATATTCGTCCGAAGAGGGCGAGGAAAAATTGTTTTTTAAATGTTCAAAAACGGTGTCCACTGCGAGCTTTGCTCCAACTTCCGAATGCTTTGCACTTCCGAGTCCGTCAGCTATCGCAGCAGCGATATATCCGTTATCAAGATAACAAACACCGCTGTGATCCTGACATACGCCGCCTTCATGCTCAAGATGCGCAGTGCCTATTGCAGAAACATAATAACTTCCAAGCATAGTATTCGCCCTTAATCAAGCGGAACTCTGAACATTGATTCAGGAGTTTCAACATTCAGTGCACCTGTTTCGGCAGTGCTGTTTCTAAGTGCGTCAAGGCTTGAAGAAACAAATTTGAACAGACTTGTAAAATCGCAGTTTTTAAGACCGTAGATGTTTTCGGGCTTGAAGATAGTCTGCATAATATCTGCTCTGAATCCGTCAACTCCAACGCAGTAAGCTACCGCTTTCTTGTTGTCCTCCATCCATCTTAGTCTTTTAGCGTGGAGAATATAGTCATCGTTTGGTGCACCGTCAGTTATGCAGAAAAGCCAAGGTCTGAAATATGGAGTACCTGCTTCGTTATACAGCTTTTTTTGTTTTGTTATAAGATCCATTCCCATATCAAGTGCGCCGCCCATTGCAGTAAGTCCGCTTGCTTTCAGCTCGGGGATATCCATATCCTCAACGGGTCTGAAACCTTGTACAAGATCTATTGTGCTGTTAAAGGTTATAACTGCTACGTCGATACACGCCTTTGCGTGTTTATCAAGGCTTGCCAGAGTCTGCTTCTTGAACACTCTCAGTCCTTCGTTCAGCTGACCGATAGCGTTATTCTGTTCCATAGAGCTTGATGTATCAAGCAAAAAAACACACGCAACGTGTTTTTCGGTTGCGTATTTCACAACAGGAATATCAAACTCATTACCCTGATTTTCATTAAAGCCCATTTGTTGTAACATATTGATCTCTCCCTTTATATTATAATTACAGGCTGCTGCAAAGCAGTCAAAACTGTCGTGAAATGTGAAGAAAACTTCGCATTTACATACTTTGAATATACCACATCTATTGTCGAAATTAAATATATTTGCAATAATTTGCTTGTATCATGCAACAATTATCACGCTAAAATCACCTAAAACGTTTAAGCAGACTGTATAAATGAGGAAAGTAAACCGATAGTGTTTTTGGCTATAATGGCTAATTGGTATATATTGCTAAACAAAAACCGGCACAAAAAAACGCATCTACACCAAAAGTGTAAATGCGCAATTCATATAAGGGTGAGTAGAGAGATTTGAACTCTCGATCTTCAGAGCCACAATCTGACGCGTTAGGCCAGCTACGCTATACCCACCATTTAAAAAAATACCTGATCGAGTCAGGCATAAGCACGCCATACTGGATTCGAACCAGTGACCTACCGCTTAGAAGGCGGTTGCTCTATCCAACTGAGCTAATGACGCATACATCAGCATAAAAAATGCACCGACGGATTGGCAGTGCATAGTTGCTAAAAGCGGGTGATGAGAATCGAACTCACATGACCAGCTTGGAAGGCTGGGGTTCTACCACTGAACTACACCCGCATATCGAAGATTTTGAGTGACCCTCTCAATCAACGATATTGATTATACCATAATTATAACTGTTTGTCAAGCACTTTTTAAAAAAAATTACTCCTACATTTATAATAGTGTCTTTAATGGCAAAGCACGATGATATTTTTTATTTTTTTCTCAGTATTTTTCTTCTGAACCAGTTAACGTATAGGTCTATCATCTGTGTCAGGGCAAATTCGTAGATAAGGAAGAAGAAGTTTGCTGCGAGCCACAGTACAAGTATTGCCCACTTGCCGAACGACTCCATTCCTTCAAGCATATCGCTTGAGGTGAAAAGATATGTGAACAGCAGGAAAAACGCTGACATTGCCGCATTGAACACAGCGAATTTGATTATCCACACCAGCACCTTGTTCTTTTTCCGGTCAAGCCCGAATTTAAGTATCGGATAATAGCCCATAAATATGATAAACAGCGCCGCTGCCTGCTTATTGGGCGTGACCAGCGGACAAAGTATCGCTGAAGCTGTATAGGTCGCAATAGCCCAGTTCCTGTCCACCTCAACTATGACCACGACCATAAGAAATCCCGTAAAGGTCGGTATCGCATAGTCCAGCATCGGCAGGAAGCCCGAGAAAAACATCAGCAGGATACAGACTGCGCTGATTATTCCGCCAAGTGCGACCTTGAAACTGATCTTTTTTTTATTCACGAGTATTGCTCTCCATTTTAAGATTGCTCAGCAGCAGGGTATAAGATCTCCGCCCATACATTCGCAGCATGAATCCAGACAGATAAGGTCACAGCAGCAATTGAAGGCATCTGCGTTCCTGTTCTGATAATAGCCGCTTGGCATACCGTTCATCTGACCGTTTCTCTGTGAGCCGAGCTGGTTGAAAGCTGCGGCATACTCTGCATTGCCGGGGTTTATCTGTGAAGCTCTTGCGAAATTCTCATAAGCCTCGTTGAACCAGCCTCTTTTATAGCACACCGAGCCTTTGAGGAAATACCACTCTGCATCACGCCTTGCAGGGTCGACAGAGGACAGTATACTGTCTGCCTCGGTGATGTTTCCTGTCTGGATAAGCTCTCTCACATAGGAGCTGTTGAAATTTGCACTCGCAGAGAATCTGCTTGAAGCCTCGCCGTTTCTTATCGCATTGATTATTTCGTCGTAAGCTTCGTTCACCTCAGCCATTTTTTCACTGGCAACGTCCCTGAGCGGATTGTCCTGATACTGATCGGGGTGATATTTTTTTACAAGCGTTTTGTATGCCTGCTTGACTTCCTCCTCGGTAGCACTTCTCTGCACACCGAGAATTACATAAGGATCCTTACCGTTAGTCATATTTCTGCCTTTCCTTTCTTTGAATTATTTCTTTTATGAAATCTTTCTTCCCTTACAAGTCTGAAAGTGTTTTTAAGTCCAAGATAAATGATGTTATCAAGAATATCCCTGAATCTTCGGGGATCAAGTGCAACATAGCAGTCGGCGAGCTGACCGAGCGTCATATTTACCGAAGCTGTGCAGAAATCCTGCACCTCACGGGGAAGCTTTCCGCTGCCGTCCCATTCAATGCCCAATGACTTCATAAATATCACAAGAGGGTTATAGCTGCCGCTTTTTACATCGCTCCTGAGATCATCAAGTGCATCGGTGATGTAAACGAATCTTCCAAGGCAATATCCAAACCTTGCAAGCAGCTCACGCTCTTTTTTATTTCTGCCTATCCTTGTGAATACCGAGCGCATTATCATTGCAGTCGGCTCACTTGCCTGATCTATCCCTGCGCACTTTTCCTGCTCAACAGCCCTTTGAAGCTCCATAGCCTCGGATATCTCCCTGCTCAGAGTGGGGTACTGTGCGTTGGCTTTTTTATAGGCCTTTCTGAAAATGAGCATTCCCGCTGCGGAGATCAGCTTTTTCACAGCACCGCCATCAAGCATATCGTCCTTCAGCTTATGCCACACAAGCAGCGCAGATACATAGCTTGCATAAGAAAAATCATTTCCGCAGCCTGCACACATAGTCTTTTTCAAGGGGTGAGCAATGCAACGTTCATTTTTTACACAGACCTTTGTGCCTCTTACAGAATGTTCAAACAGCGCAAGAAAGGCTGAGTCGTATGTCAGGCTGAACCGTGTGAGGTTACCAAGCCTTCTGCCCATATCCTTGCAGACTCCGCAGTACACGCTTTTGTATATTTCATACTCAAAAACACGCATATACGGCTTATATGCACGGATATAACCAAACACAGCACAGCGACCTCCTTGCTATGAATAAATTCCTTAATATTATACTACTTTTACGCACATTTTGTCAAGCGCAGCGCACACAAAAACGAACGCCTCTGCGCACAAAGCAGAAGCGTTCGCAAGCGGAACTAAGCTATCCTATTTGATTTCTTCGACACGCACATTTGTTATGTGTATCGTTTCTGTTGAGCCGCATTTGCCCATATTGAATTCAAGTCTGCCGTTGGGATCGGTCTTTGCGGTAACTTCAAATTCGTAGGTGAACTGCTTTTTCTCGGTCGTGAGCGACAGCTTGGTATCCTTTAGGTACCTTATCCAGCCTGCTGTCGGGGCACTTACGCAAACTATCATATCCCTCGGTTTTTCCGCATAAGCCTCAAAGGTGACCTTGTACTTTTTGCCCTTTATCATCGGCAGCTCGGGCTGAACCAGCTGAACGGAGTATTCCTCGGTGCCTTCCTTTTTGGAAGTTATAACTATCTCGCCGTTTTCTATCTTTGCCGAGCCCTCACCCTCGTTGAACAGCAGGAACTTCCAGTTCTTATCGTCGGTCAGATCCTCGGCTTCCTTGAAGTCGCCGTTGTAGATAAAGTTGCCGTCCTCAAGTGCCTTGCGCATCTCTACCTCGGGCTTTTTAACGTTTTTATCATAGCTCGGCTTCTGATAAACTCTTACATAGTCGATCTCGAACTGTGCTTTGTCAAAGTTAGTGGTGCTGTCGGGGTTTCCCGGCCAGTCTCCGCCGACTGCAAGGTTTAGCTGAACGAAGAACTGCTGATCGAAGGGCGCAGGATATGGCTTTTCATCTTCGCCGTCAACTGCTGTGAACCAGTCATTTACTTTGAGGTACTCGTTGCCGTCTATGTACCATCTCATTTCGCCCGGTTCCCATTCGACGCTGTATTCGTGGAACTTTTCGGCAAAGCTGCCTACGACCAGCTTGTAATCCTTTTGCTGTTGAGCGTGAGGCTCTCCGTAGTGAACGGTGCCGTAGGCGGTCTTTGTATCGTTGCCCAGCACTTCCATTATGTCTATCTCTCCGCACTTTGGCCACTGCCCATAGTGCTGTTCATCGGTAGGCATCATCCATATTGCAGGCCACAAGCCCTGCCCCTGAGGGACTTTTGCGCTGACAGTGACCTTGCCGTAGGTGAAATCCTTTTTGCCCTGTGATTTGACCTTACCAGATGTGTAGTAGTCCTTGCCGTTCTTGTCGGTTTTAAGCGCTTTCAGCGTCAGAACACCGTCCTTTACGAACACATTGTCAGTCGAGGTGGTGTATTCCTGAAGCTCGTTGTTTGTCCAGCCCGGTTCGTGCGGATCGTAGCTCCATATATCCTCGTTCAGCTTATCGCCGTCGAATTCGTCGCTCCAAAGCAGCTCGTAGCCATCGAGCTTGGGTGTTGCAGCTTTTGCAGCCTCTCCCGAGGAGCTTTCCTCCTTGCCTGAAGATGTTTCACCTGCCGAGCTTGAAGAACCGCAGGAAGCCATTGAAACAGCCATAGCACAAGCTAAGAGCAGTGTAAGCGTTTTTTTCATTTTCATATCGTATCCTCCGTTTTTATCGGTCGTTGCTTTATGGTTAAATTATAAATGCACTTGCACCAAAATTATATAAAAATTATTGTATTTTTATAAAAATTATGCTATAATGGGAGCAGCGGATCAAACAGCAAAGGAGGCGGTATGGCAATGGGTGTCAATATTGACAGGGAGCTGACTGTGAGAGAGTATGCTCTGCGTGAAAACAGCGAATACCATGCGCCTTATGTCCCGGAGTTTGATTTTTACCATGCGGTGCGCAGCGGTGATGTTGAAAAGGTATCTGCTCTGTGTGCGGTAGACCTTGACAAGAAAACCGGACTTGGTAAGCTGTGCGAGGACAGCCTGCAGAACCTTAAATATCACTTTGTTATAACTGCGGCTATGCTTGCGAGATACTGTATCGAGGCAGGTATGGAGCATGAAACGGCATACAGCCTGAGCGATGTTTATATACAAAGCTGTGACAGGTGCATGAGCAGGAATGAGATATCGGGACTGCACAGAAATATGTGCATGGACTATACCAAAAGAATGGCTCTGCTGCGCAAGGAAAAGGTCTGCTCTAAGCCGATAGTTGTGTGTATGAACTACATTTACGCAAACCTGCACAAAAAGCTGACCGCAGCCGAGCTTGCACAGTATACGGGACTGAGCCCGAGCTATCTTTCACGGCTTTTTCGCAAGGAAACGGGTGAGAGCATTACCGAATATATAATCAGGCGCAGGATAGATGCGGCGAAAAATATGCTCAGGTATTCGCCCTATTCACTCAGCAGGATCTCGCAGACACTTGCGTTTTCCTGCCAGAGCTATTTTACAAAGATATTCAGGCAGTATGTTGGCGTAACGCCTAAGAAATACAGGGATATGTATTCGTTCGATACGGGGATCGCAGGCAGAAAGGAGAGCTTGAAATGAATGAGAATAAAGAGCAGGGCATTTCTATCGTCCGTGAAGGCTTTATCGTAAGAAGTGAGATGCGCTGCGGCAAGTGGATAGCAAACATTGCGCTGGGACTTAAAAACACGACAGACGAGGATAAGACTGTGACGGTGCTTTGCGACATTACCGAAAAGGAAAGCGGCAAAAGGGCGACAGAGTATAAGTTCCACACGTTTACCTATAAAAACAACATCGTTGAGAAATCAATGCTGCTTTATGTGGAAGACCCGAAAATGTGGGATGCAAGCGAGGGCTTGCTTTACAGCTGCTGCGTTAAGCTGTTTGACGGAAAAACACAGATAGATGAAGCAAGCACCGATTTCGGTTTTATTGCGGATAAATGAGGTAGGCTTATGTTTGATCATCTTGAAAGGCTGGAGATGCTCTGCGGAAGCGAAAACATCAGCAGGCTTGAAAATGCCAGGGTCGCTGTTTTCGGAGTGGGCGGAGTAGGCGGATATGTCTGCGAGGCGCTTGCAAGAAGCGGTATAGGTGCGCTGGACGTTTTTGACAACGATACCGTTGCGCTTTCAAATCTCAACAGGCAGATAATCTCAACGAGGGAAAACATCGGCATGAAAAAGGTCGAGGCGCAAAGGCAGCGTATACTTTCTATAAACCCCGAATGCAAAGTAACTATGCACGATGTTTTTTATGCTCCCGATAATGCCGACGAAACAGACCTGACCGTTTACGACTATGTGGTCGATGCGGTGGATTTCGTGCCTGCAAAGCTGGAGCTGGCTGTAAGGTGTGAAAAGCTCGGGGTTGCTCATATCTCGGCAATGGGCGCAGGCAACAAGCTCCATCCCGAAATGCTGGAGATAGCCGATATTTACAAAACTTCGGTGTGTCCGCTGGCAAGAGTTATGCGCAGGGAGCTGAAGAAAAGGGGAGTGCGCTCGCTTAAATGCGTTTACTCCAAGGAACAGCCAATAGTTCCCAAAGTGAGAGAGGGCGAAAAGCTATGCCCCTCAAGCACCGCTTTTGTACCATCCGCAGCAGGCTTGATAATAGCTTCGCAGGTGGTGCAGTCGATAATCGTTCTGCCGAAAGAGTGATATTGCTTTTGGATGTTTTTCATAAAATGCTTGACAAATCTTCGTGCATGGTGTATAATAAGGTTACAGTTTGGTTACGAGAAATTACAATTTGAATATCATGTTAAAAGTATGGAGAGTATTTTATGCGAAAATTAAGATTTTTTAAAGCGGCGGTCGCCTCGGTGGCAGCGCTTGCAATATCTGTCGGTGCGATCGGCTCTTACAGCGGTTATGCTGACAGAGAATCTCTGATGACTGAGCTTAGTCAGATAGAGAGCGAGCAGTCACAGATAAACCAGCAGATCAGTTCTGCCGATAGCCAGATAGCTAAGGAAAAGGACGATCTTGCCAGCATAAACAAGGATTATGCATCTGTTAAAAATAAGGCTGAAAGCGTTGAGAAAGAGGTCACAGACCTTGAAAAGCAGATAGCCGATACAGACGAAAAAATGCGTGACAACGAGGAAAAGATCAACACTAAGACCGAGCAGATAAAGCAGGAAACAGAAGAGTTCATGAAGAGGATAAGAGCGATGTATATCGCAGGCGGCTCGGACACATATATGAGCGTCCTTGCTGATTCCTCGGATTTTTACGATGTACTTATGAGGCTTGAGCTGATGAAGCGTGTAGCCTCGCACGATAATGACACTATCGATAAGCTGATAGCTGAGAAGAAAGAGCTTGAAACTCTTAAAAAGGAGTATTCTCAGCAGCAGGATGAGCTTAAAGAGTCGATGAACAAGTACTCTGACAAGCTCAAACAGCTCAATGAGGAAAAGCAGAAGCTGGCTGATCTTCAGGCTAAATCGGGCAAGAAGATAGGCGAGCTTGAAACTCAGAAGCAGACACTCGTTTCAAAAGCCAACGAGCTGGAGCTCAAGCATTCCGAGGTAAGCTCAAAAGCTGAAACCACTACAACAACTACCACGACAACAACGACCACTACAACAAGGTCAACAACAGCAGCAAATAATAATTATACCTACACTACTAAAAAGACGAGCGCACAGCAGACTCAGCAGACTAAGGCAACACCTGCACCTACACCAAATCCTGCGCTCAATGCTTCAAATCAGGAAAAGATAAACAGGGTAGTTGCATACGCTAAGAGCAATGTCGGCGGTAGATATGTCTGGGCAGGCTCTAATTTCAGGGCAACAGACTGTTCGGGACTGACTATGCTGGCTTATGCACAGGTAGGTATCAGCCTTCCGCATTACACGGGTACACAGGTAACTTACGGTCGTGCAGTGACTTATGACCAGATGCAGCCGGGTGACCTGATATTCTACGGAACTTATGGTAATGTTTATCACGTTGCGATGTATATTGGCAACGGAATGATAGTTCATGCTGAAAGCACAGCAACAGGTATCGTTATATCCTACGCTGCAAGAAACAGAGGAAGCATTTACGCTATCAAGAGAATAATCGGATAATAGCAAAGACCGCAGAGAATGATAACTGCGGTCTTTTTGTGTATAAGGAATAATTCAAAAAAATGTTGAATAAACCCTTGACAATTTGGCAAAAGTAGTGTATAATATATAACTGTCGCAGATAGTGCGGTAAGCTGATATAGCTCAGTTGGTAGAGCACATCCTTGGTAAGGATGAGGTCACCGGTTCAAATCCGGTTATCAGCTCTGAAGCTCTCGTTTAACGGGAGCTTTTTTGTATGTCAAACTATTGCCTCGCTCACTTATGACTTAATCCCTCTTTTTGCATTGTTTCCACTACCATGATCTTAAACTGCGTGTGTATCTCTTATTTGGTATTCCTTTAGGCATAAAAATGTCCCTTTCGTTAGATTTCTAATTGGTATATTTCTATTATACCACATTTCTCTTAGCTGTGTCTGCGATGCTGATGCCTGCCTGAAGCTGCCGATAAAGAGAGGTTATGCCGATTCAAAAAGAAATGATAAATCTCATAGTGTGGTCGTACTTTGGGTGTTTCTCGCAATAGCAAGCCACAGAAAGTGGTGCATTCTTTCCACTTTCAAATATTTTGAACGCCTACCCCGTCAAAAATCTCGTTTTGGGAACCCTTGTCCAAAACAGTTACCACTGCGGATCTACTCATTCAGTTACATCAATTTTTATTGCGCAGTGAAGCGAAAAGTTTTCCGCATTGCGAACTAACTCTCGGAAACACTCAATTTTCCCCGATGTAATCAGAAATAATACACCGGGCAGAACATGAAAACTTGGTGCGCAATCGTAAATGTTCAGCTTCAAGGACAGTGCAACAGTGATACAGGAGATTCAGGACCGATATAATCATAGCATAAAAGGAAAGGGCTATGTCCTCCGTGACCGTGTACGGAAGGCATAGCCCTGATTATTTCTTTTCAGATGCCTATTCAGTTTTGTCTGTAAGGTTTATAAACTGTATCATTAGCTCGTAGTCTATTGGCGCACCTGTAAACCGTTCCACACAAGTTCATTTCAGTATTCTGGCGTGCACCACAATGGCAGCATATCCTTTTGGAACTGAATAACAGACAAAGCCCTGAGATCTGCTCATAAGCATTTCTCAGGACTTCATTTATTCCATATTTCCCGCAAATATTCTCTCCACCACGATCTGCGTCATTTCCTGCGCCGACTCGGCATAGCCGTTCCTTGCCCACTTCATAAAGATGCCGAAAAGCCCATAGGCAAGGTAGTAGCTTCCGTAGGTGTCCGAGGTCTGATTGGTGTCACTGTCGGTCAAGATGACCTCGTAAGCTGACAGGATCGATCCGTGATGCCCCTGCCCGATGATGAGTTCATTCTTTTTTCGCAGCGAATAGCAAAAATCAAAGTATCGCCTGACACGGTAGGTATCGTTTAGCTGATGCTCTTTGAGCCTGTGTTCACGCTCGTATTCACGCCACTTCATGATGATGTAGGCGGTGATGATCTCGTCCTTTGACTTGAAATTGCGAAAATAGGTCGCTCTGCCGATGCCGCCCGTTTCGCACAGCTCGCTCAAAGAATACTCCACTCTCGGCGGTACCTCTGCGTAGACGGTGAGGTGCATGATAATCAACACAGGTATGCGGCTTCACGATCCCGAATCGCCCTTTCTTGTGGGCAATTTGCAGAAGGGCAAGGTCATTCATCAGGCAAAGCAGGAAAGCTGGGCAGATATGCAGCTTACGTTATTTTAGGACGGTGATACCATGAGCAAAGTTGATTATCTGATCAACTATCTTCTTTCTGAGCGAAACGACCTCGGAAAGATCACGATACCCGAAAACGAACAGGATAAATTCAGATTGTACCGCAGTTTAGTTAATATCCGCCCAGCTGTCAAGGCAGACGAGGATTATTTGCATGCAGAGGACGAATATCTCACAGCCTTGACCGAGAGCAAGGGCATCACGGATATTGCAGACCTGTCGCCCATAGAGGACGGCATATATCTTTGGAAAGGCGATATTACCACTCTGAAATGTGGTGCGATAGTCAACGCTGCAAATTCGGGAATGACGGGGTGCTGGCAGCCGTGCCACTCTTGTATCGACAACTGCATACACACTTTTGCAGGGGTACGGCTTCGTTACAAGTGCGCTCAGATGATGCAGGCGCAAGGGCATGAAGAACCCACGGGCAAGGCGAAGATAACGCCTGCCTATAACTTGCCCTGTGACTATGTGATACACACGGTGGGCCCCATTGTGCAGGGACGGCTTACGGAGGAACACTCTCGACTGCTTGAAAGCTCATACAAAAGCTGTCTTGATATAGCTGTACAAAATAATGTACAGTCGGTAGCTTTTTGCTGTATCTCAACAGGGGTGTTCGGCTTTCCGCAGGATAAGGCGGCACAGATCGCAGTCCGCACCATCAGAGAGTTTCGCAAGAGCCACGATATACAGGTTA
>DFFV01000099.1 GCA_002371625.1 Ruminococcus sp. UBA3767
CAGGTGGTTTTTTTATCAGGATAAATAAAAGACAGACTATTGCAGTCTGTCTTTTTTATTATTCTTCTGCCTGCGCTGTTTTCATACAGCACATCATCTCTACGGCATTGCCCTGCTTGTTTATCTCAAAGCTGCCGCCGTATTTTTCTGCCATATCCTCAAGTATCGAAAGCCCGTAGCCGTGACTTGAGATATTTTTTATATCAAAGCTGTTGTTGACCTCGGGCAGCTGCGTATCATCGGGATAGTTTGTGGTCTTTACAAAAAGGTAGCCCATATCACACCACGTTTTAAGCTGCAGCCGGTTGTCCTCGCTCACCGATGCGCTGCGTATCCCGTTATCTATAAGGTTCGTGTAAACGCTGCATATATCGGTAAGCTCAATGTCTATCTTCTCGGGCAGCTTTGCCTCAATGCTCAGCTCAACGTCCTCCGCCTGCGCCTTTGCGGATTTATCAAAAAGAATAGTGTTCACCACCGGGTTCTTGCAGTAAAGCGGTATCGCCGTTGCCTTGTTTTTATCCCTTATCTCCTCCAGCAGCTTAACGCCCTGCTGCTTGGTCGAATCGTCCTCCGAGTTGACCATGTGCAGCGCAGTGTTTATCATATTGTTAAAATCGTGCTTGTATTTCATAAGCATCTGCGCACTTTGCGTAACGTTCTCAAAATAGCTCTCGGAGAGCTTCTGATTGTATTCCAGCTGCGCCAGCTTCATCTGCGACTGCTTTGCACGGTAGTTTTCTTTCATAGCCTTATACAGCAGCACGAGCGATACCAACATAACAAAAATGCCCATAGCCAGCATAGTTGACCTTAGCGGATTCCAGAAGTCAGGTGCATTGAAAGCCGAAGCTACCGCAAGTATCAGAAACATATTACTCAGCGGCAGCATAAAAAACAGCACCGAGGTCTTGTCCACAATGCTCTCGTTTTTCTTGTTGAAACGAGTGTATACTATGATCGCCACCATATACAGCAAACCAAATACAATGCAGACAAGCGCAGTTTCCCATGTGCCGTCAGAGGGTGTCAGCACCTTGCCCTTCAGGATAAATACAGGCAGCTCTACGATCAGATCCACAGCAAATGAAAGTGCCCCCAGCACAGAAGCGACCACCAGCGATTTTGAAGGTTTGTTTGAAAAAGCAGCCACCGCATAAACGAGATAAGCCATAAAAAATAACATTCTCATAATGTTATTCTCAGTGGTAAGAATAAACGCCACCACCATATAAACTATGCACTGTATCATCATGGGGACATACCGCAGCCACTTGTTTTTTATCCTTGCATCAAGATTCAGGTGCAGCCCTATGAACATAGGCAGATTTGAAAACACCGCCCATATCACATAGCACATAGTTTTCATATCCTACTCAACCCCCTGAGATGCAGCAGCTCCTGCTTAAAAGCTTTCTTGTGGCTCCTGCTTATCGGAAGCGTTACGCCGTTGTTCAGCGTTACGCTGACATTATCAAATTTTCTCACCATATCAGAATTTATTATATAGCTCTTATGCGGGATTATAAATTTCGGTGTCAGCGACCCGTGTATGTCCGAGAGCTTTCCACGCACCTGAATATCCTCGTTTTTGGTATGTATCAAATAGTACCACTTATCGCTTTCAAGGTACACTATCTCCGAGCACTTGACTATCCTGTCGCAGTGCCCTGAACGGACGGCGATCTTGGTATCCTTGTGCATTGCCCTTGTGCCCAGCTTTTCAAAAACCTTTGCAAGCACCCTGCTGTCAACAGGCTTGCACACAAATGCAAAAGGCTCAAAATCAAAGTGTTCAAGAAAAATGCTCTGGCAGTATTCCTGCGGATACCCCGTGATAAACACAACAGGGATACCTGCAAACAGGTCATTCACTTTCTTTGCCGCATCTATTCCGCTTGAGCTTTTCAGCCGTATATCCATAAAGACCGCTGCTATATCGCTGCCGTGCTTTGAAAGATGATCAAAAAACTTTTCTTCGTCGGAAAACACCTCAAACTCCGCATTTTCATCATAATGCGAGCACATTTTCGTGAAATCATCACCGAAATCCATATCGTCATCCAGTAGAATATATTGCATTAAATCACACCTCTTAACAGAAATAACAGCCTGATTATATTATACCATTTCCGCCCTTGTTTAGCAATACTTTTCCGAGCTTTTCCGCAAAAACAGCGCCGTGAATTCACAGCGCTGCCTAAGGGGATATATTATGAATTTAGCTATGTTCTTTATTCAACTAAAAGCAAGAAAATTGCTTGCTATCTATTTATAATTATAGCATATTTCCTGCTTTATTTCACTTCTTTGCAACTTTTGGTCGGTTTTGTGCAATAATTGACCGCTACCCTGCTTTGAACCATGCCTTCATCGTATCAAGTATATGAACAAGCTCCTGCTCGTTTATAACATAAGGCACCATAGCGTACATATATTTGAGGAATGTCCTGCTGAAAACGCCACGCTCAAAAGCAAATCTCTTAAAGCCTTCCAGCACCGCCGCATCATACACCTCAATGCAAACGCAGCCGCCCATGATGCGCACTTCTTTTATGCGCTCATCTGCAAAGCCCTGCATCTCACGCCTTGTGATCTGTTCAATGTTTTTTATCTTATCAAGGTAGTTTTCCCTCTCAAAAAGCTCTATCGACTTCAGTGCTGCACTGCACGCAAGGGCATTTCCCATAAAGGTCGGTCCGTGCATGAGTGCGTGTGTCGGGTCATCGCTGTAAAAGCCTTCCCATACCCTTTTGTTCGCAACAGTCGCTGCGTGGCCTATATATCCGCCTGTCAGCGCCTTGCCGAGAACTATTATATCAGGCAGCACAAGGTCCGCAACAAATCGGTTGCCCGTTCTGCCAAGTCCCGTTGCGACCTCGTCAAATATCAGCAGAACATCGTACTCATCGCAAAGCTCCCTTGCACGTTCAAGGAACGATACATCATACATTCTCATTCCGCCTGCGCCCTGCAAAAGCGGCTCAACGATAAAGCAGGTCAGCCTTTCGCCGTACTGCTCAAAAGCATTTTCCAGCGCCTGCATCTCTGTCGGGATATGCACTACGCCACGCTTTTTCTCGTTGGAGCTTCCGAAAGCAAAGTGATAATCCTCATCGTCGCCTACCTCCATCGCCTTGAAAGTATCACCGTGATAAGCGTGTTCAAGTGCAAGGATAGTGTCCCTTTTTGAACCTCTGTTTGTGTTGAACTGCAGCGCCATTTTCAGTGCGACCTCTACCGCAACACTTCCCGAATCGGAAAAGAAGCAGTAGTCAAGGTCACCCGGCAGCCACGAAGCCAGCTTGTCTGAAAGCCTCTGAACAGGCTCGTGTGTAAGTCCGCCGAGCATAACGTGAGAAAATTTATCTATCTGCTGCTTTATCGCCTCATTTATCTCGGGGTGGTTGTACCCATGGATAACGCTCCACCACGAAGATACCGAGTCGATAAGGTCATGTCCGTCTTTAGTGTAAAGGTGAACGCCCTTTGCCGATGCTATCTCTATCGGAGCATCAAGTGTTTTCATCTGCGCATAAGGATACCATATCATTATTCTTTCTCTCCCTTGCAAATTGCTTCCAGCTTTTGTGCATCTATAGCAATATCCTGCTCGCCCGCTCTCACGCAAGCCAGCACTTCAAGTCCCGTCAGCAGCGAGCACATCTGCTTGTTGTCCCTGTGCATCATATCACCGTCAAGGTAGTTGTTGAGTATTATTCCCCTGACTTTTATCCCTCGTGCTTTCAGGTATTCATTGGTAAGCACGACATGGTTTATCGTTCCCAGCCCTGCATCTGCAACTATGATGCAGTCAAGTCCAAATGCCTTGACTATATCCTCCAGCATGATCTTATTCTTGTCATATCTTATCGGGCAGACAATTCCGCCGCTGCCCTCGGCAATAACGATATCGTGCTCCCTGCTGAGTTTTTCATAGCCTTCAACTACCCTTTCAAGCTCAACGGGTGAGCCTTCCAGCTTTGCCGCAAGATGTGGTGATACCGCTGTTTCATAAACATACGGGCACATCTCACCAAGCTCCTGCGAAATGCCCGAAACGTTCTTGACGTGCAAAGCGTCCCCCGGGATAAGCGTGCCGTCCTCTCCTCGTTCGTTACCGCTCATCGCAGCCTTGTAATAAACAGCATCCTTTCCTGCCTCGTGGAGTTTTTTCAGGAGAAGTCCGCTGATATAAGTCTTTCCGACATCAGTTCCCGTTCCTGTGATAAAAAGCCCTGCGCCCATTACTGTTCCTCTCTTTCAAGCGAAAACCCTATGCTGTCAAGCATCGCCTTATCGTCATTTATCTTATTGCCTGAGGTAGTTAGCATATCTCCCGTTATGGTCGAATTTGCACCCGAAAGAAAAGCTCTTCTTCCGCAGTCGCTCATCAGGTCTCTTCCTGCTGCAAGTCTTACATCTGCCTGAGGAACGATATACCTGAATATCGCAACTGTCCTGAGAATATCCTCCTCGCTTATTCTTTCCACATTCTCAAGCGCCGTGCCCTTGATAGGGATAAGCGCATTTATCGGTATCGAGCGCACATCAAGCTCGCTGAGCGTGAGCGCCATATCTATCCTGTCCTCCCAGGTCTCGCCCATGCCGATTATTCCGCCCGAGCAGACCTCAAGCCCTGCATTTTTCGCACGCCTTATACATTCCAGCTTATCCTCAAAGGTGTGCGTTGTACATATATTCGGGAAATTCCTGCGTGAAGTTTCGATATTGGCGTGATAGCGCTTAACGCCTGCTTTCTTCAGCTCAAAGAACTGCTCCTGGGTAAGCAGCCCGTGTGAAGCGCAAAGCTCCATGCTGCTTTCCTTTTTCATCAGCCTGTAAGCTGAAAGCGCTTTTTGAAAGTCCTCACCGCTTACCGTTCTTCCGGCTGTAACTATCGAGAATCTGTGCACGCCCTTGCTTTCGTTATAAAGGCACTCCTCAAGTATCTTTTTCTCATCAAGAAACCCGTATTCCTCTATTCCCGTGCAGTGATGCGCCGACTGTGCGCAGAATTTGCAGTTTTCGGGGCATTTTCCGCTTCGCCCGTTGATAATGCTGCAAAGGTCAGCCCTTTCACCGCAAAAGTGCCTGCGCAGCATATCCGCACCCTTGCAAAGCTCACCAAGCTCGGCTTTCAGCAAAAACGAAAGGTCATCATTTCTGCCAAGCCTTTTTCCGTCGATTATTTCCTGTGCCAACTTTAACATATCAAGCCATAGCCTCCCTGCGTTTCATTATCGGGATAAGTCTTTTTCCCAGTGCCGAGGAAACAAAGCAAAGTGCGATATCTCCCGGAACAGGCAGGAAAAAGCAGTATAAAAACAGCCTCCATGCGCTCATTGATTTTCCCAGCCAGAACCTGCTTATCACCCAGTAATAAGCCACTCCAACGGCGTAAACAACTATCAGCCCGAGGAAACAGCCTGCCAGCAGGCGCTGCATCGTAAGCTCTCCTTTGTGAACTACCCAGCCCGTCAGGAATGCACCGATGATAAAGCCTATCAGGTAGCCGAACGTTGGCTGCAAAACATAGCTCGGGCCGCCGCCCTGAGTGAAAATAGGCAGTCCCGCAAGACCGAGTATAACATACAACCCACAGGCAAGTGCGCCCAGCTTTGCACCAAGCAGCATTCCAGCAAGCGTCGTGCAGGTCAGCTGCAGCGTGAACGGGCAATAAGGCACCGGTACACGAATAAAAGCTCCTATCGCTATAAGTGCCGTAAAGAACGACACATAGATCATATTTTTAGTTTTAATAGTCCCCAGCTCCGTTTCATTGATTCTTAAAGTGCCCATGTTACTGCGGCACCATTAGTTATTTTACCACAGCTGCGCCGTATTGTCAACCACATTTTAAGTATACGGTATACATTAAACGCAAAAAGAGAGCCTGCATAAAAGCAAGCTCTCTGAAAATGTTTGTTTAATGCGCTTTGCTATTACTTCATAGCCTCTTCAAC
>DFFV01000041.1 GCA_002371625.1 Ruminococcus sp. UBA3767
TGCATTCTTGCCTTTACGATGTAAGGAGCGAAAGGATATGCTTTTGTGTAGATCGTTCCGTGGTAGCTCTCATCAGGCTCGGTGAACTCGGGGAACTTGCCGCTTGTCCAGTCGAATTTGCCCGAATCAACGATAACTCCGCCGCCCTGTACAGCGTGACCGTCCATATACTTTGTAGTGGAGTGTATAACTATATCTGCGCCCCACTCGATAGGACGGCAGAGGTATGGTGTTGCGAATGTGTTGTCGATAATGAGCGGAACGCCGTGTGCGTGTGCTATCTTTGCGAACTTTTCAATATCAAAAACTGTCAGTGCAGGGTTTGCAAGAGTTTCGCCGAAAACAGCCTTTGTGTTATCCTTGAATGCCTTGTTCAGCTCCTCCTCGCTTGCATCAGCATCAACGAA
This sequence comes from Ruminococcus sp. UBA3767, assembly GCA_002371625.1. Classification (GTDB taxonomy): domain Bacteria; phylum Bacillota; class Clostridia; order Oscillospirales; family Ruminococcaceae; genus Hominimerdicola. The sequence goes on from DFFV01000041.1 coordinate 408, forward strand.
AATGCACTCGATGCCGAGCTTTTTGAGGGTGTAAGCGAAAAGGTTGATCGTTCCGCCGTAGATAGTGGCTGCGGAGATAAAGCTGTCGCCTGCCTGAAGAATGTTGAGCAGGCTGAGCAGGGAAGCTGCCTGACCGCTTGATGTGCACATTGCAGCGACACCGCCCTCAAGTGCGGCTATCTTCTTTTCAACGCAGTCGGTGGTCGGGTTCTCAAAACGTGAGTAGATAAGGCTCTTGGTAGGATCGTCAAAAACGTCTGCTACGTCGCTGGTCTTATCGTAAACATAGGTCGTTGACTGAACGATAGGCATAACTCTCGGTTCGCTGTTCTTTGGCTTGTAGCCCTCGTGCAGACATTGTGTTTCGATCTTCATTTCACATCAGTTCCTTTCGATTTAAGATATATCATTTTTTATTGTTTTTCTTTTTATCAGCAGTGATATGCCCAGTGCGAAAACCGCACCGCCCAGAGCGATAAATCCGCCCCAGAGCAGATTCCAGTACCAGGCTGTTGTATCAAACATTGCCACGATCAGCTTGTGCCAGAATTTCAGTCCGACCGCTATCGCAAACAGGTCAAACAGCAAGTATCCGCCGCCGCATAGGTATACCCACCGCCAGAGGTAGTTGTTTTCTTTGTTCTTGAAAAAGACAATAATACCGAGCACACAAAGTGATGTGAGAATTATCATCAGAGCAAAGTAAACAAAGCCTTTGTTTTCCATTGTGTCAAGCCAGAAGTCTGCATAGCTTTCTCTGTCGATCAGTCCCCATATCCTGTGTAGGTGAAACACTCCGAAAAATAGGAAAAACCAAGGCTCAAATGCATAGATCCTTTTCATTTATTTCCCCTGCTTTTCTCAATACATTTCCGACTGCTTATCTGCCTTTGACTTTTTTACCGTGTATATGCCGAACGCTAGCATTCCGACACCTGCTATCAGTATGGGATAAGCATACCAGATGCTCTTTTCCGCCTCATACACATCAGACGGATCGTTCGGGTCGATCCGCAGCTTTTTGGTCTGCCCGACATTATAATAGTTGTGTCTGTCAAAGTACCCTGCGGTGGTATATACCTGTCCGCCGTACTCGTATTCAAAGACAGGGCGGTATTCGGTACGGCTGCGTATCTGCTGTTCCTCGATCCTCACGACCGTTCCCGTTACCTCCCGGCTGCACCTTTTTTTCTGTATGCTGTCCGCTGCGATCGCCCATACGCTGAAGCCTGTGAGCATCAGTCCGACAAGCAGGCGCATTATCGCCGAGAACATATCCATTCTTGTTTTTTTCAATTTTTTCTCCCCTGTGTTGTGTCTTTAACTTTTGTATCTGTTTTTTCTATATCTTTATTTTTGCCGCCGCTTTATGATTGACTGACACAAACAAAGTTCGTCCCCGAAGCAACACGAACTATCCGTTTGCATCTTACTTTTCTGCGAGGGAAATGCGTGCCGCCGCTGCGGCGCTTTCCATAACTATGCGTGCCTGCTCGGTGACGGGCAGAGCACTGCGGAAAGCGTTCATAGCCTTTTGTGCTGCCATAGCGATACAAGCGTACATCGTCCCCTGAGGACATTCGCTGATTATTCTCTCGGCAGGCTTCCACATCAGCTTTACATAATCGGTTATGCTCTCGCCTGTTTCGCAGCTGCGCACCTTGCCGAAGTCCTCGCCGCCGCAGCTTTTTACTGCGTGCTCGAATATCTCTTTTACATCGGGTGAAGCGGCGTTTGCTCTTACAAGCACTGCGCTGACGTAATGCCACAGCGAATGATCGCCGCCTGCGAGCTTTTCATCGACAAGGTCGGAAAAATAGAATTTTTCACCCGCTTTTGACGGTATAACATCGAACACGCTCTCAAGCGCAAGCCCTTTGCCCTTGACGTATTCGTTGATAACGTCCTGCTTGCAGGCGTACCCTGCAAGGCTGCCGAGACAGCACAGGAACGACTGCGGATGCAGGCTTCCGTCAGGGTTTTTCAAGCCGAGCATCAGCCGTGCGAACAGCTCATCGGCACATTTTTTATATACTGTGTTGTTTATCATACATTGATCTCTGCCACATCATCGGAAACGCCGTTTGCTTCTATGATAGGCTTAACGCAGTTCTCGATGAACTCGTCCACCTGCTGAGGACATCTGCCGATGTAGTTTTCAGGCTTCATTATCTCGTCAAGCTCTTCACGGGTGACCATAAAGATCGGGTCTGCGGCGATGAGGTCTGCAAGGTCGTTGTCAAGGCCGTCCTTTTTAACGTGCTCGCCTGCCTTCATCGAAAGCTGACGGATATGCTCATGCAGCTCCTGTCTGTTGCCGCCTTTTTCGCAAGCGTCCATAATGATATTCTCGGTAGCCATAAAAGGCAGCTCAGCCATGACTCTGCGGCGGATCATCTTGTCATATACCACAAGTCCGTTCTCGGGATCAGTAACGTTGAGCATGATGTTGAGTATAGCATCAACGCCCAGGAATGCTTCTGCCACGGAGATACGCTTGTTAGCCGAGTCGTCAAGAGTTCTCTCGAACCACTGTGTGCCTGCGGTGAATGCAGGGTTGAGAACATCGCAAATTACATATCTTGCGAGCGAGCATATTCTTTCATCACGCATAGGATTTCTCTTGTAAGCCATAGCCGAAGAGCCTATCTGTGTTTTCTCAAACGGCTCCTCTATCTCCTTGAACGACTGCAGAAGTCTTATATCGTTGCCGAATTTCATAGCGCTCTGTGCGATACCTGCAAGCACTGAGCATATCGCATAATCGACTTTTCTCGAATAGGTCTGTCCCGAAACGGGAACAACGGCATCAAAGCCCATTTCCTCAGCGATAAGCCTTTCAAGCTCTTTTACCTTGTCGGTGTCGCCGTGGAAAAGCTCCATGAACGAAGCCTGTGTGCCTGTTGTGCCCTTTGAGCCGAGCAGTTTAAGTCTGCCAAGCTGGAAATCAAGGTCTTCAAGATCCATAACAAGCTCGTTGCACCAGAGCGTTGCACGCTTGCCGACTGTGGTGAGCTGAGCAGGCTGGAGGTGGGTGTAAGCCAGGCAGGGAAGTGCCTTGTACTTATCTGCGAACTTAGCCAGCTGGTCGATGACCTTAACGAGCTTACGCTTTACTATTTTAAGAGCATCACGCATGATGATGACATCGGTGTTGTCGCCGACATAGCAGCTCGTTGCGCCGAGGTGGATAATGCCGTCAGCCTTGGGACAGCAGGCACCGTAGGTGTGAACGTGCGCCATAACATCGTGGCGGACTTTCTTTTCCTCGGCAGCTGCCATTTCGTAGTCAATGTTTTCGATGTTTGCCTCAAGCTCGTCCACCTGCTCCTGAGTAACGTTCAGACCGAGCTTCATCTCAGCTCTTGCCAGAGCGACCCAGAGTCTTCTCCATGTGGTAAATTTCTTGTCTGCGGAGAAAACGAACTGCATCTCCTTGCTTGCGTATCGTGTGCAGAATGGGCTTTCATAGCTGTTTGTCATAATAACCTCTCCTTTAAAGTATTAAAAACGCATATAATAGTATAGCATATTTCGTTCAATAATGCAATAGCGGATTTTCCTATATCCAGCCATAAAAAAGCAGCCCACGGGTGAGCTGCTTTGGTGAGTTATTGTATTGCGCTTTCGGCGGCTTCAAGTTCAGTTTTTGCAGTTGATATTTCAGCGTCTATCTTGTCTACTTCTTTTTTTGCTTCAACTGCCTTTAGGGCTTTTTGCGCATTGTCTTTTATTCCTTTGATGATCGAAACAGCGATAGATCCAATAGAAGCGAAGAATAAAACAAGTCCGGCAAGTGCTAATAAAAAAGTGAGAAATCCCTGCTGTCCACTAGTTGTTGCTTTTAGGAGTACAAGTGATAAAATGAAAAGAAAAAAACTACCTACAACACTTGCTAGCATAGAAGTCTTCTTTGATGATACCAACCTGTAATTATTATGTATAGTGTTTCCTTGATAAATAAGGTTTTCATATATTGCACGTTTTTGTATCATTTCCATCATTGCTTTAAGTTCGGGAGAAAAGAAAGTCTTGGATATTTTAACAGTTGCCCAGTCGTTTGAAAAACTTACTCCAGAAGTGTTTTCTATTGTGCCGTAAGGTATTTTGGAATAAATTTTTTTAACCTCATCAATAAAAAATGAGATGTCTATGTCTTCTTGTTTCAGAAACTCTATATCTTCAAAATAACTTGCACATTCGTGTGGGTCATATAGGAATCCCACATCAAATTTCCTAATACTACAAACGATAGTTTTAAGTTTAAGCGTCTTTTGGCAGAACTCAAAATTATAGTCACCGGGGTAGTTATATCTTGCTTCTTCCAAAGCCTTGTCAGCCATATCAAATTCTTCATGTTCGATAAAATAGCGTAGCCTGCGAAGAAGGTCATTCTTTTTTGAATCACCAGTTGCTATCTCGAAATTAATGTCTGAAACCGAATACTCCGAGGATATGGCAGTAAGTCCTTCGCAGTATTGACACTGCAGCAGGTTGCTGTTATCCTGCCTTTTAAATTTACTGCTGCCGCAAAACTGACACCTTATAGGTACAGCTTCTATTTTTGGCATATTGATCACCCCTTGAATTGTTTAGTACCAAAAAGTACTACAACAATGATTATACGTCAAAAATATGGTAAAGTCAATAGTACCGAACGGTACTAAAACAATTTCGGCAGAAATTACAAAACTCGGAAGTGATTTTTATGTATTTTCCAAGGCTCAGAGATCTGCGTGAGGACGCAGATATGACGCAGGCTCAGGTCGCAAAGCTGCTTTTCACCAGCCAGACCGTATACTCACGTTACGAGCGTGGTGCGCTGACGATACCCGTGGAACACCTGCTCATTCTTGCCGACCTTTACGGCACAACAACGGATTATATCCTTGGCAGGACAAACACCAAAAAGGCAAAGTAACGGCATCTCCCGAATGTGCTGGGAATGCCGTTTTTATTGTATCCAAACTTTTATTTGACACGGGCACTTAAAAGTACTATAATAAAACCGAGGGATTTAATGTCTTTGAACATAAAGGGGGAGATATAATGGCTAAGATAAGAGTAGTCACTATCGGCAGAAGATTCTGCACGGGCGGAAGCGAGATAGGTAAAATGGTCGCTGAAAAGCTGGGCGTTAACTGCTACGACAGGGAGCTTGTTGAGCAGGCTGCGGAAAAGGTCGGCATATCTATGACTGATGTGGTGAAATATGAGGAGAGCCTTATGAACAGGCTGAAAACTCCGATAAATCTGTTCGGGCAGGCTGAGCTGACTATACCTGAAAAGATATTTGCGGCTGAGGCTGAGATCATCATGGATATATGCTCAAAAGAATCGAGCTGCGTGATAGTTGGCAGATGTGCGGATTATATTCTGAAAAACAAGGTCAAAACGCTGAACGTGTTCATTACCGCATCGCATGATAAGCGTGCACAGACAGCTGCGGAGAAGCACGGGATTGAATACGACCAGATAGATGATATCCTTAAAAAGTACGACAACAAGCGTTCAAGGTTCTACAACGCCAACACCAACAAGGAATGGGGCGGCATCGACAGCTATGATATGTGCCTTGACAGCGGAAAGCTGGGCTATGAGATGTGTGCGGATATCATTGTGAAAACGGTGGAGATGTCAAAATAATGGGAAAGCCGAAAAAGGAAAAGGACATCAAGACCAATGCGATGCGTATGCTTGACAGGCAGAAGATAGCTTACACGGTGAACACCTATGAGTGCGAGGATTTTGTTGACGGCGTGCATATTGCGCAGATGCTCGGGCAGAATGAGGAGCAGTCGTACAAGACACTGGTGACTAAGGGCAAAAGCGGCGGATACTACGTTTTTGTGCTGCCTGTTGCAAGGGAGCTTGATATGAAAAAAGCAGCCTCGGCTGTCGGTGAAAAATCGGTTGAGATGCTGCACGTTAAGGATATAAATGCCGTTACGGGTTACATAAGGGGCGGCTGCTCACCGCTGGGAATGAAAAAGCAGTTCCCCACGGTAGTTGACAGCAGCGCAGAGAGCTTTGATACTATCATCATCAGCGGCGGCAGGCTCGGTTCGCAGATAATGCTTGCGCCGGGCGACCTGGTTAGCGTCTGCGGCGGCAGCTTTGCTGATATCGTATTTGAAGAAGCAAAATGATATTTGAAAGGAAAGATAAAAATGAAGCTGAAAAAAGTACTGAGAACAATTGCAAGCACTGCCTGTGCAGCTGTGCTTGCGCTTTCGCTTGTTTCGTGCGGACATAATTCATCGAGCATGAGCGAAGCGGGATCATCTTCCGGGGCGGCAAGCAGCGCTGGAGAGAGCAGGTCGTTTACGATAGCCCTTTACAGCGAATATGCGCCGAAGACCTGCGAGAATTTTGAAAAGCTGGTCAAGGACGGGTTTTACGACGGACTTGTGTTCCACAGAGTCATGAAGGACTTTATGGCACAGGGCGGCGGATTTGACGAGAACGGAAAGCCGAAGGAGGCGCAGACGATAAAGGGTGAATTTGCTGCGAACGGCTTTACGCAGAACACTATCAGTCACAAGCGTGGTATAGTGTCGATGGCAAGAACAGCGCAAAGCATGGACAGCGCATCATCGCAGTTCTTTATCTGCTATGCGGACAAGGACACCTTCCTTGACGGACAGTACGCTGCATTCGGAAATGTAACGCAGGGAATGGACGTTGTTGATGATTTCCTGAAGATAGAGCTTAAAATGACCGAGACAGGCGAGCAGTCGGTGCCTGCATCTACTATCAAGATAACCAAGGCTGAAATGGTCGAGGACGACGGCAAGGGACATCACCAGGCAAAATTCTATGTAACATTTTAAAAGTGCATAAAACAAGCTCCGCATCGGAACAATACCGATACGGAGCATTTTTTATTATTCATCTTAGGTGAGGCATCATTCAAGCTCGCCCACTTTTATCTCTGCCAGCTTTTTGTCATCGTAATAAACGGTAACGCTGTCACCGATCTCAAAATCGGGGTGGTCGGGATCTATCATGAATGTGTAGCCTATTTTCTTGTTGGCAGGGCAGTTCTCCTTACCTGCCATGTGCGGGATATCCTCCTCATCGTTGAGCTTTAGCGCAAACCTGCTCATATCGAATTCGATATCCTCGGACGTGGTGTTGTTGACCTTTACCATAAAGTTGTAATCGCTATTAACAACGTGGACTATCGCATACTCGCTCACCTCTACGCCGTCTACCTTGTACGGATCGCCCGAACAGGAAACGAGTGCGGTGCACAGAGATATGATGATGACCAGCGCCGTTATTGTATACAGCTTTTTCATTTTGATGCCTCCGCTTTATTTAGCTTTCAGGCTTCCCAGAACTTCCTTTACGACCTCATCGTCGATGCTGAACTTATCGCTTCCGCTTTCAAATGTGAAAACGCATACCCAAAGTGCATCGCCGTCTTTGCATTTAACGGTAGCAGATGCTTTGCCAAAGCTGGTGTACTTGAAGCCTTCCCACTTCTTGCCGTCTGTTTCAAATGATGATATATCCTCGGAATCCTTATAGAAATCCTTCTGCTCGGAATACTTTGAAGGATCCTTATAGTAGGTTATCCACATACTTGGGTGGCTGAGTCTGTCAAGAGGCTCTTTGCCGTCCTTGATGACATATATCTGGTTTGTCTGCTCTTTTCCGTCGATCGTTGGCATACACAGTCCCCAGCCGCTGGGAGCTTTTGCTTCAAAATCACCCGTGTCTATGTCGCTGGCACACGAAGCAAGTATCATGCACGCCATGACCGCCGAGATGATAAGTGTTATAAATTTTTTTGCTTTCATTGTAAAAAACCTCCTGCCGTTAAGGCTTTATATTATTATTTTACTTTAAGACTTTTCAGGATGCTTTTCACTTCTGCATCCTCCAGCTGCATCGAGCTGTCGTAATTCTTCAGAACAAACTGGCACACCCACAGCGAATTTCCGTCCTTTGCGGATATGCAGCAGCCGGGGAAGCCTGCACCCGAGTAGGAGTAACCCTCCCACGTTCTTGAACCGGCTTGTATCGGAGCAATATCCTTTGCATCGGAGTAAACTCCTTTGGTGCTTATATAGCTTCTTGCATCTTTATAAAAGGTTACCCTGAAATACGCACAGCGTGAAATATCATCGCTGGTCATGCCCTCTTTAAGCACATAAACGGAATTCGGATTTGTTTTTCCGTCATACTGTTTTAAAAGGTCATCTACCGGGGCGATACCCCAGCCTGCCGGAACAGATACGGTGAAAACGCCTGTATCGTGGTCCATGCCTTTTTCTTCGGTTTTGCTGCTTGATGCAGAAGAAGCGGCATTCTTTTGCGAACCTGAGGACGAACCGCAGGCGGAAAGAAGGCAGCAGCCAAGTGCTGCCGCAGTGATAACAGCGGCTATCCTGCCGGGCTTCATTCACATCTCCTCCTCTTTTGTTTATCGGTCGTATCAAGCTGAAAAGTGCATTCACCCAACAGCCTGCACAGTTATTATAACACAGCTGTAAATTTATTTCAAGAGTTTGAAAAAATTTTTTCAAAAAACACTTGACAAATCAGAATATATTTGATACAATATAGTTGCAAACAATATTAAATGAAAAAATATAAGGAGGTTTTTTATATGAGCATCTATGATTACAGCGTACCAAAGGCAGACGGCAGTGAGCTTTCACTTGCGCTCAATAAAGGCAAGGTAATGCTTATAGTAAATACGGCAACGGGCTGCGGCTTCACACCGCATTATGAATCGCTTGAAAAGATGTATGAGCAGTATCACGATAAGGGCTTTGAGATAATCGACGTGCCATGCAATCAGTTCATGGGACAGGCTCCGGGGACTGATGAGGAGATTCATCAGTTCTGCACTCTTAAATACAACACCAAGTTTGAGCAGATGAAAAAGTCCGATGTTAACGGTGAAAATGCTCTGCCGCTGTTTGAATATCTCAAATCACAGCAGGGCTTTGAGGGATTCGGAAAGGGTCCTAAGGCGCTTGCAATGGGTGCGATGCTTAAAACGAGGGACAGCAACTATAAGAAAAACCCCGATATAAAGTGGAATTTCACCAAGTTCGTTGTAGACAGGCAGGGCAATGTTATAAAGCGCTTTGAGCCGACGGTATCTATGGACAAGGTAGAAAAGTATATAGCTGAGATAATGTGAGATGATAGAAATGAATGATAACGGATATGAAGTGCTGAGGCTGGACAACCAGCTGTGCTTTCCGCTTTACGCCTGCGCAAGACAGGTGGTGAACAAGTACACTCCGCTGCTAAAGCCGCTGGGACTGACCTATACGCAGTATATAGCGATGATGGTGCTGTGGGAAAAGGACGGGATAACAGTAGGTGAGATAGGCAAAAGGCTTTTTCTTGATAACGGGACGCTGACACCGCTGCTCAAAAAGCTCGAAACGCAGGGGTACATCACCCGTGAGCGCAGCGCAGAGGACGAAAGGGTAGTGCTTGTGAGCCTGACCGATGCAGGCTGGGCGCTGCGTGAAATGGCAAAGGAGATACCTTTTAAAGTCGGCGGCTGCGTGGCACTTGAGCCTGAGGAAGCCAAAACACTTTACGGGCTGCTTTACAAGCTGCTGGGTAAGATGTGAATCAAAACAAAGGAGGGCACGCTTATGAGCATAAGGCTTAATGAGGATAAAAACATAGTGGATAAGATAAAGGAGGGGCTTGCGAAAAAGGGCGGCTACTGTCCATGCAGGCTTGAAAAGACTCCCGATACCAAATGTATGTGCAAAGAGTTCCGTGACCAGATAGCAGACCCCGATTATGAGGGCTATTGTCACTGTATGCTCTATTATAAATCAAAAGACTGAAAATAAAGAAAGGCGGTAAAAAACAATGGCAGTTTTAAATCTTACAGAAAATAATTTTGAGCAGGAGGTAATGCGTTCGGACAAGCCGGTGCTGATAGATTTTTTTGCAACATGGTGCGGACCTTGCTCAATGGTATCTCCGATAGTCGATCAGATAGCTGAGGAAAGAAGCGATTTGAAGGTCTGCAAGGTAGATGTTGACGAACAGGGCGAGCTTGCTTCTCGGTTCGGAGTATCGAGCATACCTATGCTGGTAGTCGTAAAAAACGGAAAGATCTCGGCGCAGAGCGTTGGCGCAATGCCAAAGGAAAAGATACTGGAGCTTGTTGAAAAGTGATCCACGAGCCGAAAGGAAATAAAAAGCGGAGCAGGTATGTCTGCTCCGCTTTTGTGTTTATTGGTTATCCGATCATAGATAGTAGCAGAAAATGATAATGTCCTCATATTCTCCGCTGCCGTTTAAAAAGCCGCCTTTTACAGTGCCTACACGTTCAAAGCCGAGCTTTTCGTAAAGAGCGATCGCCGAAGCATTTGAGGCAACGACTGCGTTGAACTGTAAAATACGAAATCCTATGCTCTTAGCACGGGAAATGCAGTCAGTGACCAGTGCCCTGCCAGCGCCTTTGCCCCTTGCCGAGCTTTTTACGGCATAGCTCGCATTGCAGATATGTCCGCATCTACCTACATTGTTCGGGTGGAGTATGTACATACCCAACAGCTCACCGTTTTCCTCCGCAACGCCGCAAAAGCTCTGGGAAGAAAAGAAATCTGCGGCATCATCACCGAGAGGCTCTATCTGCGGAAAGGCATTTTTCTGCAAAACGACCTCATTCCATATATCTCTCATTGCGGCTATATCATCGGGAGTGTATTCTCTTACTGAAATGCTCATATATCCTCCTTATTCTATGAATGACTTCATTCCACGTTCACGGCGGAAATCAAGGAACTCCTCATAAGTTCCCATTCGGTCAAGGCAGCCCTCGGGAGTGATCTCGATGACTCTGTTGGCAACAGTCTGGGCTATCTCGTGGTCGTGCGTTGCAAATATAACAACGCCCTTGAAGTCGGAAAGTCCGTTGTTTACGGCAGTGATGGATTCAAGGTCGAGGTGGTTGGTAGGCCTGTCAAGGATAAGCACGTTTGAGCCGAAAAGCATCATGCGTGAGAACATACACCTTACCTTTTCGCCGCCCGAGAGGACTTTGACGGGCTTGTATATCTCATCGCCCGAGAAAAGCATTTTACCAAGGAACCCACGCAGATATGTGTCGGTTATCTCCGAGCGTGAATACTGACGCAGCCAGTCAACGATGGTGGTGTCGTTATCGTTGAAGTAGCTTGAATTGTCGATAGGGAAGTAGGAACGAGAGGTGGAAATGCCCCACTTGATGCTGCCCTCGTCCGGTTCTTCCTCCTCGGCGAGAATTTTGAAAAGCATGGTTATAGCCTGCTCGGATTCACCTATAAATGCGACCTTATCTGTTCTTGAAAGCGTGAATGACACGTTGTTGAGCAGCTTTACGCCGTCAACTGTCTTTGATATGCCGTTGACCTTCAGAACGTCCTTGCCAAGCTCCCTGTCCATAGTAAAGCCGATGTAGGGATACTTTCTCGACGAAGCGGGAAGTTCCTCAACGGTGAGCTTGTCAAGCAGCTTTCTTCTTGAAGTCGCCTGCTTGGACTTTGACTTGTTGGCGGAAAAGCGCTGGATAAATTCCTGCAGTTCTTTTATCTTTTCTTCGGTCTTTTTGTTCTGGTTGTTTATCATTCTCTGCATCAGCTGTGAGGATTCGTACCAGAACTCGTAGTTGCCGACGTACATTTTTATCTTTGTGTAGTCGATATCGACTATATGCGTGCAGACGTTGTTGAGGAAGTGTCTGTCGTGCGAAACAACAAGCACTGTGCCGAAATAATCCGAAAGGAAATCCTCCAGCCAGCTGATAGCGTCGATGTCGAGGTGGTTGGTAGGCTCATCGAGCATGATAATATCGGGGTTGCCGAAAAGCGCTTGTGCAAGCAGCACCTTGACCTTTTCGTTACCGCTGAGGGTGGACATCTGCGAATAGAGGATATCCTCGGGCAGACCCAAGCCTTGTATCAATTTAGAAGCGTCCGCCTCAGCCTCCCAGCCGTTAAGCTCGGCAAATTCGCTTTCAAGCACACCTGCACGCTCGCCGTCCTCCTCGGAGAAATCCTCCTTGGCGTAAAGTGCGTCCTTTTCCT
>DFFV01000021.1 GCA_002371625.1 Ruminococcus sp. UBA3767
GCCAGTCGCAGTCTCAGAGCCAGTCACAGAGCGTAAGCGAGTCACAGTCTCAGAGCCAGTCGCAGAGCGTAAGCCAGTCACAGTCTCAGGGCACAGTTCCTTCAGGCGGAGATGTTGACGGTGATGACGACGACGGAAAGAAGACAACTACGACCAAGACATCACCTCCGTCAGGAAGCGATGTTGATGCGGACGACGACAACGGAGCACCGCAGACAGGTTATGCAGGATCTACTGTTTCGGCAGCAGCACTCCTCGCAGCAGTTGCAGTTCTGGCTATACTCAAGAAGAAGGATGAATGATCCGATCGGCTTGAATAGCAGACTATAATTAAAATTACAATTAAGGCACTTCTTAACGGGGTGCCTTAATTATTAACTGAGGAAAGATCTTTATGAATAGTAGGGAATTTATACTTTGTCAGGGCGTGAGCCTGCGTTCAACGGGAAAGGTGTCATCGGCGTTCAGCCGTGAGGACGGCAGCTTTTCGGGAATACTGAGTGCACAGCAGATCATACCTGCGGCAAAGGCTTTTATTAAAGATGCGAAAGCACCGATATTCTTCTTTGTTGAACTTCCCAAAGAAGATGACAGTGAAATGTACGATGTGTATTACCTTGATAACTGCACAAAACCTGTTGCGGAGGCGATAATCAAACGCTTCGGTGATGTGCTGGTGAATGACGGTATATCACGCTTCGGCTTCGGCTCGAATTCGGAGGAGGAGGAGATATACTTTACAGACTATCAGGAGTTTTCGGCTTATATCGGAAATGCTGATAAGTTTGCAGCTTCGCTGAAGAAGATAGGCGTTGAGCAGACTGAAAAGTTCTGCACGCTGTGGGATGAGATGAGCGATGACAATATGGGCTGTCTTTCTATGGTGGAAGTTAACGGGGAAACGGTTTTTGATATTCCCGATGCGCTTAAAGACGCAGGTATGTATAAGGATCGGAAGGAGTAATATATGAATATCTGGCACGATATATCGCCCAAGGCGATCTCTAAGGATAAGTTTACAGCGGTCATTGAGATACCCAAGGGCTCTAAAGTGAAGTATGAGCTTGACAAAACAACGGGCTTGCTCAAAATGGACAGGATACTGTATACATCAACGCATTATCCGGCTAATTACGGGTTTATCCCCAGAACTTATGCCGAGGACGGCGACCCGCTGGACGTGCTGCTGATATGCTCGGAAACTCTTGTGCCTATGTCGCTGGTCGACTGCTACCCGATCGGTGTAATCAAAATGCTCGATAACGGCGCTAACGATGAGAAGATAATCTGCGTTCCGATGAATGATCCTACCTATAATCATATCAATGATATCGCAGAGCTGCCGCAGCATATCTTTGATGAGATGAAGCATTTCTTTACTGTTTATAAAAACCTTGAGCACAAGGAAACGGTCATAGATGACGTTCAAAGCAAAAGCGAGGCAGTCGGGATCGTTGAAAAATGTATCGAAAGGTATAATCAGACTTATTGTAAGTCGTATTTGTGCAATTTGACGATGGAAATAGATAAATAAGCGAAAAAGAGGTTATTTTTTCACAAAATAACCTCTTTTTTTATGTTTTTGATATAAAATTTTTAAAAACATCGCTTTGTTGCGGTTGTAATAATTAAATGTAGAAACTAAAAAGTTGTTACCGTTTTTTAATATTTTTTGCCGCCGGGAACGGCTTTAAATCCTAAAGGTTCAAAATGGGAAATTTTTTGTCAGCAAAACCACAATTTTTTTGAGCAATACTATTGACGTATACTATATGTAGTGGTATAATAAAATCGTAAATGAGAATGCAAACGCTGATGCTGCTTTAAAAATGCTGATAAGGTGCAATATCTTTGAAAGAAAAACGTGGCAAAACACCGCATATTGTGGCGCAAAATGGCGGACATTTGTTCATAGATTACAATTTCATTACAGATTTCGGACGATTTGTTACAAAAACTGCGGAAAAAGTGTATTTTCATTTTTTGAGTGCCTCCCGAAAATCCCGTTCACTGCGAAGATTTGGGGATTTTTACGGTTGCAATTTCGGAAAAAATGGTGTATAATGTGTTTACAGTGGTGAAAAGTGTGCAAAAGTGGTACGCAGTGCCAAAAATACAGACAGCTTTCACCAAAATTCCGGATATGCAAAAGGGAGGTGGACGGCTTGCCGCAGGATAATGAGCAGAAAAGCATTCTCGACGGAATGCTTATAGGCACATATAATCAGTCGATGGACGCTAAGGGAAGACTGAGTTTTCCTGCTAAGCTCAGAGAAGCGCTTGGCGAGCGGTTCATCGTTACCAAAGGTATAGACGGTTGCCTTTTCGTTTATTCGCTGGAGGATTTTGAGAAAAAAGCCGAAAAGATCAGGACCTTGCCAATGGCTAAGGCAAGAGCGCTGCAAAGGAGCTTTATGGCGTGGGCTTGCGAAGCCGAGCCGGACAAGCAGGGCAGGATCCTTATTCCGCAGTCGCTGAGAGAGGCGGCGGCGCTTGACAAGGAGATCGTGGTCGCAGGTGTCTGCGACAGATGCGAGATCTGGGACAAAAAGCGCTGGGATGAGATATGCCGGAGCAGTGAGGATGAGCTTTCACAGGCTCTGGAAGGACTTGATTTCTGATGGAATTCCAACACGTTTCGGTCTTGCTCGATGAGTGCATCAATGGGCTGGATATAAAGCCCGATGGCATTTACGTTGACGGGACCGCAGGCGGAGCAGGACATTCAAAGGCTATTGCTCAGAAACTGGACGGCGGAAAAGGCGGAAGACTTATAGCGATAGACAGAGATCCCGATGCGGTAAAGGTCGCAAAGGAGCGCCTTGAGGGACTTCCCGCAGAGGTGGTAAAGGGCAATTATTCACAGATAGATTCGATCCTTGAGGATCTGGGCATAGAAAAGGTCGACGGTATTTTGCTTGACCTGGGAGTTTCTTCGTTCCAGCTTGACAACGCAGGCAGAGGGTTCTCCTACCATACCGATGCACCGCTTGATATGCGCATGAGCCGAGAAGGGATAAGCGCAAGAGATGTTGTAAATTCGTATAGCAGTGAGGAGCTTGCGAAGATAATTTTTGAATACGGAGAGGAAAGACACGCCAGAAGGATCGCTGCGGGGATAGTTAAAGCAAGAGAGCATAAGCCCGTGGAAACGACGATGGAGCTTGCAGAAATAATAAAGTCGTGTGTTCCGCAAAGGGCAAGAAGAGAGAAGAACCCCTGCAAAAAAACCTTTCAGGCGATACGTATCGAGGTGAACAGCGAGCTGGATCATCTCAGCATAGCACTTGACAAAGCATTTGACAGTTTGGGGCAGGGCGGAAGGCTTTGCATAATATCCTTCCATTCGCTTGAGGACAGGCTTGTAAAGCAGAGATTCAAAACATTCTGCACGGGCTGTACCTGTCCGCCGGATTTTCCTGTATGTATCTGCGGGAAAAAGCCGAGAGGAAAAATGATAACGGGCAAACCTATCGAGGCGGGAGAAAGAGAGCTTGCCGAGAATAACAGGAGCCGCAGTGCTAAACTGAGGATAATCGAAAAGCTGTAAAGAGAGAAAAAGCAAAAAAAAGAGAGCATTTTGTGTGAAAATTTAAGAGGTGGCTTGACAATGACAAAGGTACATAACCTTGCCTACGACTATTCTTCCGTTGAAGAAGAAGCGCTGGGCAGAGACATTGAACATAATAAGAATACTTCGGCTGCGAAAAGATTTTTTTCATTGAAATTTGTTATACTTTGCACACTCGTATGCGCACTGCTTTGCGTGATGATATACGGAAAGGTGCAGATATCGGGACTGTGCGCAGAGCAGACACAGCTTGAGAGTGAACTGACTGAGCTTCACAACGGCAACACCAGCCTTGAATCAGAGCTTGCTCAGAAAACGAGCATGACCAAGGTGGAGGAGTATGCTGAGAAAGAGCTTGGTCTTGTTAAGCTGGATAAATCCCAGATAGAATATGTTGAGGTGGACAGTGACGCTGTTGCTTCGGTCATTGAAACTAAGGACAGGAGCATATTTGTAAAGATCAAGAACTGGTTTGCCTCGGTACTGGAATATATCGGGTTGTGATGAATAAAATATCAATGGGGAAAGTTAGGGACAATCAAAAATTTGTGCCTGGCTTTCTTGTTCTATAATGCTGACAGGGAAAGCTTTGGGAAAAGCTAAAGAGGGAGAGTAATATGACAGACAGACCAAGCGCAAGGATGCGAAGCAGACTGAATATATTGCTGCTGTTTCCTATTGCGCCAATAGTTGTGTATATTGTTTATTCTATATTGAAGGTGTCTGTGCTCGAAAGCAGCTACTGGAAGTCATTGGCTAACAGTCAGCAGCTCCAAAGCACAGTTGTTTCTGCGTCCAGAGGAACTATTTACGATTCGGGCGGCTCGGTGCTCGCACAGAGCTCAACGGTGTATAACGTTTATTGCGATCCTGTGATGCTCAAATCATTCCTCGATAAGAAGGACAAGACAAAAAGCGAGCTTGAGGAGCTTGTAAAGACCGAAAAGAACGAAGATAAGCTCAACGAATACCGTGAAAAGCTGGATAAGGCGAGAACGGGTCAGTCGATACTTGATGAGCTGGTGTCATTCCTTTCGCAGAAGCTCGCTGCGGACACAGCAGAGGTGCGTGCAGCGCTGACTGACGAAAAATCGAGATATAAGATAATCAAGAGAGATGTTGAAAAATCGGTCTCGGACACTGTTGAGAAAAAGCTGACAGAGCTGAGCGTTGACGGCGTAAGATGCGAACCGACAACCAAGAGGAACTATCCGCAGAACACGCTTGCTGCCAATGTCATCGGGCATACCTCGTTCGACGGTGACGGTATATACGGAATAGAGTCGTATTACAATGACTATCTTTCGGGCGTGGACGGCAGGATAATAACTGCCAAGGATGGCGACGGCAACGAGATACCTTACCGCTACAAGCAGGAATACAATGCACAGAACGGTTATAACATAAACCTGAATATAGATTCAAACATTCAGCATATACTCGAAAAAGCGCTGAGAGAGGCTGTTTTGCAGCACAGACCTAAGTACAGAGCTTGTGGAATAATAATGAACCCCAAAACAGGTCAGGTGCTTGCAATGGCTACCGATTACAGCTACGATCCAAACGATCCGGGCGCTGTTTCTGACCAGGCAACTGCAAAGGCTCTTGCGGGAATGGACGAAAACTCGGAGAAATACAAGCAGGCAAGACTCGATGCGTGGTCTACGCAGTGGAAGAACAAGGCTGTTTCGGAGATATACTTCCCGGGTTCTGTATTCAAGACATTCACAGGCTCGGCAGCACTTGAGGAAAATGCGATAACGCTGAAGGATACCTTCAGCTGCAATACGAGCATCGAGGTCTCGGGCACTAAGTTCAACTGCTGGTCGTTTGTGGATCACGGTATGCAGAATCTTCAGCAGGCGATGATACATTCATGCAACCCTGCTTTCGTGCAGATAGGACTTACACTTGGAAGCGAAAAATTCTGCTCGTATCTGGATTCATTCGGATTTACCGACCTTACGGGAATAGATCTTCCGGGCGAGTCAATGTCGATATGTATGCCGCTTGATAAGATGGGACCTGTACAGCTGGCTTCGTCAGCATTCGGACAGACGAACAAGGTAACACCGATACAGATGATAACTGCGTTCTCGGCAGTCGTTAACGGCGGAGATCTGCTTACACCGCAGATAGTGAATACCATAACGGATGAGAACGGAAATATCGTTAAAAAGAACTCTCCCGTTAAGAAAAGGCAGGTCATCTCACAAAAGACCTCCGATGAGATGCGCCAGATACTTGAGGGCGTTGTTAGGGACGGAAAGAGCGGAAACTGCTACATTCAGGGATACCGCATAGGCGGAAAATCAGGTACTTCGCAGAAGATAGATGAAAACCCCAAGGGCAACACCTACGTTTCATCATACTGCGCATTTGCCCCTGCGGACGATCCGCAGGTGATAATGCTGGTGATGGTGGATGAGCCTACGGGAGATCAGTATTACGGAAGCCAGGTAGCTGCGCCGATATGCGTTAATGTAATGAACGAGATGCTGCCGTATCTGGAGATATTCCCGCAGTATACCGAGGAGGAGCGAAAGACGCTCCAGATATCTGTGCCCAATGTTCAGACCTATAAGGTGGATAAGGCTAAGAAGGCGCTTGAGGATAATTCCTTCAAGGTCAAGATAGTAGGTAAGGGCGACACTGTTGTAAAACAGTATCCTACCGGAGTTGCAATAGACAGCGGCGGTACAGTTGTGCTCTGCACTGATGAGACCAAGCCGGAGACAGTTACCGTTCCTAATCTTACGGGACTTACCAGAGCACAGGCTAAGGATCTGCTTGAAAAATACGGGCTCAACCTTACAGCGCTCGGTGCGGGTGCAAGTGAGGAGGGCGCTATTGCCAAGGGCGATCAGCAGGCTATCTCGGGCAGGACCGTTCCTGCGGGAACTTCAATAAGCGTTACATTTGCAAGCTCGACTGTGACTTCACAGTAGCGCTTGTTACAAGGTGAAAATATTTTCAGGGGAAGGAAACTATGAAACTTTACGAATTGATGAAAGGGATCGCTCAGGTCACCATACCCGACTGTGAGATCAGCGGAGTGACCGGCGATACAAGAAGCGAGATAAAACAGGGCATGATGTTCGTTTGCATCAAGGGCAACACCTTTGACGGACATGATGCGGCAAAGGATATGATAGCCAAGGGCTGCAGCGTAGTTGTCTGTGAGCGTGATCTGGGACTTGAAAACCAGATAATCGTTGAGGACACAAGAACGGCTTATCCGCTGATATGTGCTAAGTGGTTCGATGATCCGCAGAAAAAGCTGAAGCTTATCGGCGTTACCGGCACAAACGGCAAAACCACTATCACTACGATGATAAAAAAGGTGCTCAGCTCGTTTGGCTGCAAGGTCGGCCTTATAGGCACCTGCCAGAACGAGATAGGCGACAGCATCTATCCTACATCAAGAACTACGCCCGAGCCTTATGACCTTTATGAGCTGTTCAGCAAAATGGTCGAGGCAGGCTGCGAGTATGCGGTCATGGAGGTATCCTCGCAGGGACTGGAGCAAAAGCGTGTTGCTGCGTGCAGATATGAGGTGGGTATTTTTACAAATCTCACACAGGATCACCTTGATGTCCACGGAACTATGGAGAATTACTATCAGGCTAAAAAGGAGCTTTTCAGCCTTTCTGATACGGCTATAATCAACTGCGATGATGAGTACGGCAGAAGATACATAAAGGAGGTTGAGTGCCCCGTTAAGACATACTCGGTAGGCTCGGCCGCTGACTTTATGGCTGATGACGTTCTGCTGTGCGCAAGCGGTGTAAAGTATGTTTTCTCCGATGGCAAGCAGAAAAGGAACGTTACCTTTGGTATGCCGGGACTGTTCAACGTTTCAAACTCGCTGGCTGTTATTGCCTGCCTTGAAACGCTGGGATATGACGTTGACAAGACGATAAAGGCACTGGCAGGAGTAGGCGGTGTAAGAGGCAGAGCCGAGATAGTTCCTACACACAGGGATTTTACGGTGATATGCGATTATGCGCACACGCCGGACGCACTTGTGAATGTGCTCAAAGCAATAAAGGAAAGCTCAACAGGAAAGGTGAAATGCCTTTTTGGCTGCGGCGGAAACAGAGATGCTACCAAGCGTCCGCTGATGGCTGCGGCTGCTGCGGACAATTCGGATTTTCTTATAGTGACCTCGGATAACCCGAGAAACGAGGATCCCGAGGAGATAATCAAGGATATCCTTGTGGGACTTGAAGGTAAGGATACCCCGTATATAACCATCTGCGACAGGAGAGAGGCTATACACTGGGCAGTAAAGAATGCCGAAAAGGACGATATCATCGTGCTTGCCGGAAAGGGACACGAGGATTATCAGATACTTGCAGGCGGAGTAAAGATACATTTTGACGAGCGTGAGGTCGTTTCACAGGCGCTTGAGGAGCTTGCAAAAGAGGGAAGATAAGGCAGGACAAAACACGGTTTAGGAGTGACTTGCAAATGGAGCAGATGAAGCTGTCAGAGATCGTTGCAGCGGTCAGGGGAAGCTATGGCTACCCTGCGGATGTGATGATAGATAATATCTCTACGGACACAAGGACTATCACCGAGGGCTCGGTTTTCCTTGCGCTGAAGGGAGCACGTTTTGACGGACACGATTTCGCCGCCAAGGCTATGGAGCTTGGTGCGCAGGCTGTTATAACTGAAAGAGCTGTTGAGGGAGCAAGGTGCATAATAGTCGATTCGACTGCGCAGGCGCTGCTGGATGTTGCGGGCTACTACCGTGATAAGTTCGATATACCTCTGGTGGGAGTTACCGGAAGCGTAGGAAAGACGACCACAAAGGATATGATATCGCTTGTGGTCGCAAGAAAATACAAAACGCTCAAAACCCAGGGCAATCTCAATAACGAGATAGGTATGCCAAAGACGCTTCTGGGACTTGATAAGGATACGCAGGCTGCGGTCATTGAAATGGGAATGAGCGCAAGAGGCGAAATATCAAGAATGTCTATGAGCTGCAAGCCGACCGTTTGCGTTATAACCAACATCGGTGTTTCGCACATTGAAAAGCTCGGCTCGCAGGAGAATATACTTGCCGCTAAGCTGGAGATACTTGACGGCGCAAAGCAGGGCGCACCGCTGGTGCTGAATATGGACGATAAGTTCCTGGCGAACGCTGAGGTGCACGGGCTGAGAAAGGTCTATTATTACAGCGTTAAGGATAAGAACTGCGATGTTTATGCGGAAAATATCCTCAACCGTGACAACGGCGTTGACTTTGATATATGCTACGGAAAACAGGTCGTGCGTGCAAGGCTCAACTGCATCGGTGTGCATAACGTTAAAAACGCACTCGCAGCTTTCTGCGTGGGACTTGCGCTGGATGTTCCCGTTGATGAGATACTTGTGGGCATAGAGAGCTTCCGTCCCGAAGGACTGAGGCAGAATATTACATATAAAAACGGTGTCAGCTTTGTGGTGGACTGCTACAATGCAGCGCCCGATTCGATGAGGTCGAGCCTTTCTATGCTGGATCAGGTGGAAACGGACGGTATGCGCTACTGCGTGCTGGCTGATATGCTGGAGCTTGGCGAAAGGAGCGCAGAGTTCCACAAGAAAGTAGGAGAATATGTTGCACGCTCAAACGCCGACAGGCTTTACTGCTACGGCGAGCTTGCAAGAAATTACATAATCGGCGCTGTCGAGAACGGATTTGACAAGAGCCGCTGTATGCATTTTTCCGATAGGGATGAGCTTGCCGAATACCTTAAAGGAAAGCTGCAAAAAGGCGATTCGGTGCTTTTGAAAGGAAGCAGGGGAATGGCGCTGGAGGAGGTCTTCAAGGCTATCTGAATATTACACCCTTACGCAAAGGAGTGCTGCTGAGATGAACTGGCAGGTGCAAAGTATCATCCTTATTTCCGAGCTTGCCGCAGGAGCGGTGCTCTTTCGCTTTTTTATACCTTTTTTCAGGCGTGTAAAAACAGGAAGGTTTGACCTGTATATCGGCGACAGATTCAAAAAGGACGGCTCAGAGCCGAAGTTTGCGGGGCTTGTGATGGCACTTGTTATGCTGATAGGGATAGTTATCACTATCGTGGGAATGAGGTCATCAGAGGAGCTCAGCGGCAGCAGGGAAGCGCTGACACAGGGCTATATCGCTGCGGCTGCGGTGGTGCTGCTGATAACGGCAACAGGGCTGACGGACGATTATAATAAGGAAACCAAACGAGGCATAGGACTGAAAAAAAGCGTGGTGGTCATCATTGAGCTTGTCGTGTGCCTTGGATTTTCATATATACTGACTAAATCAGGAATGGCAGACACAAAATTGCTGCTGCCTTTCCATATCGGAAATGTTGAACTTGGGTTTATATTTTATCCATTGACAGCGGTGCTGATGACTGTTATAATAAATCTGACGGAGCTGCATGATTGTCCCGGCGGAGTTACAGAATATGGCTGCGATGGGCTTTGCGCAATGACGGCGATGATGTTTTCGCTGGCGTGTGCAGGTGCGTGTGCTATGTACCGCTGGCTTGAAATGCCGCAGATGCTTGCGGTGATAACGGCAGGATGCTGCTCGGCTTACATGATATTCGGGATAAGCCCTGCCAAGATGTACCTCGGACAATCGGGAAGCAGATTTCTGGGTGCTATGCTGGCAGTTATAACGGTAACGACCAATATGCCGCTGGTCTTTTTGTGCTCGGGGATAGTTCTTGTTGCAGAGGGCGTTTGCACGCTCGTGGGACATCTCGTTTTCAGGCACAAAAAACAGCTTTTATTCAAGGGGCTGACGCTTCACGGGCATCTTCGCAGCAGAGGCTGGGGAGATTACAGGATAATGGCGGTCAGCTCGGTGGTCACGCTTATCGGTTCGGCTGGGCTGTTTGCCTATGCCTCCTATGCGGACGGTATTATTATCAGATAACTTCGGGGTAAGATATATAGAATTTGTGTAAGGATCATTGGGAGGAAGTAACTTGGCTGATAAAACGGTAGAAGGCAAAAATGTCAATTACTATGACGAAAAGCCATATCATCCGCCTGTTGCACAGGCGAGAAAAAAACTAAATTTGCGGCTGATATTCACGGAGATAGATAAGTCGTTCTTTGCGCTGGTAATGGCGCTGATGGTCTTCGGACTGGTCATGATGTTCTCGGCTTCCTACGGCTGGGGACTTGCAGAGATGGGCGACGGTACCTATTACCTGAAAAGGCAGGCTTTCGCAGGCGGTATCGGTCTTGTGCTGATGCTGATACTTTCGCTGGTGGATTATCACTTCTTCCAGAATACAGGAATAGTTTATCTGGGATTTGTGGTCGTTTTCGGAGTGTGCATAGCCACGCTGTTCATAGGTACGGAAACGGCGAACGCAAGGCGCTGGATAGATTTCGGCTTTATCCAGTTCCAGCCCTCAGAGCTGCTGAAGGTCACGTTCATACTTGTTTTTGCCTACATAATGGCGGTCAATTTCCCTAAGTTCAAGAGCTGGAAATACAGCGTTATGCCGTTCGTTATCATTATGGGAATGGTAGCAGGCGTGCTTATGCTGCAAAGACACATGTCGGCTGTTGTGCTTATCGGTGTTATAGGGCTGGGGATGATGTATGTCAGCGGAATGCCGGGAAAGACTTTTGCGAGGTTCATTCTGTTCATCATAGTCGCCGGTGCGCTTTTCCTTGCGCTGAGAATGATGTTCGGCGGCTCGGGATTTTCATACATCACCGAAAGGATACAGAGCTGGAAAAACCCCGAGGGCGATCCGCAAGGCTCGACCTGGCAGACATATCAGTCGCTGCTGGCAATAGGCTCGGGCGGCTGGAACGGACTTGGCTTTGGTGAATCAAGGCAGAAGTTCCTTTACCTGCCCGAATCGCACAACGACTTTGTCTTCTCGATAGTCTGCGAGGAGCTGGGATTTATAGGTGCGATGGTCGTGGTGCTTTTATTTGTGATGTTCATGATAAAGGGCTTCCATATTGCAAACCATGCAAACGACAGGTTCGGTACGCTCGTTGCTACGGGCATCACGATACAGATAGGATCGCAGGCATTTTTGAACATAATGGTCGCTTGCAATGCGTTCCCGAACACGGGCGTTGCGCTGCCGTTTTTCAGCTACGGAGGTACTGCGCTGATGATACAGCTTGCCGAAATGGGTATTATGCTCAATATTTCAAGGCAGGCGCACATGAAGAAATAAAAAGAACAAGAGGATAAAGCAGGGGACGTATAAATATAATTTTCTACGGAAACGGAGCTGCTTGATATGTACAGGGTATTGCTTGCAGGCGGAGGTACGGCAGGTCATGTCAACCCGGCGCTTGCTATTGCAGAGATAATCAAGGATAAATATCCCGATACCGAGTTCTGCTTTGCGGGAAATCCCGATAAGATAGAGGCGGAGCTGGTGAAAAAGGCAGGCTATAAATTCGAGCCTGTTCGCATAGAGGGCTTTCAAAGACATCTCAGTGCGGAAAATATCAAAAGAAATCTCAAGGCGGCAGGCTACCTGATGAAGTCGGGAAAGACCTGCAAAAGCATCATAAAAAGATTCAAGCCCGATCTTGTTGTGGGAACGGGCGGTTATGTTTCGGGACCGGTGGTGAGAGCTGCCGCAAAAATGGGCATAAAGACCGCAGTCCACGAGCAGAACGCTTATGCCGGCGTGACTAACAAGCTGCTTTCAAAGCACGCTGACGTTGTTATGCTGAGCGTAAAGGAAGCTGAAAAGTATTTTGAAAAAGCTAAGAAGGTCGTTGTTACGGGATTGCCTGTGAGAAAATCTTTTGCCGGCATTTCCAAGCAGGAAGCGAGAAAACAGCTGGGCTTTGACGAGGATACCGTGTGCGTGCTCTCGGCAGGAGGAAGCCTCGGTTCGCTGACGATAAACAACTATGTTGCGTACCTTCTTGAATATTATCAGAAAAACAATATAAAAGTGAACCATATACACTCGTATGGTACTTATAAAGAATACAAAGACTATGTAAAGACTCTTGCGGATAAGGGAGTCGATGTGAAGAACGACCCTCACAGAATAGTTGAGAGCTATGTGAATATGCCCGTTGCAATGGCTGCCTGCGACCTGGTGATAACTCGCTGCGGTGCAGGTGCGCTTACAGAGATAGAAGCAATAGGCAGAGCCGCTGTTATGATACCTTCGCCGATGGTCGCTGAGAACCATCAGTATTATAACGGAATGGTGCTGCAAAATGCAGGGGCAGGTGTGGTCATAGAAGAAAAGAATCTCTCAAAGGAGCTTTTTATCAAAACGGTCATGGATTATATAAACGATCCGCAGAAGCTGAAAACGGCTTCGGAAAATGCGGCTAAGCTTCATATAGGTGACACGAGGGAAAGGATCATGCAGGCGCTGGATGAGCTGCTTGCAAGGTGATGAGTTAAGCTGAGAGGACTAATAAATGGCGAAGAAAAAGAAAAGTGATCCCACACGGGGAGATATGGACAGCATAAGGCTGCCCAACAGGAAAGAGATTTACTCGCTGAATACCCCTAAGCACAGGGGCTTGGCAATAAACCAGTATGCAGAATCACTGTTTTCAAAGGATGACGGGTATCATCAGGGGAAGTTTGAAAGAGCGATACATTATGAAGATCCTGCGATGAACCTGAACGATCCCAGGCTGGACGCTGAGGATGAGCAGGAGGAAGATTTCAGCGACTTCAACGCAAGAGAGGTACCCAAGGCTACGGGACTTAACCGTGGCGTAAAGCTGGGCAGCCAGTATGTTAAGAAAAAGACTATCGTTATATGGTGCGTGGTCGCAGTCAGCTTTCTGCTGGCGATGATGTTCGCTTTTCCGCCGATAGTGAGCGATGATGTGGACAACACGACTTCTGTTGAAAAAAACATCTTTGAGAAGATGAGCATGACCGAGCTTAAAGCCCACGCCTCGACACATTATTCGATAGGCAGCGAGAAGGCTTTCAACTCGGAGAAAAAAGAGAATTACCGCACGGTAAGACTCGCCTTCAGTGCAAAGAACCTTTCACCGTTCAAGGTGGAGATACCTAAATTCGTGCTGACAAAGATAGATCCGAGGTATTCGGATAAGGTAGCCTACATCTCAATGGCACAGACCGATAGCAAGGGTGAGCAGATACCTGTTGTTATCCCGGGATTCAGCTCCAAGAAGTTTGAGGTGGACGTTCTGATGAACATTGAGGATATGGACAGCGAGCAGTTCAACGAGGCGGTAAGATCAATGGTGATCTCGACTGAGGGAATGAACAAGAAGGTGTTCGGTATGTCACTGAAATGCGTGCCTTCTTATGTGTTCGTATCAAACAGCATAGAGCTTGATCTCGACTGACAGCTTTCACCTGTAACATAAGCTGTGCATAAGATAAGTCAGACCTATTTTCAAGGAGTTGACGCTTATGCAAAGGCTTGTTATAAGAGGAGAAAAACGTCTGTGCGGTGAGATAGCCGTTCAGGGTGCAAAAAACAGCGCCCTTGCCTTGCTGGCAGGCTGTACGCTCTGCTCGGGCGAGGTAAGGCTGAAAAACTGCCCTGCGCTGAGCGATGTTTTCGCAGCGTGCAGGATACTTAACAGACTCGGCTGCAAGAGCCGTTACAAAGACCATTGCGCCGTGATAGACGCAAGAGGTATGTGCGAATGTGCGGTGCCGGAGGAGCTGATGAGAGAAATGCGCTCATCGATAGTTTTCCTCGGGGCAGTGCTTGGCAGAAAGGGCGAGTGCGAGCTTTCTTTCCCGGGAGGGTGCGAGCTTGGACCACGGCCGATAGATATGCACCTTAGTGCCCTCAGGCAGATGGGTGCGAGGATAACCGAGGAGTACGGGGTGCTTTGCTGCGAATGTCCGACGGGGCTGAGAGGTGCAAAGATAAGTCTGGGTTTCCCTTCGGTGGGCGCAACCGAAAACATTATGCTGGCGGCGGTGCTTGCAAAAGGCGAAACTGTGATAACTAATGCCGCAAGAGAGCCCGAGATAACCGACCTCGGCGATTTTCTGAACTGCTGCGGTGCGAGGGTTTCGGGACACGGGACTTCAAGCATCGTTATAAGCGGTGTTGAAAGACTGCATGGCTGCGAATACGAGGTCATGCCCGACAGGATAGTTGCGGCGACCTATATGGCAGGCGCAGCGATAACGGGCGGTGAGCTTGAGCTGAAAAACGCAAGGGCAGGCGACCTTGAAGCTGTGGTGCCCGTTTTTGAGCAGATGGGCTGCCGTGTGTATACTTATGATGACAGGATATATATCAACAGCAAAAAGCCGCTGAGAGCGGTAAAGACGATAAGGACGATGCCCTACCCGGGATTTCCGACGGATGCGCAGGCTGTTGTAATGGCTGCGCTGACAAAGGCAAAGGGAACGAGCGTTGTTGTGGAAAATATTTTTTGCAGCCGTTACCGCCATGTCGATGAGCTGGTGAGAATGGGTGCGGATATAAAGACGGAGGGAAAGGTCGCTGTCATAGAGGGCGTTAAAAAGCTGTACGGTGCAAGGGTGCGTGCCTGCGAATTAAGGGGCGGCGCTGCGCTTGTGCTTGCAGGGCTGGGCGCTCAGGGTGAGACTGAGGTCGAGAATATATGCTATATAGACAGGGGCTATGAGAATATAGAAAAACACCTGCGTTTGGCAGGTGCGGATATAACAAGAGTAATGTGTTAAGGAACGGTAAGAATGAAGGACGTAGTAAGAACAGGTTTGAATGATACACCCGAAAGGGAAAGCAGACGCAAAGCCTCAAGAGAGCAGGGAAGCATCGTAGGCTATTGCGCTATTGCTTTTGTTTTTGTTGCGCTTATAGTGCTGGTTTTATGCCTGACGGTGTTTTTCAAGGTGAAAAATGTCGAGATAGACGGGCTTACTCTTTACAAGCGTGAGCAGATACTGGGCATAGGCGGGATAATCAACGATGAGAACCTTGTTAGAACGGATACCAAGCTGATAGAAAAGCGAATAAAGGATAACCTCGTGTTCGTTGAGGAGGTAAGCGTTAAAAAGAAGTACCCATCAACGCTCGTGGTGGATATTAAGGAGGCTGAAAAGGCTGCGGATATCGAGTTCGGCGGCAAGTACAGCGTGGTATCTACCGCAGGAACGATACTTGAAATGGGCAATGCCTCGGCAACGGGCGGTATACCTGTTATAAAAGGGTTCGAGCTTTCGGTAAAATCGGTAGGCGACCAGCTGGAAAGCAGTGATAAGAACAAGCTGAGGATATATAAAGAGCTGATGAACAACATCAGGAACACCGAGCTGGATAAGATAGTTGAAATAGATATGACCAGCCGCTCGGCGATAAAGCTGCTTTATGATTCAAGGATAGTTATTGAGCTGGGAAGCTCGGCAGACCTTGATTATAAGCTGGGATATTTCAAGGCTGTTATAGAAGATAAGCTCTCCGAGGGCTTCAAGGGAAGACTGATATATAACGGTTCTAACAGCGGTATCTCGGCTATTCCCGATGGCGTTGGCACCGATGATAAGGACGGCTCATCAACTCCCGCAAAGAACAAAAACAGCGATGAGGATACGCAGGCAGCCGACAGATCAGCTCCCGATAAGATAGAGGAGTACGGATATATCAAGAATAATCCGGGCAGTTTAAACGGCACCGATAACAATACAAACACAAACACCAACACGACAGACGCAAATGCAAACACAGGCACAAACAACGGCACGAATAACGGTGCGGTCGATGCGAATACGAATGCGAACGCAAATGCAAATAACGGCTACGATCCCAATGCAGGAACGAATACGAACTACGGCTACGATCCCAACGCAGGAACGAATACGAACTACGGTTACGATCCCAACGCAGGAACGAATACGAATTACGGCTACGATCCCAACGCAGGAACGAACACGAATTACGGTTACGATCCCAACGCAGGAACGAACACGAATTACGGTTACGATCCCAATGCAGGAACGAATACGAACTACGGCTACGATCCCAACGCAGGAACGAACACGAACTACGGTTACAGCGACGGATATGATGCCGCTAACGGATACGGTTACGGCTATAATTACCAACCGTAAGCGAAAATCAGTTGGTGTAAATTTGTTTAGTATGTACAAATTTTTACGCTTAAAACTGTCTGTGAATGTTTCTTAATAGAAATTTTAAAAAAAATACGGCAAACTACTTTACATTTTTGTCGGAATATGATAGTATAGTATTATCTAATAATGTGCGAATAAGGCGCATTGTGTCGTATCGGCAGCGCCGTGCACAGTTTTGGGAATGTAAAAATTACAAGGTCCAATCATAAATACAGGAGGAACAGGAATATGGGTTACGAAATCGTAGACGAGCCGGTTGCAGGCGCAAAGATAAAGGTCATCGGTGTCGGCGGCGGCGGCGGAAACGCTCTTAACGGGATCATTGCTCAGGGCATCAGAGGAAATGTGGAGTATATCGCTGTTAATACAGATGCTCAGGCACTCAAGAAGTTTGATGCAGAAAATACTATCCAGATCGGCAGAAAGCTGACCAAGGGACTCGGTGCAGGCGCAAAGCCCGAGATCGGTGAATCTTCTGCACAGGAGAGCAAGGACGAGATCGCTGAGAAGATCAAGGATGCTGACATGGTGTTCATCACTGCCGGAATGGGCGGCGGAACAGGTACAGGTGCAGCTCCGGTCATCGCTGAGATCGCAAGAGAAGCTAACAAGCTCACCATCGGTGTTGTTACAAAGCCTTTCAAGTTCGAGGGCATCAAGAAGATGGAGAGAGCTGAAAAGGGCATAGAGGCACTTTCAAAGAACGTTGACGCTCTTATCGTTATCCCTAACCAGAACCTTATCGATACCGATATGAAGAATCTTACGATGGCACAGGCTTACGCTATCTCTGATAACGTTCTCAAGACTGACGTTATCGCTATCGCAGAGATCATTACAAGACATGACGAGATCAACGTTGACTTTGCTGACGTGACAACGATCCTTACAAATGCAGGTAAGGCTCACATCGCTATCGGTCACGGCGAGGGCAAGGATAAGGTACAGGATATCCTTAATCAGGTCGTTAACTCCAAGCTGCTTGAAACATCCATCACGGGCGCAAGAAGACTTATCGTTAACGTTACAATGTCACCTGACCTTACTGTTCTTGATATGGCAGAGCTTACCGAGGCTATCTCAAACGCTGCTGATGACGGCGCAGATATCATCTTCGGTAACGGAACCGACGAGAGCGCTAAGGATACAATGGACGTTACAGTTATCGCTGCTGATTTTGCTGACGATGCTGCACAGCCTGTTGAGGAGGCTAAGCCTGTTAATCCTTTTGCTAAGCTCGCTCCTAAGGAGGACAATGAGGCAAAGGCTGACGCTGAGGCAATGCACAAGGCAGGCGTTAAGGCTGCTGATAATCCGAACTACTACGACGATATCTTCAATATTTTCAAGAAGTAATATCGTAAACTGAATATGATTATTTGTGATGAGGCAAATCAGTTTCTGGTTTGCCTTATCTCAGCTAATAAGGCAAACTAAGTGTAGTCTGCGAAATCGTTTTCGCAGTCTATATATTGATTTTGACGGTAAAATCGGCTGAAAGAGAAAGTTTTTTGTTCAAAACACTTGAATTTTCAGCAGGATTTTGTTATAATATCTTTAAGGCGTTGTGGCTCGCCGCAGGATAAAGATGTGCGCTATCAGATTAGCCAAAATTCTTACGTTTATTTGTTATAAACACTGAAATTCCAAAAAAGTCGGCAAGCCTATTGAAATGACCTTTGACATATAGTATAATTATTAAGGATCAATTATTTGGAGGGAATATTATGGCAAGCAATGGATTTTTGAGAACAGTTAGAGTCGGTGGATTTGATAAGCAGGATGTTCTTGCTTATGTAGACGATCTTACCTCTAAGATCTACACTCTTGAGGCTCAGGTCAATGACCAGAATGAGACGATCGAAAGACTTGAGAAATCAGCCGGCAGCGCTCAGCAGCAGGACTTTGAGGGCAAAAAGGAACTCGAAAAGAAGGTTGAGGATGCCAAGAATAAGGTAGCCGAGCTTATGGCTTCGACCGATACCATGAAGGTCAGGATCGCTGACTATGAGCAGCAGATCGGTGAAAAGGACGCTGAAATCGAAAGACAGAAAAATGAAATAGAGGATCTTAAGGAAAAGCTCGAGCAGGCTGAAAAGAATGCAGGCAGCGGAAACAATGCCGCTCTTGAGCTCGGTAATGTATTTATCGAGGCTCAGAACACCGCTAACAAGGTTGTCGCAGAGGCTAAGGCTAACGCTAAGCAGATGGAAGAGGAAGCTCAGCAGCTGCAGAACCAGATCCTTGATGATGCAAACGCTCAGGCTGAAAAGCTCGTTACTTCTGCACAGGCAGAGGCTGATTCTACACTTAACAGCGCTAAGCAGAGCGCTGCTAATATGGTCGCTGAGGCTAAGGCTGAGGCTGAACAGACCACAACTCAGGCTAACGCTGAGGCTCACAAGGTAACTACCGAGGCTAAGGCTGAGGCAGAAAGAGTCAGAAGCGAGGCTAAGGCTGAGGCTGATAAGACTATCAGAGATGCTCAGGCAAGCGCTGTTACTATCAGAGCACAGTCCGCTGACGTTAGAAAGAACGTTAAGGCTCAGTTCACAACTCTTAGCGAGAACGTTCAGAAGCTCGTTACTACACTTAATGACCTGTACGGAACAAGCATTGGCTCTGTTAACGAGGCAAGAGATCTCATCGATGACGGCCTTGAGATGATCGAGCAGCAGGAGCAGGCAGCAGCACAGGAATAAAGTGATAAATGGCTGAATTTGCAAGGATAGCTTCGCAGGAGCTTAAAGCAAGAAGCAGCGAGCTCCACTGCGGAGATAAGATATTGCTCACGGGAGTTGTGTATACTGCAAGAGATGCGGCACATAAGCGTTTTGCAGCTTTGCTCGATGAGGGCAAGGAGCTGCCGATACCACTAAAGGATGCTGTTATCTATTACGCAGGACCAACACCTGCGCCCGAAGGCAGACCGATCGGTTCGTGCGGACCGACTACATCGGGCAGAATGGATAGGTTTGCACCAAGACTGCTGGATCTGGGACTTGGCGGAATGATCGGTAAAGGCGAGCGTTCGCAGGAAGTTATAGATGCGGTGGTGCGCAATAAGGCGATCTACCTTTGCGCAATAGGCGGTGCGGGAGCACTGGCGTGTAATTGTATAAAATCATGCGAGGTCGTTGCGTTTGACGATCTCGGCTGTGAATCTGTTAAAAAACTGTATGTAGAGGATTTTCCGCTGATAGTCGCTGATGACTGCGAAGGAAATGATATTTTCAGAAATGGCAGAGCACAGTATTGTTTATAAGCATTTGAGCAGCCGTTCTGTGCGGCTGCTTTTATCTTTTTATAGCGTGATGCGTGTTTCGTCAAAATGCTAAGAATAATTGCGTTAAATGTGTAAGGTGCTACAAATTTTTGATTTTGTAAATTTATTTTTAACGTTTCTCTTGACTTTTATGACAAGAAATGCTATTATAGATTTACATTGGAGTATGGGACGGTTTTGATATGATTGATCCGCATAAGGATAATGCTGCGCTGACCGATGAGGAGCTTGTGCGCAATGCGAAAAATGATAAAAGAGCCGTTTCAGAGCTTATTGCCAGATACTTGCGCACTGTCGAGTACTTTGCATCAAAATATGCTCCCGATATTCGAGAGGATATGGTGCAGGAAGGTTTTGTCGGACTGCTCAAAGCGGTAAACACCTATCGGCATGATGAAAACGTCAAGTTTTCGACCTACGCAAATGTCTGCGTAAAGAATAAAATAATATCTTCCATGAAAAAGAACAGACTGCTTGGAAATATCGAGTTCGATGAGGAAATGAACGAGGATATTTTTGAGGAGAGCGCTCAGAAGGATCCTGAAAGTATTTTGATCGAAAATGAAAGGATCGAGGAGATCAATAAAAAGATAAATGAGGCGCTTTCAGAGCAGGAGTGGAAGGTGTTCAGGCTGTTTTTAACGGGTATGGCTTATAACCAGATGGCATTAAATTTGGGAGTGACTGTGAAGTCGGTTGACAATGCGATGCAGAGGGTAAGGCGTAAACTGAAATCAGTGCTTAAATAGTTGAAAAGACGCAAAACGTCTTTTGATATGGCCGAATAGCTTAATTGCAGAGCGTTGTTTAACAAAGGTGTCGGTGCAAGCCCGACGAGGCACAAATTTTTATATCGAGGTATAGTATTATGTACGAGGACAAGACATTAGTATGCAAGGACTGTGGCAACGAGTTCGTTTTCACAGCAGGCGAGCAGGAGTTCTACGCTGAAAAGGGCTTCACAAACGAGCCACAGAGATGCAAGGCTTGCAGAGATGCAAGAAAGCAGGCAAGCAAGGCTGAAAGACAGACCTACACAGCTACCTGTGCTTCATGCGGCGGAGAGGCAGTTATTCCTTTCAAGCCAAGAGAGGACAGACCTGTTTACTGCAGCGAGTGCTTCGCAAAGATGAAGGAGCAGCAGTACTAATATCAAAAGTAAAAGAGCTGTCGTGTGACAGCTCTTTTTTTGTATTTATTCGTTTTCGTGGAGCCGGCTCAGCTCAAGCAGCTGCTGGGCAAGGGTGTTGTTTGTACCGCCCGAAAGCAATCCGCTTCCTATCTTTTTCAGCTTTTGTGAACGCTCACGCAAATAGCGCCTGCCTTCCTCGGTGTCGTTTTTTACAAAGCCGTAGTGAAGATATTCCTGAGTGCAGGGGTATTCGGGGCAAACCTTTCTTACCTGCATAACGCTGTATACGAACCTGCCGCTGACGCAGGCAAGCTCGCTCTTTACGGTAAAGCCGTTTTCAAAAAGCCACCTGCGCAGCACATCTGCTTTGGTCATCGGCTGGAGCACGAGGTTTATGCTTTCATCAAGCCACTCGCAGCGTGAGAGAATATCGCTGATAAGCTCACCGCCCATTCCTGCGATAACAATATCGGTCATATCGCCACGCTCGATATTATCCAATCCGTCGGAAAGTACGGCAGTTATGCGGTCTGACAGCCCGTGCTCGTTGATATGGGCAATGGCGGAATCGAGCGGTCCCTGTGCAACATCGCAGGCAAAAGCCTTTTTGCAAAGCCCCTTTTCGACCATGTAGCAGGGCAGGTAGCCGTGATCTGTCCCTATATCGCAAATAACATCGCCGCAGCAAAGCTGTGCGCAGGTCAGTAGTCTTGAATCCATTTTATCACCTGTTGATCGGTATTTGAGAATACTCTTGATAATTACAAAAATCGCCGCCGCAACAATAGTGTTACGGCGGTGTTGGTTTTTTTACTTAGCGAAATGTGCGTTGAGCTTTTTTATCATCTCATCGGGATTAACGCCGTGCACCTCACAAGCCTCCTCAAGTGTTTCACCTCTTGAAGCAGGACAATAGAGGCAGTGCATTCCCATATCCATAAAATAAGGAGCAACGCTCTCGTCATGGTCCATGATGTCGCCGATTATCGTATCTTTTGTTACTTCAAATGCCATTTTGTTTAACCTCCTTACTTAGTATGGTTTTATTATAACCGATTTATCTTCAAAATGCAACCCCTTTTGTGCAATTTTAAAGCAAACGAATAATTTACAGCGCAAAGTGCAAAATATTACCGAATGAAAAACTGCAAGGGGAAGATAAAAATGCCTGAAAAAAACGGGACTGTCATCGGAAGCGACCTGCACGAAAACCTTGAAACGCTTCGCAGGATTTGTGCGGACAGCGCTGATGTGAACATAATGAATGTGCGTATATGCGGCACCGACTGTGCTGTGGTGACGGCGGAGGGGCTTGTTTCTGCGGCGGCACTGGCTGACCTGGTGTTTCAGCCGCTTATGGAACTGAAAATGTGCATGGACGGTGACGGGATATTCAGGTTTTTGTCATCGGGCAGTTTGCTGTCGACCGAGCGTGTGACTGTAAACAGCTACGGGGAAATGTTCAGGCTTTTGTTTTCGGGCTTTTGTCTGGTGCTTGCAGACGGCGTTTCAAAGTGCTGTGCTTTTGGCTCACAGGGCTTTGAGCGCAGGGCGGTGCAGACTCCCGACAGTGAGCAGACGGTAAGGGGCGCACAGGACAGCTTTAACGAAGTGGTAAGGTGCGGCATGGCAATGGTGCGCAGGAGAATGAAAACTCCAAAGCTGCGTTTTGAGCTTGTGCAGTGCGGCAAAAAAACGAGCACTGACGTATGTATTATGTATCTATCTGACAGGGCTTCACCTGAGGCGGTGGCGCAGGTGCGCAAGCGGATAGAGGGCATTGAACTTGATACAGTGCTTTCGGGCGGATACATTGAGCCGTTTGTTGATGAAAGCTATGGCAGTTCGTTCTTTTCGGCGTGCAGCTACACGCAGCGACCCGATACGGCTTGTATGCGGCTGAACGAGGGCAGGATATGTATCCTTGCGGACGGTGCGCCTTTCTGCCTGATATGCCCGGGGCTTTTTGCGGATAATTTTCAGACAATGGACGATATGTGCACAAAGCCTTATTATGCGAGCTTTATGCGCTGGCTGAAATACGCTGCTTTTCTGCTGGCGGTGGCTTTGCCGGGGATATACATTGCGCTGGTGATGTTTCACCCTGAGGCGTTTACGCTCAAGCTGCTGCTGAATCTTTATGTTTCCGAGGAAGCTACGCCGTTTCCGCTGCCTGTTGAAATGGCGATACTTGTGATACTTTTTGAGATAATGCGTGAGGCAGGTATACGCCTGCCAAAGTCGATAGGCGGTGCGGTTTCGATAGTGGGAGGGCTTGTTGTAGGCGATGCGGCGGTGAAAAGCGGACTTATCTCTGCGCCGCTTCTGATAGTCGTGGGCATAACTGCGACCTCGGCTTTTGTTATCCCACGGCTCGACCAGCAGATATCGGTGCTGCGGCTCATCTTTATTTTTGCGGGAAGCCTTGCAGGGCTGCTGGGGATAGCGGCTGCGGCTGTGCTTTTCACGGCAAACGTGTGCGCAATGGACGAGCTTTCGGTATCATATCTTTCGCCTTTTTCTCCGCTTGAAGCAGGAGGTGCAGCGGACCTTTTATACAGAAGCAGCTTTGCAGGCTATGCAAGGCGGCACACCACGGTGAATGAAAATGCGCAAAGGGAGGAGACCGGGGATTGAAAATGCGGCTTTCTGCGATGCAGCTTGCGGCGCTGGCATTGTGCGCAAGGTGCTATTCAATGATGACATATTTTCCGCACGAAAACAACAATGCGGCAGTTTATATCATCTCGGTGCTGCTTTCATCGGCGGTGCAGGCACTTATAATTCTGCCTGCGGTGGTGCTTGCAGGGAGAACGGGACAGGGAGCGATATACGCCGCAGGGAGCGAAAAGCCTACCGTTTCTAAAATAGCTGCGGCGTTATACCTGCTGTTTTTTATGTGGGATATTTTTATGACCTCGGCAGGCTTCGGGTATTTTCTTGACGAGTACTTTTCGCACAGGGTATCGGGCATAGCAGCGCTTATCTGCATCGCTGCGGCTGCGGCTTATCTTTCGGGGCTGCGCAGCAGTGTGCTGGGAAAGTGCGCAGGGATAACTCTGGCGGTGTTTGCATCGTTTACGCTGCTGCTTGTGCTGAGTGCGCTTGACAGGACGGATGCTTCGGCTTTTCACTTTGCTGTTGATGATATCGGCGGCACGCTGGCGCAGGATGTTAAGCTCGATATCCTGCGCAGCAGGGAAGTTGTCATGCTCGCTTTTCTGCTTGGTGATGTGAAAGGCTCGCACGCAAAGAGCGCTTACAGCTATATCGGCGTGAAAGCGTTTATCGTTAGCTTTGTGGCTGCTTTTGCGGTGCTTGTTATGGGCGATTTTGCCTTTTCGACTCAAACGCCGTTTTATTATCTTTCCTGCTGCTGCACCTCAACTATAATAGAGCGCTTTGATGCTGGGTATATGTCGGTATGGACGGCGCTTGCGGTTTTAAGGCTCGGGCTGGGGC
This sequence comes from Ruminococcus sp. UBA3767, assembly GCA_002371625.1. Lineage (GTDB taxonomy): Bacteria > Bacillota > Clostridia > Oscillospirales > Ruminococcaceae > Hominimerdicola. Next base: position 24,509 of record DFFV01000021.1, read on the forward strand.
TGCACTGCGCTTCAAGATGCTGTGCGGTGCTGGTTTCCCCTAAAGAAAAGAAAACAGCAAGGCGGCTGATCCCGTTTTTGCCTGCTGCTGCGGCGTTCGTGGTGCTGCTTTTTCACAAGGGCAAAAGCGTGGTGTACCTGCGTGAGAGCCTGTGGGTGATAATACTGCTCGCAGGGATAATTCCGCTTGGAATGATGCTATTTTCAAAACAAAGGAGCGCTGAGAATGAGAGTCAGCAGATTTAAAGCTCACACGCTGGTGCTTTTCGCTGCACTTATAATAGTCTATATCGTTTCGGGAAAAGGGCACACGGCGGAGATACAGCAGCGGCTGCTTTGCCATGCGATAGGTATAGACAGGGCGGGCGAGGAGTATCTTGTGAGCATTCAGGTGTTCAAGCCCTCCGAGCCGGGTTCGGACACGCCTGTTGACATAACCAAGAGTAACGTTGAAGTTATAACGGCAAGCGGAAAAACTGTTGCAGAGGCAATAGCACAGTGCGAAAGAAAGCGTGGAAAAACTGTATTTCTTGGGCATTTAAAGCTGATTTGCCTAGGAAAGAGCGTTGATGTTTCACAGCCCGAGGAGCTGTTCGCCTTCTGCCTCAGTGACAAGACCGTGTGCCTTTCGGCAGATGTCTGCGCTGCCGAGGATTCTGCCCGGGAGCTGATACAGACGGAGCTTACGAGCGAAATGATATCGACCGAGAATTTCATTGATGTTATCCGGCACAATGTTCAGCTTTCACGCTGTGCAAGGTGCAGGCTGATAGATATGCTTTCGTTTGTGGGAAAACCCGATTTTGCACTTCCGGAGATAAGCGTGGTTAAAAGCGACGACGAAAAACGTCCGCCCGAGCTTGCAATAAAAAGAACTGCGCTGATAGCTGACGGAAAATTCACGGGCAAGGGTATAGATGCCGCCTGCACGGGCTGGTTTATGACTCAGCCGCAATGCAGGGAGGCTAACACGGCTTTGGAGGCAGATAATAGGAGCGTCGATGTTTTCGTTGAAAAGGCAAGGTGCAAGAGCGGTGTAGAGATCGAAAACGGGCAGCTTGTCTGCAAGGTCGAGCTTGAAGTAACGGCAAGGCTGGGCAGCGATGCTGGCGAACGGATAAGGAAAGATGCGGAAGAGGAGATCTCTCAGCAGCTGAAAAAACAGATAGAGGAAAGCTTTGAAATGTGCGAAAAACGGATTGGCTGCGATGTGTTCGGCGTTGCAAAGCAAATGCGCAGCAGCTTCCCGAAGACGTATCTGAGATATGAAAACGAGATAGGTGAGATACTCGGTGCGGCAAGGTGTGTAGCCATTGTAAAATGTAAAGCCGTGTAACAGCGTGTTCAGCACGCTGTTTTCTTGTTAGTTGCAACTAAAATATTCACAGTTATTTTAAAATAAAAATTGAATAACAGTGTTGACAAACGGGACATGGCGTGATATAATATATAGGCACTCTCAAAGAGGAGAGTGCCCAGCATCTTGAAAATTGAACAATAGACGAAACGAAACCCTTGTTAAATACTTTGAGTATTTAAGATAAGAGTCAAGCAGAAGACGAAAAAAAGTCTGCACGCACAGCGAATTTTTTAGAAGAATGAGCTAAGGTTTTAGAGTCGCTGAAAAGTGGCTTTAGGATACAAATTGATTAAGAGTTTGATC